>DATHLN010000218.1:0-16945 GCA_035488115.1 Candidatus Limnocylindrales bacterium | reverse complement strand
TTCAGGAACGGCCCGAAGATCAAGTGCAGCACGATGGAGATCGCGAACCCGTAGAACAGGAAGTTCTTCGCGCGTTCGCTCGGCGGGACCGGCGGCCGCGCGGCGTTGTTGCTCGCCATCTAGCCCCCCGTCTGTCCTTCTGGCAGGCCCTCGATGTGGTTCGCGAGCCCGAACGTGGTGAGATCGGCGGCTTTCGCCGCGTCCATCACGCGCAAGATCGTGCCGAAGCTCGCCTTCGGGTTCGCCTTGATGATGACGGTCTTCAGCCCGCTTCCGGTCGACTTCACCAGCTGCTGGAACTGCTCTTTCGCCTGCATCTCGTTCACGATGCTCGAGCCGATCTGAACCTGGTTCTTCTCGTCGATCAGCACGACGATCTGCGAGGGATGGACCTTGTCCTTGTTCTTGGCGTCGGGGAGCTTGGGCTCTTTGACGACCGAGGCGAGAATGATGAAGATGATCAGGAGGACCAGCAGCACGTCGGTGAACGGCGTGATGTTGATCGTCGACATCACTTCTTCTTCGCCTTGTCCGGTGGAGACGGCCACGAAGCAGTATTCCTTCTTCTAGGAGGTGACGAAGCCGACGTCTTCGAGACCCGCGATCTTCGCGGCGTCCAGAATGCGGATGATGATGCCGTACGGCGCTTTGACGTCCGCGGTCAGCGAGACATGCTTGTTGCCCTTGCGCTGGCGGACGTCGGCCATGTCGGCGTAGATGTGGGTTGGGTCCGACTTCTTGCCGTCGACGTAGATCGTTCCGGTCTCGTTGACGAGAACTTCGATGTTGTCGGTCTTCTTCTGCTGCTGCTGCGGGGTGTTGTCGTTCTTGTCCGGCAGCTGTTTCTCGAAGCCCGGCGGTGCGACGAGCGCGGCGAGGATCATGAAAATGATGAGGAGGACCAGCAGCACGTCCGTGAAGGGCGTGATGTTGATCTCGGCCATCACCGCGTCGTCTTGCTGGGCGGAGACCATGCTCATGAGTCGAGCCCTCTGGCCTTGAGGTTCAAGCCCGCGCTACTTCGTGGCCGCGCCCGTCGCCGACGGCTGGTAGAGGTCGGTCGGGATCGCGGCGCCGGTGTTGTGGAAGTGGAGCATCTCGGCGAGCTGGTTGGCCGCGACGATCATCTCCTGGTTGTACGCCTTGATGCGGGTCTTGAAGTAGTTGAAGAAGATGACGGCGACGACGGCGACGAACAGGCCGGCCGCGGTCGTGATCAGCGCCTCGGAGACACCCGCCGCGACGACGGCCGGGGTCGAGTTGCCCTTCAGCGCGATGTCCTGGAAGGCCCGGATGATGCCGAGCACGGTTCCGAACAGACCGACGAACGGCGCGATGACGGCGATGGTACCGATCACGCCGAGGTTCCGCTCCAGCGTGTTCAGGTTCTCCATCAGCGCGATCGAGAGCGCGTCGGTGATGTCGGCGCGGTTCTTGTCGCCGCGCTGGAGCCCGAACTCCAGGATCTTCGGGAGCATCCCCTTGTTCTGCCGGCAGATCTTGATGGCGCCGGGCAGGTCGTCGGCCGCGATGCGCGCGCCGATCGACTTCAGCAGACCCTTCGAGTCCGAGTGCTGGCTCGCGAAGAAGAGCAGCCGCTCGATGACGATGGCCACCGCGGCGATGGACAGGATGAGCAGCATCCACATCGCAGGGCCGCCCTGCTCGATCATGGTGAAAAAGCCTTTGAAATCCACGAGCTCTGGTATAGCCTCCGAGTCTTCGAGCGGTATGAGAGTCCGGTCTCCGCCGGGCAATACGAAGGAAAACGGGGGGCCGCCCCCCGGCGCGGGCCTACGTGTTGGCGTTCCCCGCAGCCATTCCTACTACTTTACTCCGAGCTTCTTGAGCGCCGCGTCGATGTCGGCGTTCAGCGAAGCGTCCGAGCCCGCGTTCGCTTTCGCCTTTTGCAGATACGGGACCGCGGACTTCCCGTCGCCGCCGTTGGCGAGCGCGATCCCCGCCACGTAGTTCGCGCGCGCGTCGTTCCCGTCGACGGCGAGCGCCTTGTCGGCCTCGGCTTTCACCCGCTTCCAGTCGACCGTCGTGCCCTGCGAGAGCACGTTCGCGGCCTGGACGTAGAGGACGACCGCGCGCGAGGGGACCGCCCGCGCGGCGTTCTCGAGGTCGTTGACCGCCTCGTCTTTCTTGCCGGCCTGCATCGCGGCGACGGCCTGCTGGTTGTAGTACGACGCCAGCGCGTCGTCGACGCGCGTGCTCGAGGGATCGCGCAGCTTGAGCGCCTTCCCGAGCGCGATCCCCTGATCGACCCGGCCGCCCAAGATGTACGCGGTCGCGAGCGAGGCGTCGATCGAGTTCAGCGTCTGCGCGTCGGCGCGGCCGGCGTTCGCCATCCCCTTCGCCTTCTCGAGATCGGCGATCGCCTGCGGGTACCGCTGCGCGTTCGCGTACGCGGTCCCTTGGATGAAGAGCGTGTTGACGTTCTGCTGCAGCGCCAGCGCCTTGTCGGCGAGCGCGATCGCCTGGTCGTTGTTCTTCGCCTTCAGCGCATCGACGGCGGCGTCGGAATACGCCTTCGCGGCGACGTTCTTGAAGCGGTCGGGGATCGTCCCGGCGGCGTCGAACGCGGCCGCGGCGCCGGCGTTGTCGTCGAGGAAGGCGTCGGCGACGCCGAGCAGCGCGTTCGCGTCCTTGTCGCCCGGGTGCGCCGCGAGGTAGGACTGGATCTGGGTTTTCGCCTCGGCGTACTTCCCGGCTCGGATCAGCGCGTTCGCCGCGACGAGCTGGCCCGAGCTGGTCCCGGTGTCGTTGACGACGTTCGTGCCGCTGAACTTCAGCGCCATCGTGTAGAAGGCGTCGATCGGCTTGGCGTCCCGCATCCCCGGCTTGTAGGTCGAGTTGCGCGCGATCTCGAGCGCGACGGCGTCGTCCGCGTGATTGGTCGACTTCTGGACCTTGACCGCACCGATCTGGCCGGTCTTCTTCACGAACACCTGGACGGTGACGGAGCCCGTTCCGGCGATCGGCGTCGTCGGTGTCGCCTGCTTCACCAGCTTCGGCGGGGTGTAGTACGTACCGGTCTGCGCGAAGGCGGCGAGCGGCGCGGACGCGAGCATGATCGCGCCGGCTGCGACCGCGGCGAGCGGACGGTGGATTCGATCGGCCATAGCACCTCGTGGCGCGACGGCCGGCTGTGGCCGTCGAAGGGGGTACGGAACGAACGGGCGACGAGGGGTGATCAGTTCCGGGAAACGACCGAGGGCGATTGGGCCAAGCGCTCTCGTCCACCTCCTGGCGGACTGCCGCCCGGCTGCCGTCGCTCGCCCGTCAGCGCCCGGTGAGGTCGGGCCGCAAGACCGTCGCGCCCTCGAGATAGACGTGCTGGATCCGGTCCTGGGCCGCTTCGGTGTTGACGTGGACGAGGACGCGGATGCAGCGCTCCAGCCTCCCCGGTACCCCGATTTCCGTGAAGTTCAACAGCGGGACGAGCGTCCAGCCCATCCGCCGGGCCGCCGCCGCCGGGAACTCGGAGACCAGGTCCGGCGTGACGGTGAAGAGCGCCGAGGCGACGTCCTCGGGGACGAAGCCGTTCCGCTCGACGATCTCGCGCAGCAGCCGTTCCGTGGCGTCGAGGATGAGCGCCGGCTCGTCGCGCGCAACGGTGACGGCGCCGCGAATCCCGCGGACGATCACGGTGCGCGGCCCTCGGCGGCGTTGGTAGCCGGCACGCTTTCGGCGTGGGCCTCGTCGACGAGGCGACGGATCGCGGCGCGTTCGCGGTCGGTGGCGGGGCGGAGCTCGCCCGGGCCGAGGTCGCCGAGGGAGATCGGGCCGAAGCGCAGGCGCGCCAGCGCGACGACGGGGTGGTCGACGCTCTCGAACATCCGGCGGACTTGGCGGTTCCGGCCCTCGTGGATCGTCACGTCGACGACCGAGACGTCGCGGCGGACGGCGACGACGCGGATCTGCGCCGGCGCGGCACGGCCTTCGTCGAGCCGCACGCCGCGCAGGATCTTCTCGACGGCGGGGGGCTCGAGCCGGCCGCGCAGCGTCGCGCGATAGGTCTTCTCGACGCCGAAGCGCGGGTGCGTCAGCACGTTGGCCGCTTCGCCGTCGTCGGTGAGCAGCAGCACGCCGCTCGTGTCGTAGTCGAGCCGGCCGACCGGGACGACGCGCGCCGTCACGCCGGCGCGGCGCACCAGATCCGCCACGGTGCGGCGTCCTTCCGGATCGCGCATCGTCGTCATCACGCCGGCCGGTTTGTGCAGGACGACGTAGGTGCGCGTCTCGGACGGGCGGACGATCCGCCCGTCGACCTCCACGCGCGCATCGCCCTCGACGCTGGTGCCGAGCTCGCGCACGACGCGCCCTTCGACGCGGACGCGCCCTGCGACGATCAGCTCCTCGGCGCGGCGGCGCGACGCGACGCCGGCCGCCGCGAGATACTTCTGGAGCCGCGCGGCGCTAGACTTTCTTCAGCTCGAACGAGGTGACGAAGTCGTCGTTCGTCTTCGTTCGCCCGAGCGCGGCGTAGATGCGCTCCGAAGCCGCCACGCTCGAGACGCTGGCGAGCAGCCGGCGCAGATCGGTCACCTTGTGCAGCGCGATCTCGCTGAGCAGCTGCTCCTCGTAGACGTTGCCGCTGCGGACGAGGTCGACCGGCGGATACGCGCGCGCCTCGGCGAGCTCGCGCGCGAGCACGATCTCCGCGTTCGCCATCGGCCCGAGCTCCTCGAGCAGCAGCGCGTCCAGCGCCGACGTTCCGGCGCTCAGCGCGCCGACCACGGTGAGCGAGCCGCCGCCCTCGACCGCGCGCGCGGTGCCGAAGAGCCGCTTCGGCCGCTGGAGCAGCGCGGGATCGAGCTGCGCCGGATTCCCCTTGTGGTGCGCGAGCGCGGCGTACGCGCGGACGAGCCGCGTGAACGAGGAGACGAGCACGACCGCGTCCTCGCCGAGCTCGGCGAGCCGCTTCGCGCGCTCGAAGACGAGCTCGGCGGTCGTTACGTGGTTGTCGGGATGCTCCTCGAACGTCGTCGCGACGACCTCGACGTCGAGCGCTCGCTGCAGGTGCGAGACGGCTTCGGGGCGCTCGTCGATCAGCAGCACGATGACGTGCGCGTCGTCGTTCGCCTCGATCGCGCGGGCGATCCGCATGAGCAGCGCGGATTCGTTCGCGCGCGGCGGTGCGAGCAGCAGCGCGCGCTGGCCCTTGCCGAGCGGCGCGAACAGGTCGATCGCGCGCGTCGTCAGATCGCCGCGCGTCTCGAGCACGAAGCGCCGCGCCGGCGGCTCCGCGTTGAGCTCCTCGAAGACGCGACGGTTCGCGGTCGACTCGGGCGGATGGCCGTTGACGGCTTCCACCTTGACGATCCCGTAGTACTTCTCGTTCTCTTTCGGCTTGCGCACTTGGCCGGCGACGAGATCGCCGCGGCGCAGCTCGAAGCGCCTGATCTGCGACTGCGAGATGTAGATGTCGTCGCTCCCGACGAGATAGCCCTCGCGCCGCAGAAAGCCGTAGCCCTCGGGGAGGATATCGAGGACGCCGTTCGCCTTCTCGAGACCGCTGCGCTGCGCTTGGATCTCGAGGATCTGCGCGACCAGGTCGTCCTTCTTGATCTTGGTCGGGTTCTCGATCTCGAACGTCTTCGCGAGCTCGTTGAGCTCGGCTTTGCTCATCTCCGCGAGCTGCTCGGCGGAGAGCAGCGGCGGCCCGACCGGCTGCGGGAACTCGGGCTGGGTGAAGACGTCGTGCTGCTGCTGGGGCGCGTTGCCCTCGAAGCGCTGGCGGTTCCGCCGCGAGCGGCGGCGGCGGCCGCCGCCTTCGGGGCGACCGTTCGGATTGGGGCGGTTGTCGAACTGCAGCGGAAGCTCCCTCGGGGAGACGGGCGGTTCGCGGAACGGGGCTCACCGGCGAGGCTGCCGGGGCCGCTCGTCGGCGCGAAACGCCGAGGAACGAGAAAGCCGCACGGTGCGAGACCGCGCGACAGTGCGAAGTCTAGCACACGACCCGGCGGGCGACAAGGCGCTTCGGGCGGCGGCTAGGGCGAGAGGGCGCGCGGGCCGCTCACGCTGGGATTGCCTCGCGCGTAGAACCGCAGCGGCTCGTGAGCCGCCTTGGTGATCCCCACCCGGGTGCTGACCCCGACCGGCAGCACGACGCCGTCCTCGGCGATCCAGAGCCGCCGGTCGGTCGCGAGGTCGGCGCCGTCGAACTCCGGCCCGATCCCGAACGCCCGGCAGAGGTTCCCCGGCCCGCGCGCCAGCTCGCGGTCCTTGAGCCCCTCACGGCCACGCAGGGCCCGCATCGTCTCGATTCCGAGCACCGGCTCGCAGGCCCGGACCAGCGCGGCGGCGCCGACGCCGTCGCCCTCGGCGGTGACGTTCAAGCACCAGTTCGCGCCGTAGATGAAGTACACGTAGGCGTGGAGCGGCGGGCCGAACATCGCCCGGTTCCGCCGCGTCTTCCCGCGGAAGGCGTGCGAAGCCGGATCGTCCGGGAAGTAGGCCTCGGTCTCGACGATCCGCCCGGCGAGCGTCTCGCCCTCGCGCACGCGGACCAGCAGCTTCCCGATCAGCGCCCGCGAGAGCGCGACGGTATCGTGGGGGAGATCGTCCCGCCCGAGGCGCTTCGCGCCCCGGACGGTCTTCATGGCCGTCGGTCTCAAGCGGTGCGCCGCGTTCGACGCATCGCGTCCGAAGCCGTGCCGCCGACGCGGAGCGGGGTGCCGAGTCTAGGCCGCGGCGGGGGTGCGGAGCGCGATCTCGGCGCGCGCGCGGGTCTCGAGGTCGTGCGTCTCGACCGGCTCGCCGCGCTCGACCCGGGCGACCGCGAAGCCGTGCAGGATGCAGCGGGTCTTCACGTAGGCCATCGCGAGGGCGGGCGGGACGGGGCGCCGGCCGTTCAGGTCGTCGACCACGATCTCGTCGGCGAGGCGGATCCTGACCCGGGTGAAGCCCCGGCTGCGCAGGTAGGCGCCCGCGGCGGCGACCGCGGCGTACCCGAACTCCCGACCGTCGAGCGCCGCCAGCGGGACGGCGCTGAACGGGACCTTGACGACGGCGCGGCCGGTCCCGGTGGCGATCGCGAGGTAGGCGATCCCGTTTCCGGTGCGGTCGGCGGCGTAGCCGACGGCGGCGTCGGCGGAGCGGTGGCGGGTGGCGGTGTGCGGCATGGCTTCTGCGATCATCCTATATCGAACATGCGTTCGAGTCAAGTCAAGCTGCTCGCGCGGCCAGCACCTCCCGGTAGAGCTCGAGGATTCGCCGCGTCTGCATCTCCACGGTAAACCGCGAGAATGCCAAATGTACGGCACTCTGGTTTCGGCCCGAGACGGATTCTTCGCGGATCGCCTCCGCCAGAACGGCCGGGTCGGGCGCCACGATCCGGCCCGCCTCGCCGAGGACCTCCCGGGAGGCCTCGCTCTCGGCCGCGATCACCGGAAGCCCGGCGGCGAGCGCCTCGGCGAGGACGAGTCCTTGGGTGTCGGTCGTCGACGGGAAGACGAACGCGTCGGCCGAGGCGTAGACGTCCGGGAGCCGCTCGCGGTCGAGCGGGCCGGCGAACCGCACGCGGTCCGCCACGCCGAGCCGGCGCGCGCGCTCCTCGAGCGCCTCGCGGTGCGGGCCCTCGCCGACGACCGCGAGCCGCAGCTCCGCGAAGTGGCGCAGCGCATCGATCGCGAGCTCGACGTTCTTCTCGACGCCGAGGCGGGAGACGACGAGCCCGAGCGGCGCGCCGCCTTCCGCGCCGAGCCGCGCGCGCAGCAGCGCGCTGCGCCGCCCGCCGGCGAAGCGCTCGACGTCGATCGCGCTCGGCACGACGGCGATCGGCGCATGCACGCCGAGCTCGCGCAACCGCGTCTGCATCGCGAGCGTCGGCACGATCACCGCGTCGGCGCCGTTCGCGTAGCGGCGCGTCAGCTCGACCATCGCGCGCTCCGTCGTCGCGCGGTCGAACGGCGCGTAGTGCGCGTACGCGTCCAAGCGCGTGTGATACGTGAACACGAGCGGGAGGTGGTTGCGGCGCGCGTACGACGCGCCCATCCAGCCGGTGACGAACGGCGAGTGCGCGTGCACGAGATCGATCCCGCGCACGCGCTTGCGGTCTTCGCCGCTCAAGTACGGCACGCACAAACGGTACGCCGTCGGCGTCGGCAGCGGGAGCGACGGAATGCGCACGACGTCGTGCGCGTCGTCGACGAAATGCGGGAAATGCGGCGCGATCGTCGTGACCTCCACGCCGTGCGCGCACAATCCCGCGCGCAGCGCGTCGATGCTCGCGACGACGCCGTTCACGATCGGACGGTAGCACTCGGTGAAGAAGCCGACCCGCATCTTGCCCTCGCTCCTTCTCCGTGTGCGCACGGTTCCACTGTGGCGCCCGCGACGTGCGTGCAGGGTCCTCCTGCGACTGCGACTTAGGCCGTTTGACGGGGCGTTCACGAACGTGCTACCTTACCGAAGTTCACCGGGACCCATCGGGTCTTGGGGGCATTCGACCGAGCCCTCGGGCCATTCGTGGACCGAGCACATTGGCTCGCCGACCACCGCTACGACGTCGAGTGCGAACGCCTGAAGCTTCGGTATCAACCGGGCTTGGTGGAACGCACCCTCCGCACGAGAAAGGAGTCGGACGATCCGCAACGATCTTCCATCACCGCTCGCGGCGACGGGCGTGCTCTCTCTGGGGCTGTTGATCCCGTTCGGCGCCGGCACGGCGCCCCACCAGATCGCCAAGACGGTCGCCGCGATCGCGGCACCCGGCCCCGCCAAGCACGTCACCCTCGTCCACGACGGGCTCTCAGAGACCATCGAAACCCGCGCCGCCACCGCCGACGAGCTCCTCACCGAGCGCGGCATGGTGCGCACCCCCGAAGACGCCTTGAGCGTCGACCCCGCCAGCCTGCTCGTCGACGGCGAGACCGTCGTCTACAAGGCGGCCGTCCCGATCACCGTCGTCGTCGACGGCACCCCGCAGACCCTCCGCTCCGCCGCCGGCGACGTGGCGAGCCTCCTCAAGGCGGAGCGCGTGGCGTACGACCGTCACGACCGCGTCTCGCCCGCGCCGTCCGCGACGCTCGGCGAGTACGCCGTGGTCACGGTGAAGCACGTCGACTCGTGGACCGAGACGGTCCGCAAGCCGCTCGCCGCCAAGACGGTGAAGCGCTGGGCCTTCACGCTCCCCGCCGGCAGCTCGAAGGTGGTCGATCCGGGCCGCCCGGGCGTCGCCGAGGTCGCCTACGCGGTGACCCGCACCCCCGACCGCCGCAGCGTGCACAGGACCAAGCTGGTCTCGCGGGTGATCCGAGCGCCGCGCGCCCGGATCGTCGCCGAGGGGATCGGAGAGTACGCCGCCCTCTCCGCGCTGGCGACCCGCGGGATCGAAGGGACGCTCAAGCTCGCGAGCTCGGCGCTCTCGATGGTCGCGACGGCGTACACCGCGAGCTGCGCCGGCTGCAGCGGGATAACCGCGATCGGCCGGCCCGCCGGGCACGGGATCGTCGCGGTCGACCCGCGCGTGATCCCGCTCGGAACCCGCATGTACATCCCCGGCTACGGCCATGCCGTCGCCGGCGACACGGGCGGCGCGATCCACGGGAACCGGATCGACCTCGGCTTCAACTCGAACGCGCAAGCGAACCAGTTCGGCCGCCGCTCCGTCATGGTCTATCTGATCAAATAGCGACCGACGAAGGCGGACCGCACCATCCGCGCGCGCTGCTCGGCGCGCGCGGGATCCGGCCGAAGAAACGGCTCGGCCAGCATTTTCTGATGGACGGCGGGACCGCGGCGCGCATCGCGCGGCTCGCGGTCGACGCGCCGGGAGACCGCGTCCTCGAGATCGGCCCCGGGACCGGCGCGCTGACGGCGGCGCTGGTGCGGCTCGGGGCGGAGGTCACGGCGTTCGACGTCGACCCGCAGATGGTCGAGATCTTGCGCTCGCGCGGGGACCTCGGCGGCGCCGCGATTCTCCAGGGCGACGCGCTGGCGTTCGACTACGCGGCGTGGGCGGCGGGGCGCGAATGGCGCGCCGCCGGGAACCTGCCGTACAACGTCGGGACGCCGCTGCTCGTGCTGCTCGCCGCGCTCGAGCGGCCGCCGGAACGGATCGTCGCGATGATCCAGAAAGACGTCGCGGACCGGCTGCTCGCGAAGCCCGGGACCGCGCAGTACGGCAGCCTCACCGTCGCGATCGGGCTGACCATGCGGGTCGAGCGGGCGCTGAAAGTCCCGCCGAGCGCGTTCTATCCGCGGCCCGGGGTCGACTCGACCGTCGTCGTGCTGCACCGCCTCCCGGAACCGGCGGCGTTCGTGCGCGATCGCGCTCGTTTCGAACAGGTCGTGCGCGCCGCCTTCGCGTACCGGCGTAAGACGCTCGCGAACTCCCTCTCGCTCGCGCTCGGTCTCCCGCGCGAGCGCATCGCCGCGGCGATCGAATCCATCTCCCTGAATCCCGACGTCCGTGGTGAAAACCTCGACCTCCGCACCTTCGCAGCTCTCGCCGACGCTCTATCCGGCTGACGCCTTCGTGTGGTGGCAGTCGCTGCTGCTGTTGGTCACGCTGTTCTTCGCGCAGATCATCCCGCCGGCGATCGTGCTCGCGTTCATGGTCGTGCTGAAGCTCGCGACGCTGCGCGACATGACCGTCGTCTCGTGGCCGCTGATCGTCGCGCAGCTCACCGTCTACGCCGCGTCGATCGCGATCCTCGCCGGCGCGTTGCCCGCGCTCGCGCACCGTTCGCTCGCGCAGCTCGGCCTGCGCGCGCCGCGCTGGAGCGATCTGATGTGGGGCGGCGCCGGCGCGATCGCGATGCTGCTCGCGGCGACCGTCGTCGCGGTCGTCGAGGAGAGCGTCTTCCACCTCAAAGCCGACGAGGTGCAAGTCCATCTGCTGCGCCAAGCGCACGGACCGCTGCTGGCCGGGTTCGCATTCATCGCCTGCATCGGCGCGCCGGTGTTCGAGGAGCTGACGTTCCGCGGCTTCGTCTTCAACGCGCTGCTGCGGTACATGCCGGTCTGGCTGGCGGTCTCGTTGTCGGCGGCGCTGTTCGGGCTGGCCCATTTTCAACCCGGGAACGGCGGCGCGATCCTGCCGCTCATCGCGGGCGGCGCGGTGCTCGCGCTTGTCTACTATCGCAGCGGATCGCTGGTCAGCTCGATGCTGACCCATTCGCTGTTCAACGCGTTCACCGTCGCGGCGGTCGCGTTCGGGCACGGGACTTAGCGGCGGGTGACGACGCCCTCGCACGACGCCGCGTTCGGCGGCCACGCGCCGACGCCGAGCGAGGCGAAGAACGCGCCGGCGTCCTTGTTGTAGGCGGGGCAGTAGCCGGTCTCGGCGGGATCGTACTTCGCGAGCAGCACGTGCGGGTTCGACGCGCCGACGACGTACGCGCCCTCGTTCGGCCGGCGCACGACGACGTCGCGGTCGGCGGTTCGGAGCGCGACCGCCGCCGCATACGCGCGGCGGTCGACGACGTAGGGCCAGCGGCCGATCTTCAGCACCGTGTCGTTGATCAGCAGCGCGCACAGGACGGCGCACGCGAGCACCGGCGTCGCGAGCCGCGGGTACTTGGCGACCGCGTACGCCGACGCGAGCGCGGTCGCGGCGAGGAGCGGCGCGGTCCAGTGCGTCCCGATCCGCGCGATCGGGTAGGCCCAGGGACGGTTGAAGACCAGCTCGGCGACGAGCGGCGCGGTGAGCAGGATCCGCCGGCGCAAGAACAGCGGCGCGAACGCGAACGGCGCGAGCAGCGCGGCGAAGAACGCCAGCTTCTGCAGCGGGTCGTCGACGTGCAGCGCGTAGCCCGGCAGCGAGGGATGCGCGCCGCTGAGATGCTCCGCGATCACGAAGGCGAGGCCGTTGATCACCGCCAGGCCCGCGATCGCGGCGCCGATGCGGCGGTCGTACCAGAGCGCGCACGCCGCGCCGAACCAGATCAGGAACAGCGCCTCGTCCTCTTTCAGGCCGAGCAGCAGTTGCGCGACGATCAGCGAGCCGATGAGCGCGCGGCGGCGGACCGCGAGCGCGCCGAGCGCCGCGAGCAGCGGGACGAAGACGTTCTCGAGGAAGTTGCCGTACGCGATCCCCTGCGCCGAGGGCGAGATCAGATACGCGATCGCGACGATGCTCGCGGCGCGCGGCGTCGCGCCGCAGGCGCGGGCGAACGCGCAGATCGCGAGCGCCGCGCCCGCGATCGCGAGGACCTGCACGATCAGCAGCGTCTGCGCGTACGGGAACGCCGCCATCAGCGGGACGAGCGCGAGCAGGATCCACGAGTCGTGGACCTGCAGATGCGGCCGGTACTCGGCGCCGTTCCACGAGCCGCGCCCGTGCGCTTCGCCGGTGAGGAACTGCACGAACGTCCCGGTGTCCGCGCCGTAGCGCAGCGCCCAGAGCTTGTTCAAATCGAGCGCGGCGTACACGAGCGCAAAGACGATCGCGGCGACGACGACGGCGCGCGTCGGCCTGATCGAATCGCTCATCCGGGATGCGCCGCGCCCGCGGGCGGCGGGCCGGCGATTCGATCGCGGTTCACCGTCTCGTCGACGATCGCGCGGAGCCGCTCGATGAAGCGCTCCGGGCGGAACCGTTCGGCGTGCGCGCGGAGGCGAGCCGGATCGTACGCGCTCGGATCGAACGCGCGGATCGCGGCGGCGAGCGACTCCGGCGACGCGTCGCGGAAGAACGCGCCGGTCTCGCCGGCGACGATCGTCTCGAGCGCGCCGCCGGCGGCGTACGCGATCGTCGGGCGCCCCGCCGCCGCGGCCTCGAGCGGGACGAGCCCGAAGTCTTCTTCTCCCGGCAGGATCGCGGCGCGCGCGCCCCCGAGCAGTGCGTCGCGCGCCGCGTCGTCGACGTTAACGTGGAACGTCGTCTTCGTCCCGGCCGCGAGCGCGCGCAGCCGCCGTTCGTCGGGGCCGGTCCCGGCGACGTGCAGCGGGACGCCGGCGAGCGCGCACGCCGCGATCGCCAGATCGATCCGTTTGTACGGCAGCAGCCGGGAGACGACGGCGAAGTAGTCTCCTTCACCGCGCCCGATCGTGAACGCGTCGACGTCCACCGGGCACGGCAGGACGTCGGCGTCGCGGCCGTACCAGCGGCGCACGCGCTCCGCGACGTTGCGCGAGTTCGCGACGAAGCGGGTCGGGCGCTGCGCGGCGCGGACGTCCCACGCCGCGAGCCGCTTCACCAGCGGCCGCGCCAGCGCGCCGGGACCGAAGCCGCCGACGTACCGCGCCTCGTCGAAGAGAAAGCGCGAGACCGTGTTGATGTAGCACACGTGCGTCGCGTCCGGGCGCACGATCACGCCTTTCGCCCACGCCGTCGTCGAAGAGACGATCAGGTCGTACGCGCGCAGGTCGAGCGACTCGATCGCGCGCGGGTAGAGCGGCGCGTAGGCGCGGAACAGCCGTTCGCGCAGCGGGAACCGCTGCAGAAAGCTGGTGTGCACGCGCTCCGGCGCGACGAGATCGCCGGCCGCGCGCGCGTCGTAGATCGTCGTGTAGACCGGCGCCTCCGCCCAGGCCGCGGCAATGTGCGCGAACACGCGCTCCGCGCCGCCGCGCTGGTTCAAGTAGTCGTGGACGAGCGCGGTCTTCAGCTACCGGAGCTCCTCGGGATGATCAGCGCGACGTCGAACCGCTGGAAGTACTTCTTCGCCACACGCCGCACGTCGGCCGCGCTCACGCGCGCGAGCGCGGCGCGCACGGCGTCGGTCGCGTCCGCGCCGAGCCCGAGGAGCGCGGCGGCGGTGCCGACCGCGCCGGCGCGCTCGTCGAGCGATGCCGTCTCGAGCGCCCACTCGCCGCGCGCCGTCTCCTTGTAGCGCGCGAGGACCGCGGCGCCGAGCGGCTTCTCCGCGGCCGTCTTCATCACGGCGTCGACCGCAGCCAACGCGGTGTCGGGATCGAGCCGCACCCCGTTGATCCAGAAGACGAGCTGCGCGGGCGCGGCGTCGTAGCCGTAGAACGCGCCGCCCGAGCGCAGCTCCGCGGGGACGCTCGTCGCCGTCCGGCGCTGCAGCACGCTGCTGACGAGCGAGCGCAGCACGAGCGCCGCCGGGAAGTCGCGGTCGCCGAGCGGCGGCGCCGCGAATCCGATCGCGACGTACGGCGCGCCGACGTCGCGGTGCGTCACGATCCGTTTCGGCTGCGCCCCGAACGGCCGCGTCTGGAGCTTCGCGGACGGGGCGGCGCCGTCGGCGAGCGCGGCCACGAGCGCACGGCCCGCGGCGTCGGAGGCCGGACCGGTGTTCCCGACCTCGGCGACGACCGCGCCGCCGCGCAGGTACCAGCGGTCGTGGAACGCCTTGACGTCGGCCGGGCCGAGCGCCGCCAGCGCGCTCGCGTTCCCCAGCTCCGCTAGGCCGGCGCCGCCGCGGTAGTACGACCCGCGCAGCATCGCGCGGCCGACCAGCCGCGGGTCGTCCTCGTCGTTGGCGATCCGCTCGCCGAGCGCGCCGCGCGCCGCGGTCAGGGTCGCGGCGTCGTACGACGGCGCGGCGAGGGCGCGCGCGACCAGCGGCGCGGCCGCGGCGATCCCGTCCGGCGTCCCTTCGAGGTAGAACCGGACGCTCTGCGCACCGACCGCATACGAGAGCGAGGCGCCGCGCGCGTCGACCGCGTCGACGAGCGGGACCGCGCCGCCGGCAGGCGAGTCCGCGGGGCTGCGCAGCACCGTCTCGGCGACGAGCGCGGCGAGCCCGTTCTGCGAGGTCGACTCGCGGTCGAGCCCGGCGCGGACGAACAGCTCGATCCCGGCCAGCGGCGAGCCGTCCGGCCGGACGTACCCGCGCGCTCCGCCGAGGTCAATCGCAGCCGGCGCCGGACTCGGCGGCGCCGCCAGCGCGAGCGAGCATGCGAGCGCGGCGATCACGTCTGCGTCCCGCGCGGCTGCGCGCGTTTGGTCAACGTCACGATCGCGGGCGCCTGGCCGAGGTACTTTGCCGCGGTCTGCGCGACGCTCGCGGGCGTCAGCGCGGCGGCGGCGGTGAAGTACCGGCCGCGCGGGCCGTCGCCCGGGGCATACGGCGCGTCGCCTTCGACGGTGTACCAGCCGTAGGTCTCGGCGACGTCGGCCGGGGTCGACATGTCGCTGAGCAGCCGGTAGACGAACGCCGCGCGCGCCGCCTCGAACGCCTGCGCGCTCATCGGCTTGGCCGTCTCCGCGATCGCCTGCTCGACGATCGGGCGCGCCGCCGCGGCGTCGGCGCCGGTGATCGTCACCAGGAAGACGCCGGGGTTCCGGTAGGTCACGAACTTCCCGCTCACGCTCGCCTTCCGCGTCCCGAGCGCGCGCGGTACGCGGCCGGTGCGCGGCGCGAAGAGCAGGTCGGCGAGGAAATCCATCGCGGTCGCCTCGGCCTCGGCCGCGATCGGCGGCCCCGCCCAGCCGAGCCCGGTCCCGGCGACCAGCCCTTCCCGCGCGAGCGGCGTCCCCGGCGCCCGCGGCGTCTGCGGCGCGGGCGGCTCGGGTGCACCGGCCGCCGAGCCGGGGCGGCTCGCGGCGCCGCCGAGCGCGGTGCGGTCGGCGTTCCCGGTCAGGACGACGATCGCGTTCGCCGGGCGGAAGGCGCGAGTCGCGAACGCGCGGACCCGGTCGAGCGTGAGTGCCGCGATCCCTTGGGCCGTCCCGACGGTGCCGTCGTGGAGCGGGCCGGTCTCGAAGAGCGCCGCGCCCAGCGCGTCCTCGATCGCGTCGGCGCTCATGCCGCGGAAGATCGCGTCCTCGGCGACGTCGCGCTGCGCGAGCCGCAGCCCCGCGGCGCTCGTCACGGGCGCGAAGTAGTCGGCGGTCATCGCGCGGACCGCGTCCGCCGCGTGCTCGGGCGGGACCATCGCCGTGATCGCGACGCTGTCGGGATACGCCGAGACCGTCACCCGCCCGCCCCAGCGTTCGACCAGCTGCGTCAGCGGCGTCCCGGTGATCGGCGCCGAGGCGGCGACGGTCGCCGCGGCGAGCCGTGCGATCCCGGGCGCGGGGCGTGCGTCGAAGCCCGCCGCCGGCGCGCGGTACCACAGCGAGACCGCCGCGACGGGCTGTGTCGGGTCCGGGTGGACCGCGAAGGCGGCGCCGCTCGGCAGCGTCCCCGTCGCGGCCGGCACGTCGTCCGCGAAGGCGCGACCGGCTGCGCCGAAGACGAGAAGGGCCGCGACGAGAATCGCGGCCCTGGGGCGGTGCGCCGGTCCGCTCACGCGGGTTCCGGGGAGATCGTCGGCGGGAACCGCCTCGGGCGCTCCGGACGAGCCTCGGGCTCCGGCGGCGCCGACGCCGCGGCGGGGACGTCGGCGGGCGTCTCGACCGGCTTGTTCGGCGGCCACGGCTTGTCGCCCAGGATCGCCAGCACTTCGTCGGCCTCGACCGTCTCGTGCTCGAGCAGCGAGTTCGCCATCCGCTCGACCTTGTCCCAATTCGCTTCGAGGATCGTGCGCGCTTCGGTGTAGCAGGTCTCGATGATGCGGCGCACCTCGGCGTCGATCTTTCCGGCGATCTCCTCCGAGTAGTTGCGGTCCTCGCCGAAATCGCGGCCGAGGAACACCTGGTGGTTGCCCTTGCCGTACTGGATCGGGCCGAGCGTGTCGGACATCCCGTACTGCGTCACCATCCGGCGCGCCATCGCCGTCGCCTGCTCGAAGTCGTTCGACGCGCCGGTCGTCACGTCGCCGAACTTGATCTCCTCGGCGATCCGCCCCGAGAGCGCCTTCTTGATCACCGCGAGGATCTCGTTCTTCGTCTGCGAGTGGCGGTCGTCGTCCGGCAGCGACCACGTCAGGCCGAGCGCCATCCCGCGCGGGATGATCGTCACCTTGTGAACCGGATCGGAGTTCGGCGTCAGACCGCCGACCACCGCGTGGCCGGACTCGTGGTACGCGGTCGTCTCTTTCTCGCGCTGCGACATCACGACCGACTTGCGCTCGGGGCCGACCATCACGCGGTCGATCGCCTCGTCGCAGTCGTTCATCTCGATGACGGACTTGTTGC
>DATHLN010000217.1:0-7017 GCA_035488115.1 Candidatus Limnocylindrales bacterium | reverse complement strand
TTCTTGTGGATGTTCATCCTCTCGCGGCTCCCGGCCGGCGTCGCCGGGATCGCCTCGCTCGCGACGCCGGTCGTCGGCGTGCTCTCCGCGGCGCTCCAGCTGCACGAGATCCCCTCGCGCACCGAGCTGGCCGGGATGGCGCTCATCGTGATCGCGCTGGTCGTGAACTCGCTCCCGGTCGCGCAGCCCGGCACGTAGCGTCGAGCGCTCGGCAAGACTCGTCCGCCGGACGGATAACAAGCGTCGGCGAGCCGCGGTCCGTGCGGCGCAGAGGAGGCTACGTGTCCGAGTTCCGCAGCGGCGTCCACTTCTTGCAGATCCCCGGCCCGACCAACGTGCCGGAGCGCGTTCTGCGCGCGATCGACCGCGCGACCATCGACCACCGCGGCCCCGCGTTCGCGACGCTGGCGCTCGAGTGCGTCGAGGGGATGAAGCAGATCTTCAAGACGTCGGGGCCGGTGATCATCTGGCCGGCGTCGGGGAGCGGCGGCTGGGAGGCCGGACTGGTCAACACCCTCTCGCCGGGTGACAAGGTCCTGATGGCCGAGACCGGCCAGTTCGCCGCGCTGTGGGAGAAGGTCGCGCGGCGGCTCGGCCTCGACGTCGAGGTCATCCCCGGCGACTGGCGGCACGGCGTCGACCCCGACCAGATCGGCGCGCGGCTCGAAGCCGACAAAGAGCACGCGGTCAAGGCGGTCTGCGTCGTGCACAACGAGACCTCGACCGGGATCACCTCGCGTGTCGCCGACGTCCGCAAGGCGATCGACCGCGCGAACCATCCGGCGCTGTTCATGGTCGACACCGTCTCCTCGCTCGCCTCGCTCGACTACCGCCACGACGAGTGGAAGGTCGACGTCACCGTCGGCGGCTCGCAGAAGGGTCTGATGATCCCGCCGGGGCTCTCGTTCAACGCGATCTCCGAGAAGGCGCTGGCGGCCTCGAAGACCGCGCGCCTCCCGCGCTCGTACTGGTCGTGGGACGACATGCTCGAGAGCAACCGAACCGGCTGGTTCCCGTACACGCCCGCGACGAACTTGCTCTACGGCCTGTGCGAAGCGCTGACGATGCTGCAGGAAGAAGGCCTGCCGACGGTCTTCGCGCGGCACGCGCGCCACGGCGAGGCGACGCGGCGCGCGGTCCAAGGCTGGGGGCTCGAGCTCGTCGCGGTCGACCCGCGCGAGTATTCCGACACGGTCACCGCGATCATGGTCCCCGACGGATTCGACGCCGACGACCTGCGCCGCGTGATCCTCGATCGCTACGACATGTCGCTGGGCACCGGGCTCGGCAAGCTCAAGGGCAAGGTCTTCCGCATCGGCCATCTCGGCTCGCTCAACGATCTCATGCTCGCCGGAACGCTGTGCGGCGTGCAGATGGGGCTCGAGCTCGCGAAGATCCCGCACGGTGACGGCGTCAAGCCGGCGCTGGAGTTCATGAGCGCGCCGGCGGCGTCCGAGAAGCGGCTCGTCGCGGTCTGAGCAGCTTCGAGTGAGCGTGACCGCGACGCCGCAGCCGCCGGCTGCGGCGCGTGAGCCCGTGCTCGCGCGGCGGATCGAAGCGAAGCTGCGAGCGGAGATCCGGGGCGAGGTCGCGTTCGACCGGCTGACGCGCGGGCTGTACGCGACCGACGCGTCGATCTACCAGATCATGCCGCTGGGCGTGGTGATCCCGCGCGACGGCGACGACGTCGAGGCCGCGATCGCGATTGCGCGCCAGCAGGGCGTCCCGGTGACGGCGCGCGGCGGCGGCACCTCGCAGTGCGGCCAGACGGTGAACAGCGGGCTGATCGTCGACGTCAGCCGCCACATGCGCACGATCGTCGGGCTCGACACGGCCGCGCGGCGCGTGCGCGTGCAGCCGGGGATCGTCCTCGACGCGCTGAACCGCGAGTTGAAGCGGCACGGCCTGTTCTTCCCGGTCGATCCGTCGACGGCGAGCCGCGCGACGATCGGCGGGATGACCGCCAACAACAGCTCCGGCGCGCGCTCGATCCGCTACGGGATCATGGCCGACAACGTCGCTGGGATCGACGCCGTCCTCGCCGACGGAACGCGCGCGTGGTTCGGCCCCGTCGCGAGCGGCGCCGTGAACGGCACGGCGCACGACGGCGCGGCGAACGCGCGGTATCGCGAGCTCGTCGAGCGCGTCCGCGCGATCGCGGCGCGCGAGGCGAGCGAGATCGAGGCGCGCATCCCGAAGGTGCAGCGCAACGTCGGCGGCTACGCGATCCACACCGTCCGCCCCGATGCGCCGTTCAACATGGCGAAGCTGCTCGTCGGCTCCGAGGGAACGCTCGCGTTCTTCGACACCATCGAGCTCGAGCTGCAGCCGCTGCCGCGCGCGAAAGCGCTCGGCGTCTGCCATTTCCCGACGTTCGCCGACGCAATGCGCGCGACCGAAGCGCTGGTCGCGCTCGACCCGGTCGCGGTCGAGCTCGTCGACCGCACGATGATCGAGCTGTCCCGCGAGATCGCCGCGTTCGCGCCGATCATGGCGCGCTATGTGCGCGGCGAGCCGGGCTCGCTGCTCCTCGTCGAGTTCACCGGCGACGAGCCCGAGCCGCTCGTGCGGAAGCTCGACGAGCTCGACGAGACGATGGCCTCGCTCGGTTTTCCGAACGCCGTTGTGAAGCTGACCGATCCCGCGCAGCAGAGCGAGATGTGGGAAGTGCGCGCGGCCGGGCTCAACATCATGACCTCGATGCGCGGCGACGCGAAGCCGGTATCGATCGTCGAGGACTGCGCCGTTCCGCTGAACCATCTCGCGGACTACACCGAGCGGCTGAACCGCATCTTCGCGAAGTACGGGACGACCGGTACGTTCTACGCGCACGCGTCGGTCGGGTGCCTGCACGTGCGGCCGGTGCTGAACATGAAGGCCGGTGAGGACGTCGGGAAGCTGCGCGCGATCGCCGAGGAGACGTTCGCGGTCGTGCGCGAGTACGGCGGGGCGCATTCCGGCGAGCACGGCGATGGGATCGTGCGCTCGGAGTTCCACGAGGAGATGTTCGGACCGCGGATCGTCGAGGCGTTTCGCGAGGTGAAGCGCGCCTTCGATCCGGACGGCGTGCTGAATCCCGGCAAGATCGTCGACGCGCCGAAGATGGACGACCGCGAGCTGTTCCGCTACGGCCCGCGCTACGCGCCGCTCCCGCTGAAGACCGAGCTCGACTGGTCCGAGTGGGGCGGGTTCGCGCAGGCGGTCGAGATGTGCAACAACAACGGCGCCTGCCGCAAGGACGCCGGCGGTGCGATGTGTCCGTCGTACCGCGTCACCGACGACGAGCACCACGTCACGCGCGGCCGCGCGAACGGTTTGCGGCTCGCGCTCACCGGTCAGCTGGGTCCCGACGGGCTGACCTCGCAAGAGCTGTACGACGCGCTCGATCTGTGCGTGTCGTGCAAGGCGTGCCGGCGCGAGTGCCCGACCGGCGTCGACATGGCGCGCATGAAGATCGAGTTTCTCGCGAGCTACCGCGCGAAGCAGGGGATCCCGCTCGCCGACCTCATCGTCGCCGGCTTGCCGCGCATGGCGTACCGGCTCGGCGCGCTGCGCAGGCTCGCCAACGCGCCGCAGCGGATCCCCGGGCTCGCGCAGCTGCTCGAACGGACGGCCGGGTTCACCGCGCGGCGCTCGCTGCCGAGCTGGCATCCGCGGCCGTTCCGCGAGCCGCGTACGCCGGCGACTGCGACGACCGCCGCGCCGAACGGCGAGGTGGTGCTGTTCGTCGACACGTTCAACCGCTGGTTCGAGTCCGACGTGGCGCGCGCCGCGGAGCGCGTGATGCGCGCGGCCGGCCACGCCGTGACGTTCGCGCGTGCGCGTTCCGGAGGCGCGCGGCCGCTGTGCTGTGGGCGAACGTACCTCAGCGCCGGGCAACTCGATCATGCGCGCGCGGAAGCGAGCCGGACGCTCGATGCGTTGCTGCCGTACGCCGAGCGCGGCGTGGCGATCGTCGGCCTCGAGCCGTCGTGCCTGCTCACGCTACGCGACGAGTTCCTCGCGCTGCTCCCCGGCGAGGCCGCACGGACGGTAGCGAAGCGAGCGCTCCTGTTCGAGGAGTGGATCGCGCGAGAGCTCGACGGCGGGCGCTGGTCGCCGCCGCTGCGCCCGCTCGGCGCCAAGGCCGTCGTGCACGGCCACTGCCATCAAAAGGCGTTCGGCGCGATGCCGGCGGTCGTGCGCGCGCTGCGCGCGGTCCCGGGGCTCGAGGCGTCGGTGATCGACTCATCGTGCTGCGGGATGGCCGGGACGTTCGGATACGAAGCGGAACACTACGACGTTTCGATGCGTATGGCGGAGCGGGACCTGCTGCCCGCCGTGCGCGCCGCCGGCCCGGAGACGCTCGTCGTCGCCGACGGGATGAGCTGCAAGCACCAGATCGCGCACGGCGCCGAGCGCCGTGCGATGCACGTCGCGGAAGTTTACGCCGCGGCGCTCCTTCGACAACCTCAGGACACCGAATGACGAAAGGACAGGCATGACCACCAGAGGGACGTTCGTTCGCAGCGCCGCCGCTCTCGGCGCCGGCCTCGCCGCCGGCGCGCCGGCCGCCGCGCTCGCGCGCCGCAAGAACCAAGTCACCGACGCCGACGTCTCCAAGCTGTACGCCGCGGCGAAGAAAGAAGGCAAGGTCGTGTGGTGGACCGGCCACTACACGCAGGCGGCCGCGGAGAAGATCGCCGCGTCGTTCAAGCAGAAGTATCCCGGGATCGACGTCGAGCTGCTCCGCCAGACGGGCCAAGTGCTCTTCCAGCGGCTCACGCAAGACCTCAAGTCGAACGTGCACCAAGTCGACGTCTTCGCCTCGACCGACGAAGCGCACATGACGATTCTCAAGAAGCAGAACGCGCTCGCGCAGTTCGTCCCGGCCGACATCGACAAGATTCCCTCGCAGTTCCAGCACCTCGATCCGGACGACACCTATCAGCTCGGCGACATCGCGCTGATGCTGATCAACTACAACCCGAAGAAGATGCCGGCGCCGCGCAACTGGAAAGACCTCCTCGACGGGCGGATGAAGGATATGCTCACCGTCGGGCACCCGGGCTTCAGCGGCTACGTCGGCAACTGGGTGGTCGCGATGACGGACAAGTACGGCTGGGACAACTATTTCAAGCCGTTCGCCAAGAACAACCCGAAGATCGGGCGCTCGGTGTTCGACGCGACGACCGACATCGTCTCGGGCGAGCGCGTCGTCGGACCCGGCGCGGACAGCCTCGCGCTCGAGCGGAAGGCCGGCGGCAACGCGATCAACATCGCGCTCCCCGAAGACGACACGATCCTCGTCACCGCGCCGGTCACGGTGATGAAAGAAGCGCCGCATCCGAACGCCGCGCGGCTCTTCATGAACTACTACTACTCGAAAGAGTACTCGACCACCGCGGCGTCGACGTTCAATCTCCCGCTGCGTCTCGACGTGCCGCCCCCGACCGGCGTGCGGATCGACCGCATGCGGACCTACCACGTGAAGATCGACCGCCTGCTGACCGGCATCCCGGAGGTGATCGCCAAGTGGCGCGAGACGTTCAACGTCTGATGGGTAGGAGCCCGGGGTGAGCTCCACGACCGCGACAGCGCCGCGCCGGGTCGAGCGGGCCGGATCGTTCGATCCCGGCCCGGTCTTCTTCATCGGCGCGGTCGTCGTGCTCGGCATCCTCGTGATCGTCCCGATCGGCTGGCTGCTGTGGATCAGCGTGCAGCGGCCCGACACGGGCGGCGTGACGTTCCACAATTACGTCGAGGCGTTCACCAGCTCGATCTACCTGCGACCGATCGTCAACTCGCTGATCCTCGCGGTCTCGGTCGCGGCGATCGCGGCGCTGATCGGGACGCCGCTGGCGTGGCTCATCGCGCGCACCGACATGCCGGGGCGCAGGCTGCTGCGCTCGCTGATCACGGCCGCGTTCGTGACGCCGTCGTTCATCGGTGCGGAGGCGTGGATTCTGCTCGCCGCGCCGAACAGCGGCTGGATCAACCGCGCGATCGTCTCGTTCACGCACGCGTCGCACGGCCCGCTGAACATCTTCTCGCTCGGCGGCGCGATCTTCGTCATGGCGCTCTACAACGTGCCGTACACGTTCACGTTCGTCGCGGGCGGCCTCGAGCTGCTCCCGGTCGAGCTGGAGGACGCCTCCTCGACGCTGGGCGCGTCGGCGTGGCGGACGATGCGCTCCGTGACGCTCCCGCTGGTGATGCCGGCGATCATCGCGGGGTTCATCATGTCGTTCCTCGAGGCGATCGCCGAGTTCGGCACGCCGGCGTTCATCCTGATCCCGGCGCGCGCGCAGGTCGTCACGACGCAGCTCTACCTGTTCTTCCAGTTCCCGGTTCGGACCGAGCTCGCGGCGGCGTACGCGATGCCGCTGCTCGCCGTGACGCTGCTGCTGCTGATCGTGCAGCGCCGTATCCTCGGCCGCCGCAAGTTCACGATGGTCGGCGGGAAGGGCGGGCGGCGGCGGCTGGTCGCGCTTGGCGCGTGGCGCTGGCCGCTCCTAGGGATCGCGCTGCTGCTGCCGTTGCTCTCGGTGCTGCTGCCGTACCTCGCGCTGCTCGCGACCTCGCTCTCGCACATCTGGAGCGAAGGACCGGTCCCGGGCAATCTGACGCTCTACTGGTACAAGTGGGCGATCGTCGACAACGAAGAGACGCGCAAAGCGATCTGGCACAGCCTCGCCTACGGCGCGGCCGCGGCGACGATCGCGACCGTGATCGCGCTGCTGATCGCGTACACCGCGAACCGCAAGCTCTTCCCGGGCGCGCAGGCGCTCGGCGTCGTCTGCATGGCGCCGTTCGTGGTCCCCGGGATCGTGCTGGCGATCGGGATCTACGCGGCGTACTCGCACCCGCCGCTGCTGCTGTACGGGACGGCGGCGATCCTGATCATCGCGTTCACCACCCGGTTCTTGCCGATCGCCTACTCGAACCTCAACACGATGGTCGCCGCGATCAACACCGACCTCGAGAACGCGGCGCGGACGCTCGGTGCGACGCGCATCCGCGCGCTGCGGACGATCA
>DATHLN010000216.1:0-6962 GCA_035488115.1 Candidatus Limnocylindrales bacterium | reverse complement strand
GCCTACCAACTCGCGTAAGAAGAAGACAGATGAAACGCAACGGATTCCTGCTGGGTGCCCTCTCCGGGCTCGCCGTCGTCGCCAACACCGAGACGATCTTCTCGAGGGCGCTCGCGCAGAGCGCGCTCCCCGGCCTTCCGGCCGCGGCGGACCGCGTCTTGATCGTGATCAACTTCCAGGGCGGGAACGACGGGCTCAACACGGTCGTGCCGTACGGGATGCCGCAGTACTACCAGTACCGGCCCTCGCTCGGCGTGCCGCAGTCGAACGTGCTGCGCATCGACGACACGATCGGGCTGAACCCGGTGCTGGCGCCGTTCAAGAAGCTGTACGACGGCGGCAACGTCGCGATCGTACACGGCGTCGGCTATCCGGATCCGGATCACTCGCACTTCCGCTCGACCGAGATCTGGCAGACCGCGCAGCCGAAGGGCTACGAGTCGACCGGCTGGATCGGCCGCTACCTCGACGAGGCCGCGCTGCCGAAGGACAACCTCTTCAACGCGGTGGCGATCAGCAACGTCCTCCCCGAGCTGATGATCTCGAAGACGACCGACGTCCCCGCGGTCGACGCGCTGCGCGGCTACGGTCTCGCGAGCGACAAGCGGAGCGGGAACCGCGAGGCCTTCCACGAGTTCGTCCGCGACACCACGGTGCCGTTCCGCTCGCCGTTCCTGGCGCAAGTTGCGGAGATCGAAGACCACGCGCAACGCGGTGCCGAGGAGCTGCCGAAGCTCGTCGCGGGCTACAAGAGCGAGGCGACGTATCCGGCGACGCCGCTCGGCCGCAGCCTCGCGCTCGCGGCGCAGATCGTCGGCTCGCGGCTCGGCACGAAGGTGCTCTACGTGCAGCACGGCTCGTTCGACACGCACGTCACGCAGAAGCAGACGCAGGAGCGCCTCCTCGGCGACTTCGCGAACTCGATCGCCGCGTTCTACCAGGACCTCGCCGCACACGGCAACGACAAGCGCGTCCTGACGATGACGTTCAGCGAGTTCGGCCGCCGCGTCGCGGAGAACGCGAGCCGCGGCACCGACCACGGCGAAGCGGCCCCCGTCTTCCTGATCGGCGGCGGCGTGAAGGGCGGGCTCTACGGTCGGCACCCGGACCTAAGCCAGCTGAACAACGGGAACCTCGCGTTCACGACCGACTTCCGGAGCGTCTACACGACCGTGCTCGAACGCTGGCTCGGACGGCCGGCGGCACCCGTCGTCGGCGCAGGGTTCACGCCGCTGACCGCCCTCGCCTGACGAGCGCGGCTTCGGCGCATCCTTCGACAAGCTCAGGATGACATCGTGGCGGCTCACGATGACACGTGGCCATTCACGAAGACATCGTGGCGGCTCACGATGACTCGTGGCCATTTACGATGACATCGTGGCGGCTCACGATGACACGTGGCCATTCACAATGGTATCGTGGCCCTTCACGATGGCATCGTGGCGGCTGACGAACTGATCGTGGGCATGCCCCGGTGTCATCCTGAGCTTGTCGAAGGATGAGCCTCAATCGCGCACGCGCACGACACCCTTTCCGACCAGCCTGCGCTCCATGAGATCCGCGATCGCGCGCGGCGCGTCGGCGAACGCGTATGTCGCATCGACGCGCGGGTGCAGCCTGCCCTCCGCCATCAGGTCGAACATCGCGTCGAAGTTCGCTGCGTTTCGCTCGGGGTTGCGGGCGGTCCAGTCGCCCCAGTAGACGCCGCGCACGTCCAGCTCTTTGAGCAGGATGCGGTTGGCGGGTATCTGCGGGATCGTTCCGCCGGCGAAACCGACGACGAGCAGCCGTGCGTCGCGCTTCGCGGCGCGCAGCGCGGCGTCGAACTGCTCGCCGCCCACGTTGTCGGTCGCCACGTCGATCCCGCCGCCGGTCGCGCTCTTGATCGCGTCGGCGAGATCCGGCGCGCCCGCGTCCAGCACGACGTCGGCGCCCGCGCGCGCGGCGGCGTCGCGTTTCGCGTCCGAGCTCGCGCCGGCGACCACGCGCGCGCCGAGCGCCTTCGCGAGATCGACCGCCGCCGTCCCTACGCCGCCGCCTCCGCCGCTCACGTAGAGCCACTCGTCCTCGCGCAACGCCGCGCGGTCGACCAGCGCATGGTACGCGGTCCCGTACGTCAGGACCATCCCCGCCGCGGTCACGAAGTCGACGGCGTCCGGGAGGGCGATCGTGGTCGCCGCGTTCGCGAGCGCCTTCTCCGCGAAGCCGCCCATGACGCCCGCCGCGACGCGATCGCCGGCGCGCAGATCGCGCACGCCCTCGCCCACTCTCGCGACGACGCCGGCGACCTCGACGCCCGGGCTGAACGGAAGCGGCGGCTTCACCTGGTACTTGCCCTGGATCAGCAGCACGTCGGGGAAGTTGACGCCCGCCGCGTGCACGTCGATCACCACTTGCCCCGGCCCGGGCTGCGGATCCGGAACGTCATCGAGCACCAAGCTCTCGGGCGGGCCGTACGCGCGGCACACAATCGCTCGCATTCCGCGTCGTTGCGAGCCGTGGGGCGGGGTTCCTCGTTCGGAGCGAGCATCGCGGGGGATACGGCGCTGGTCGCTGCGAACCGGCCGCCGTACGATGCGCACGTTTTCGAGCGTCAGCGATCTGCAGCGTGTTCGCGGCGAGCGGATCGGTGAGAGCGCGTGGTTCACCGTCACGCAGCAGCTCGTCGACGACTTCGCTCGGATCACGAACGACCGCCAGTGGATTCACGTCGATCCCGAGCGCGCGCGGCGGGAGTCGCCGCTCGGGACGACGATCGCGCACGGGTTCCTCACGCTGAGCCTGCTCTCGAGCATGATCGAGGAGTGCATCGCCTTCCCGACCGCGCGGATGGCGTTCAACTACGGATTCGAACGCGTGCGCTTCGTCGCACCCGTCGCGGTGGGCGCGCAGATTCGCGGGACGTTCGTTCTGGACGACGTGCGCGACATCGACAGCGGCGCCGACATGACGTGGCGCGTCGAAGTCGAGATCCGCGATACGCCGAAGCCGGCGCTCGCGGCGCTGTGGCTGACGCGCGTGGTCTTCGCCCCGGAGGCGGGCGCCGCGCCGCGATAGTGCGACTCCGCACGAATACGGAGGCCCCGGCCGGGCAGCTGCGAATTGCGCCGGGATGCTCGTCCGTCGTGCCCTCACCGCAGCGGCGCTGGTCGCTTGCGTCGTCTCCGGCCTGCCCGTCGCGACGAGCGCCGCCGACACCGTCGTCGCGGGCGCGCACAGCTTCGCCGAGCCCTCGATCTCGCCGGACCACGCGGAGATCGCGTTCGTCTCCGGCGGCGACGTGTGGAGCGTGCCGTCGGGCGGCGGCACGGCGCGGCTGCTCGCGGCGGTCGGCGGCGCGGCGCGGCGGCCGATCTTCTCGCCGGACGGGAAGCGGCTCGCGTTCGTCGACGCGACGCCCGGCGCCGCCGGCGTCTACGTCCTCACGCTGGACGGCGGCGCGCTGCGGCGGCTGACGCACGACGACGTCGTCCCCGACGTGAGCGCGTGGTCGCCGGACGGGCGCTACGTCTACTTCTCGTCGGCCTCGCACGACATCGCGTACGACAACGACGTCTACCGCGTCGCCGTCGACGGCGGCACGCCGATGCAAGTGCTGCACGAGCGCTACGTCAACGAGAGCGCCGCGATGCCCTCGCCCGACGGCGCCTCGCTCGCCTACGTGCGCAACGGGTTCACGCAGTGGTGGCGGCGCGGACACAGCCACATGGACGAGACCGAGATCGTCGTCGCGCATCCCGGCACGAACCGTTTCGACACGATCACCAACGGCGATGCGAAGGACCAGTGGCCGATGTGGTCCCCCGACGGCCGCACGCTGTACTTCGTCTCGGACCGCAGCGGCAGCGACGACTTGTGGGCGCGCAGCTCCGACGGCCGCCTGCGGAGGCTGACCTCGTTCACGAGCGGACGCGTGCTGTGGCCGTCGATCTCGCGTGACGGCCGCGCCGTCGCGTTCGAGCGCGGGATGCGGATCTGGACGTACGACGTCGAGGCGGGCACGGCGCGCGAGCTCGCGATCGTCCCGCGCGGTCTTCCCGACGTCGCGGGCGACCGGCATCTGACGCAGACGAACCGGTTCAGCGCGCTCGATCTCTCGCCCGATGGGAAGAAGATCGCGTTCGTCGCACGCGGCCGCATCTTCGCCGCCGCCGCGCAAGAAGGCGGTGCGGCGCAGCTCGTGACCGTGCGCGGCGACGCGGCGTACGATCTGCCCGTGTGGGCGCCGGGAAGCCGGCGCATCGCGTACACCGTCGACCGCGGCACCGAGCAGGCGATCGCGACGTACGACTTCCCCGACGGACCGCAGCGGATCCTTACGCCGGCCGGACATCACGACGATTACGCGCACTGGTCGCCGGACGGCAAGACGCTCGCGTTCGTGCGCGACGGGCGCGAGCTGCATCTGCTCGACGTGGCCTCGCGCGCCGACCGCATCGTGGCGCGCGGGATCATGGACCGCCGCCCGTTCGGCGATCTCGGCGACGTCGCGTTCTCGCCGGCCGGCGACTGGATCGCGTATGTCGACACGGACCGCCAGGGCTTCGGCAACGCGTACGTCGTGCGCACGAGCGGCGGGACGCCGCGCGCCGTGACGTTCCTCCCGAACGGCAACGGCGGCCCGCTCGCCTGGTCGCCCGACGGCACGCGGCTGTTCATGATCACCTCGCAGCGCACCGAGAACGGCACGATCGCGCAGGTCGATCTGATCCCGCGCACGCCGCGCTTCCGCGAGGACGCGTTTCGCCATTTGTTCGACGAGCCGGTGCGGCCCGAGCTGCCGTCGCGCACGGTGCCGACGCCCGTGCCGAGCGGCGCGCCGCACCCCGCGCTCTCGCCGTCGCCCGCGTCGACGTCATCGCCGGCGCACCGCACGGAGATCGACTTCACGAACATCCGCGAGCGGGTGAGCTTCGTGCAGACCGGGCTGGACGTCAACCGCATCGCCGTGACGCCGGACGCCAAGACGCTGGTCCTCGGCGCGGTCGCCGCCGGTCAGTCGAATCTCTACGCGGTCTCGATCGACGAGACGTCGGACGAGGCCCACGTCGCGAAGCAGATCACCAGCACGCCCGGTTTCAAGACGAGCATCTCGATCACGCCCGACGGCAAGAACGTCGTCTACCTCGACGCGGGCCGTGCGTTCATCGCGGACATCACCGGCAAGAGTGCGCGCCCGATCGCGTTGAGCGCCGAGCTCGACGTGCACTTCGCCCAGGACAAGCGCCTCGTCTTCGACCAGGCCTGGTCGCTGCTCGACCGCTGGTACGCCGATCCGGGCTTCCACGGCGCCGACTGGAACGCCGTGCGCGCGGAGTACGAACCGTACGCGCTCGGCGCGCGCACCCCGCAAGAGCTGTACCGCGTGATGTCGCTGATGATCGGCGAGCTGAACTCATCGCACACCGGGATCGGGCCGCAGCGCCCGGCCAACGTCCCGCCGTTCACGACCGGGCGCCTCGGCGTCGACTGGGACGCCGCGGCGTACGAGCGCACCGGCCGGCTGCGCGTCGCTTCCGTCGTTCCGCTCGGACCAGCCGCGGTCGCGGGGCACGTCGCCGCCGGCGACGAGATCCTCGCGGTCGACGGTACGCCGGTCGAGCGCACGACCGACGTCGACGCGCTGCTCGCGAACCGGATCGGGAAGCGCACCGAGCTGCGCGTCGCGCCGCGCGGCGACGCGGCCGCCGCCCGCACGGTGTTCGTGCTGCCGGTCGACCGCAACGCCGAGGAACGGCTGCGCTATCTGGCGTGGGCCGCGCAGCGCCGTGCGTACGTCGAGCGCGCCAGCGGCGGAAGACTGGGTTACGTGCACATCTACGACATGGGCGAGGAGTCGCTGGCGAAGTTCTACACCGACCTCGACGTGCAGAACCGCGAGAAGGCCGGCGTGATCGTCGACGTCCGCAACAACACCGGCGGCTTCGTCGACCCGTACGCGGTCGACGTGCTGACGCGGCGCGAGTACCTGACGTTCAAGTCGCGGTTCGGCTACGATCCGCCCGAGCGCACCTCGCTCGGCCAGCGCGCGCTCGACAAGCCGTCGGTGCTGGTCACGAACGAGCACAGCCTCTCCGACGCCGAGAACTTCACCGAGGCCTATCGCCAATTGCACGCCGGTCCGGTCGTCGGCGAGCCGACGGCGGGTTGGATCATCTTCACCAGCGCGGCGAGCCTCGCCGACGGAGGCACCGTGCGCATCCCGTCCACGCGCGTGATCGCGCACGACGGCGTGGACATGGAGTTGCACCCGCGCCCGGTCGACGTCCGCGTCGCCTACCCGCCCGGCGCGGAGGAGCGCGGCGACGACCCGCAGCTCGACGCCGCCGTGCGCGAGCTGCTGCGCCGCACCGGCCGGCGCTGAAACGCGCTTACTGCACCGATCGGAAGCTCCAGTCGTCGAGCTTCCAGTGGCCGTTCTCCCGAATCAGGTCCCAGTATCCGGCCAAGGTCATCGATGAGTTCACCTTTGCCCATCGCACGGTGAGGTAGACGCGGTTGCCGGCGACGCTCGTCACCTCCGAAGTGAACGCCGTCGTGCCGCGTCGTTCGGCGACGAACTTGTCCAACGACTCTTCCTGCGCTTGATAGCGGCTCGACAGCAGCGCGTACGCATCGCTCCAGTCGCCCCGGTTTTGGTAGGCGTAGAACGCTTCGACCAGCTCCTTCGGAGAGCGGTCGCCGGCGGCGTCCGCGGATTGCGTGACCGCCGGCGTCGGCTGAGGCGTCGGCGGCGGTGCCGTCTGCGCGGCGACCACCGGCGTCGGCTGCGGTCCGGGGCGCTGCACCATTATGACCATCGGCGTCTGCGCAACCCCGTCGCGCCGTAGGCGATCCTCCGGGGCGCGATCGCGGTGCAGTCCGGCGATCCAGGCCCCCGCCACGACGCCGACGACCACCAGCACCGCCGCGGCCGCCATCGGCGCCCAGCTCATCGTCGGCGGCGCCGCGGGCGGCGCGGG
>DATHLN010000215.1:0-16971 GCA_035488115.1 Candidatus Limnocylindrales bacterium | reverse complement strand
GACGCGCGCGAGCCGCTCTTCCACGTCCTTCAGAGCACCGCTTGGCTTCGTATGCTCGACGGAGACGAGAGCGGAGCGCTGATCGAATTCGAACGCGCCCGGGCGATCGCGCCGACGCCGGCGCTGATCGCCGTCGCGGACCTGAACCGCGCGTCGTATTTCCGCATCCGCGGCGAGCCGGGTTCGGCGCGCTCCTACCTGCAGCTCGCGGGCGAAGCGTTGCGCGGACAGCGCTGGGCGGAGGCGAGCGCCGAGGAGCGCATGGCGCTCCTCGAGTACGCGCTCGAGGCGTACTACCTCGAGCCGACCTCGGCCGGCCCGACGCTGTCGCGGTTTCTCTCCGGCTCGCGCAAGCGGCGCCCGGCGCCGGAGCTCGAGCAGGACCGCCGCGAGCAGGCCGTCGAGCTCACCGCGCGCGGCGCGCTCGAAGCGTATCACAAGCGGAACGCCGAGGCGGTGCGCTTCCTGCGCGACGCGCTCGACGTCTGGGGGAAGATCGGATACCGCTACCGCGAGACGCTCACGGCACTGCTCCTCGACGACGTCGCGCCGCGAGACGAGTATCGCGATACCGCGCGGCGCGCGACGGCAGGCGTCCCGCGCAGCTGGCTGCGGCGCGACATCGAGCGCCGCGGCGCGCGCACCGCGAGCGGGTATTCGGCGCTGAGCCCCGCCGAACGCCGCGTGATGCTCGCGATCTGCGAAGGGAAGACGTCGAAGCAGATCGCCGCCGATTTCGGGCGCAGCTTTCACACGATCCGGAATCAGACGCTCAAGGTCTACGCGACGATGGGCGTCCGCACGCGCGCGGCGCTGGTCGCGGAGTGCGCGCGCTTGGGGCTGCTCGCGCGGTTGCGCTGAGAACGAACATACGTTCCGGCGGAGGTTGCGGCGGCGGGGGCGTAGCGCGGTGGTCCCGTGTTCTCGCCCGAAGTCGTCGAGCTGCCCGGCGTCTGGCCCGCGTGCCGGAGGCACCACTGCGGCTCGACGGTCGCGCTCGCGACCGTCGAGGTGCCGCGGGGTCCCGTCGCGATCGGCTGCGAGAACGGCCATCACCGCTCGTACGGCAAGCTCGAGGACTTCCGCCGAGGCGGCCGCTATGCGGGCGCCTTCAGCGCCGAGGCCGTCCCGCCTGAGGGTGCGGACGACCCGCGCCGGCGCCGCCTCGAGCAGAGCGCGCGGCGGCGCGCCGAGGTCCTCGAGGATGCCGAGTGCTGCGCGCTGTGCGGCACGCCGCCGGCGGAGCACCCGTACCGGCCGGACCTCGACGTGCGCGCCGACGCGGAGGTGCTGGCATGGTTCGGGCGCTGGCGGCCCGGCGTCTACGCGCAGCTCCTCGAAGCCCTGGCGATCGTGCGGCGCCGGGAGCGCGTCACGCTCGGCAACTGGCGGCTGCGGCTGCCGGCCGGACTGCGCGACGTCGTGGTGAGCGAGCTGCGCGACTCGGCGCTCGTGAGCGAGCACCTCGTCGCCACCGAGCGGCTCGAGCGGCTCCTCGGCACGCTGACGCAGCGCGAGATCGACTTCGCCGCGAGCCGTCTGCTGATCGCCGCGTGCCGCCGCTGCGCGGCCGCACGCCGCGGCGCGCGACCGAGCCGCGAACAGTATCTGCGCGACTACGTCGTCGCGGTGCACGGCGGCGACGAGCGTCTCGCGCGCGCCGACGCCGCGCGCTGGCGGATGATGGAGAACGTCGCGCTGCACGCCTCGCGCATCGTGCTCCCGAGCGACGATGCGCTTACGCGCGCCTCGCGAACGGCGTGACGTTTTCGGGCAGCTCCATCTCGTCGAGCGTCTCGTGCGGGAAGAACGCGACGACGTGGGCGGTCACGATCGTCGCGCTCGTCGTCGTCCCGTCCTGAAAGCGGTCGACCGGGATCTCGACGACGCGTTCGCCGTTCTCGATCGCCGCGACGATGCGCCCGTGCGCGCGTTCGTCGACGAGGTGCGTCCCCTTGGTCAGGATCAGGCTGTACGTGACCGCCATCGAGGCATCGCTACCGCGCGCGCCTTGCGGAACGCCTTGCGCAAAGCGTGTGACTACGCTGTGAGCAGCGCAGTTTGTGGAAAACTCCGGCATCGGTGGATGTGTGGACGGCGAGCACGGCTCCAGCATGCCGGACCACCGTGCCACCTGGGTGGCACGGCGTCGTCACGGTTTCCCCGCGGCGCCGCTACGCCGCGAACTGCCGGATGAACGCGGCGATCTCCGGCGCGACGGCGTTCCGCCAGCGGCTGCCGCTGAAGATGCCGTAGTGCCCGACCCCGCGCTGCAGCACGTTCCGCTTGCGCTCCGCGGGGATGCCGCTGCACAGGTCGTGCGCGGCGAGCGTCTGCCCCGGTGCGGAGATGTCGTCGAGCTCGCCCTCGATCGTGAGCAGCGCGGTCTTCGCGATCGCGCCGGGCCGGACCGCGCGCCCGCGCCAGGTCATCGTCCCGTTCGCGAGCGTCGCCCGCTGGAAGACCTCGTCGACGGTCTCGAGATAGAACTCCGCCGGGATGTCCATCACGCTCAAGTACTCGTCGTAGAACGTGCGGCGCTTCTCCGCCGACTCGCCGTCGCCGCGCACGAGATCCTCGAAGATCTTCCAGTGCGCCTCGGCGTGCCGCTTCGGGTTCATCGAGATGAACGCGCCGATCTGGAGAAAGCCCGGGTACACCGCGCGCCCGGCGCCCCGGTACCACGCGGGGACGCGCATCGTCAGCTCGCGCTCGAACCACGCCAGCGAGTGCTGCTCCGCGAGCTCGACCGGCGCGGTCGGCGCGCGGCGCGCATCGACCGGTCCGCCCATCAGCGTCATCGTCCGCGGCTGCGCGGCGTCATCGTCCGCGGCGAGGAGGGAGACCGCGGCAAGCACCGCCGGCGCGGGCTGGCAGACCGCGACCACGTGCACGTCGGGCCCGAGCATGCGGATGTAGTCGCGCACGTACGCGATGGAGTCGTGCAGTCCGAACCGTCCCGCTTCGAGCGGGACGTCGCGTGCGTCGTTCCAGTCGGTGACGTACACGTCGTGCTCGTCCATCAGCACTTCGACGGTGTTGCGCAGCAGCGTCGCGTAGTGACCCGACATCGGCGCGACGAGCAGCACGCGCGGGCGCTCGTGCTGCGCGCCGGTTGCGAAGCGGATCAGCCGCCCGAACGGCCGCTCGTCGATCACCTCGACCGTCGCGGGCAGGTTCCAGGCGGGCTTGCCGCGCCGTCGCGCGACGCCGGAGAAAACGTTCGCGGAGGCGTTCAGCACGCGCCCGGTGATCGTGTAGGAAAGCGGGTTGAGCGGGTTCCCGAAGACCGCTTGTGTCGCCGCCGCCGACCAGCGCGCGGGAGTCATCGCGACATAAGCCGCGTCGTACTGTTCGTAGTAGATGGGTTCGCCTCCAGCGGAGCTTCTTCCCAAAAGTCCAAGAAGCCGGTCCGGCTGCTCCGCAGCCGGCCATTGCCGAGCGACTTCCGTGGCGGGGGGAAAAGCCCTCGCCCTTGCGATATCGGCGGTTGAGCGGAGGATCACGCATGTTTGAAGGGCACGTCGGGCTGGTCACGGGCGGTACGCGAGGGATCGGGGCCGCGATCACCACGATGCTCGCGAAGAACGGCGCGAAGGTCGCCGCCGGCTACAGCAAGGGCCGCGAGGCCGCCGAGGCCTTGCAGCAGCGGCTCGAGGGCGAGGGCGGGCAGGTTTCCGTCCACCAGGGCCGCGTCGATTCGATCGAGGACTGCCAGCGGGTCGTCGGCGAGGTGCTCGGCCGCTTCGGGCGGATCGACTTCCTCGTCAACAACGCCGGCATCACCGTCGACAAGACGGTCCGCAAGATGACCGCCGACGACTGGCAAACCGTGCTCAACGTGAACCTCTTCGGCGCGTTCGCGATGACCAAAGCGGTCCTCGAGCACATGATCGAGCGCGGCTCCGGGCGCATCGTGAACATCAGCTCCGTGATCGGCGAGACCGGCAACGTCGGGCAGGCGAATTACGCCGCCTCGAAAGCGGGTTTGTTCGGGTTCACCAAGAGCCTCGCGCTCGAGATGTCGCGGCGCGGGATCACCGTGAACGTCGTCGCACCGGGCTTCATCGCGACCGAGATGGTGAGCGCGATGCCGCAAGCCGCCCTGGATGCCGTCGTCGAGAAGATCCCGCTGCGCCGCCTCGGCAAGCCCGAGGAAGTGGCGCGCGTCGTGCAGTTCCTGCTCGAGGACGAGTCGAGCTACATCACCGGCGCCGTGTACACCATCAACGGCGGCCTGGACATGTAGTGGCGACCAACGGCGAGCGCGGCGATGCCTGGAGCGGGGTCGGAGAGTTCATCCGCGCCCAGCGCGAGCTCGCCAACCTCTCGCTGCGCCAGCTCGCCGACATCGCGAAGATCTCGAACCCGTACCTCAGCCAGATCGAGCGCGGGCTGCACAAGCCGTCGGCCGACGTGCTGAAGAACCTCGCCTCGGCGCTGAAGATCTCCGCCGAGACGATGTACGCGCAAGCCGGCCTGCTCGATGCGGAGAGCGGCGAGACGGCGCGGCGCAGCGGCCCGAGCGTCGAAGAGGCGATCCGGCTCGACCCTCGTCTCTCCGCCGAGCAGAAAGACACGCTGACGCGGATCTACCGGGGGTTCGTCGAGCGCACTTGACGCATCTAGCACGTGCTTGGTATACTTAGCGCATGGCTACCTACATCGAGACCCTCGGCAAGCTCCAGCAGCAGAGCCTGGACGCCCTGAAGCAGGCCCAGGCGACGCAGCTCGCCGCGCTCGGCACGATCGCCGACCTCGCCGGTGAGATCCCCGCGTTCGGCGCCGCGGGCGCCGTCGAGAACCTTCCGACCTTCGCCGAGCTGACCGAGCTCAACGCCGCGTTCGCGCGCACCGTCCTCGAGCAGCAGAACGCCTACGCGTCCCAGTTCGCCGCCCTCTTCACGGTCGCGTGCAAGAACGCCACCGACGCCGCCGGCCGCGCGGTCCAGTCGGCGACCACCCCCAAGTAACGCGCCGCCTCGTCACGTCCCTTTCTCGCCGCCGAGATAGTACACGTACTTCAGGATGACGGCGGGCTTCGTCGACGGCGCGCTCGCGTCGCCGTAGACGAGGAACAGCTCGTCGCGCTTGCGGTGGTACGCGTACGCCGCCGAGACGTTCGAGGCTGAGTAGAAGAGCGCCGGCGGCGCGGGATACGGCGCCGCGCCGTAGGTGAAGTAGTTCGCGACGGCGGGCGGCGTGCCGATGATCCGCCGCACGCCGATCGCGAACGATGCCTCGCGCGAGATGTTGCGCGTCAGCGCGATGCGCTCGAGCCACTGCACGTTGCGGTAGCCCGCGTCGGCGTACCACACCGTGTCGAACGCCTGCAGCGAGAGTTGCGTGACCGGGCCGAGCTTGATCACGGTGTTGCGGTCGATCGCCGCGATCCGTCCGTCGCCGTAGCGGCCTTGGTTGAAGACGACGTTCGTCGGCGTGGCCGTTCCGTTGCGGTAGCTCAGCGCGACGCCGGCGAGCGAGACGGGCGTCATCCGCCCGTCGGAGAGCCGCAGGTACGAGGAGCCGGTGTCGAAGTTGAGCCGCCACAGGTTCTTGTTGACGAGCGTGAAGATCAGGTCGTTCGTCGTCCGGTCGAGCCGGCCGTCGGCGCCGTGGTAGCGCTCCATGAACCCTTCGACGGTCGCGTTCTTCAGCCACGAGCCCGGCTTGAACCGGAACGTGCGGTAGCCGTCGAACGACCAGCCCGCGACGTCGGGCGTCGCGACGAACCCGTCGATCGGGTTGTAGTATCCGCCGATCTTCCGCACCCCGCCGCCGAAGTAGTAGTCGTTGCCGTAGTATGCGCCGCCGAGGTCGATCCGCTGCGCCTGCGCGTTGTCGCTCACGTTGCTGCCGCGGTCCCAGCCGTAGTTCAGGTACAGCACCTTGTGCTTGCGGTCGTTCGCGAAGATCCCGACGGTCGTGAGCCGGTCGGCGAAGCCCGGGAAATAGGTCTGCACTTCCTGGAACCCGACGCCGAGCGTCCGCGTGGTGTTGCGCCACTGCGCCGTGTACGCGTTGTCGGTGCGGCGGTCGCCGATCGCGTTGAACGCGTTGAAGGTGATGGGCCCCTGCGAGCCTTCGAGCGCGTAGCCGCGCTTCGGCGTCGGGATCCCCGGCGTGTAGAGCTCGTTGACGCTCGGGCAGACCTCGCAGTCGAACGGGTTCGTCAGCTGCATCTGGGCGAAGAACGGGCGCACCTCGCTGACGAACCGCCGGTAGACGGTCGGCGAGATCGACTGCTGGTCCTGTTCGACGTTCGAGTAGTCGGGGTGGAACGTTCCGACGAACGACGTCGTGCGCGTGAGCGGGATCGAGACGTCGGCGCCCGAGCGCGTTGTGTTCCCGTCGTCGTGGTTCGCCGCCGCCTCGGCGACGCCGAATAGGCCGACGCGCGGCTTCGGCCGAGCGCCGAGCGCGCCGCTCGTCAGACCGCTGAGCATGCCCGCGTAGACGACGTCGTTGTGATCGGACTGGCCGGGCTCGAACGCCCACACTTGCAGGTCGTCGGTCTTCTGGACGAAGCGCACGAACTGGATCGGCCAGCGCTTGCGGCCGTCGCCGCGCATGATGTCGTACGGGATCCGCATCGTCACGGTGTAGCCGCCCGGGCGGAGCTTTCCGACGCTCTGCCATTTCGGCGCGTACACGGAGTTCTCGCTGGAGTGCTGGTAGTGCGTCCCCAGCGGCGTCGCGGTGAACAGATACCGGAACCCGAGCGGCCCGCCCGGCCACATGTCGACCTGCACCTCGTCGTCGGTGTCGAACCCGACGTCGTCGGTGTGCTGGTTCGCGACGATCTCGCCGGTCTGCACCGCGTCGAACGCGACGTAGAGCGCCTTGTCGTCGCTGACGACGTAGACGTCGGTCTTCTGGGTCGGCGGCCCCTTGTGGCGCAGGTCGTAGACGAGGGCCACCTGCTTCGCCGATTTCCACGCCTCGTCCGTCAGCGTCCCGTCGATGACCGGGCCCTTCGCGACGTGCGGGAGCGCGAGCTCGGGCCGTGTGGAGATCGCATACGCGGGCGCGGCCGTGAGCAGCCCGATGAGGAGGCCGAGGAGCGGAACGCTGAGTCGTCGCATGCGTGGAGCCTCCCGGGCAATTAATGAAATAAGTGTGAAGGGCGAAGAAAAGCGCGCGGTGGTTTCCGCGCGCTTCGGGTCAGATGCCGGCGTCGCGCAGGCGGATCAGATCGTGGACCGAGACGTTGGTGTAGCCGTGCGCTTTGAGGCGCTCGACGAAGGAGACGGTCACGCCGTGATCGCGCAGCGCGATGAGATCCTCGGCCGAGAGGTTCTTGTAGCCGGCGCCGGCGAGCTCGCCGATGTAGCGCGGCGTGACGCCGTGATCGCGGAGCGTGACGAGCTGGTCGGCGCTGACTTGCGTGTAGCCGGCGGCTCGCATGTCGGCGATGTACCGTTCGCGCACGCCGTGATCGGCGAGCCGCACCAGATCGTCGGGCGAGAGGTTGCGGTAGCCCGCGGCCTGCACCGCGCGGACGAACTCGGTCGTGACGCCGTGATCGCGCAGCCGCACGACCTGGTCGAGCGAGGTGACGCGATAGCCGAGCGAGGCGAGGTCCGCGATGTACTTCGGCGTGGCGCCGTGCTCGACGACGCGCACGACGTCCGCGATCGTCGAGCGGCCGCCGAGGGCGCGGATCTGGTCGACGAAGGCGAGCGTCGTGCCGGAGATCGCGAGCTCGAGCGACTGGTGCAGCGTCGGGCGGCCGAGCCCGCGCGAGGCGAGCGCGTCGTCGAACCGGGGGTTCTGCGCGTAGGTGAACTGACCGGCTGCGGAACCTTCGCCGGCGCTTCCGGTGCAGTTGAAGGTTCCGGGCTCGCGCTGGATCGTGAACGAGACCGGACCGATCGGGCCGCGCAGCTTCTCGATCGGAAGCCCGGCCTCGGCGATCGGGACGCCCGACGACCACGACGAGTTCGAGTTACCATCGGCGCTCGTTTCGGAGTACTCGAGCCGCAGCTGCACGCGGCTCGGGTCGTCGGAGCGGGACGTGATCGCCCAGCGCCCGGCGAACGTCGTGCTCGCGGGATTGGCGCCGGCGAGCGCGGTCGAGGCGAAGAAGAGCGCGGCGAGCGCCGCGAAGGCGGAGCGTCTCACGGTTGCAATCCACTCACTTTCAGGCGGATGAGCTCGTCGGGAGTGAGGTTTTTGTAGCCGTGCTGCACCAGATGCCGCACGAACGCGCCGTCGACGCTTTGCACGCGCAGCGCGACGAGCTGGGCCGGCGTGACGTTGCGAAGACCCGCTTCCATGAGCTCGCGCACGTACGAGACCGAGACGCCTTGCACCGCGAGCGACACGGCGTCGGACGCCTTGAGCCGCGGGTAGCCGATCGATGCGAGGCCGTCGAGCCACGCGGCGCTCACGCCCTGCACGCGGAGGCCGATGATCTCGTTGAACGCCGGCCGGTCGGCGAGGCGGTGGTCGAGGGCCAGGATGTAATCCGGCGTGATCCCCTGAACCGCGAGCGCGACGAGCTGGTTCAGCGGCGGGCGCGCGCGGCCGAGCGCGCCCATGCGCCGGACGTAGTCGCCGGTGATGCCCTGGTCCTTCAGCGCGATCAGCTCGTCGACGGTCGGCCGCGGATATTTCGCCTCGTCGATCGCGTCGAGCAGGCCGTCGCCGGATGAGCTCGCGACGACGGTCGAGCTGCGCACCGCGGCGCTCGTCGTCGAGACCGCGGTCCGCACCAGCGCGCGAACCGGGATCGGTGCGATCACGACGTGCGTGCTGGCCGCGGCCGCGGCGGCGGCCGCCGGCGCGACGCGGTGGGAATCGGCCTTCACCGCGATCGGCGCGACCGGAGCGACGTGGACATCGACCGAAACCGCCTCCCCCTGCGCCTCCGCGACCGCGGTCGTCGTCGCTACGACGTTCGCGACCGGTGCGCTCTTGGCGATCGGCGCGGTCTTCACCACGGCGCCCGGCTTTTTGGCGATCGGCGCAACGCTGACGGGCTTCGCGGCTTTGACGGTTTTCGCGACGTGGGCGAGCGGCGCGGCATTCGTGGCGCGCACGGCTTTCGGGGGCGGTGCCGCTTCGGACGATTGCGCTTCGGCCGGTGCGACGAGCGGTACCTGGAGGCGCGCGATACCGAACGTCGCGAGCAGGACGAGCGCGGTGACGACGGCGGCGCCGGTGCGCAGCTGCGGCGAGGCGTCGCGCGAGCGGTCGACGATGCGGCGCACGCGGGCGACGACCTGCGCGCGCCGCAGCACGAACCCCGGGACGACGACCGCATGGGCGCCGCGGACGTGTCGCTGGACGATTCGCGCCAAGCATTCCGCATAGCGGATCGGCTCGCCGGCGTCTTCGAGGACCCGATCGTCGCATGCGACCTCGCGCTCGAAGTCGATCCCGCGCCGCGCGACGTACAGCGCAGGCTGGAAGAACTGCACCGCGCAGACCAGCTGCTCGAGCGCGTTCGTCCAGTCGTCGTAGCGCTGCAGGTGCGCCGACTCGTGCAGCACCACGCGTGCCAGATCGTCGGCGTCGAGCGAGTCGACGAGACGCTGCGGGACGAGGATCATCGGCCGCCGGAACCCGACGGCGCAGGGGATCTGCACGATCGGGGACGACGCGATCGTCGCCCGGCGCCGGTGGCCGGCGGCACGCAGGCGGGCCGTCACGACAGCGTCGTCGATCGGCGTCGCGCCGCGCTTCATCCGCGCGACCGCGGCGTACGCGGCGATCAGCCGGAGCAGCAGCACGCCCGCGACGAGCATCCAGAGGCCGACGAGCGCGATCCCCCAGCTGTGCGCGAACGCGGTCGCGAGCCCGCCCGCGCGGGTCGCGATCTCGTCGAACCGCTGCGCGAGGGAGATCTCGCGTGGCCCCTGCAGAAAGCCGACGTCCATTGAAGCAGCGGACGGTCTCGTCGCGGTTGCGGCGCGCGCAGCGCGGACCCGTGCGGCCGCTGCGGCGGGTGCATCGTCCGCGATGCGAATGCGGTACGTCTCGCGCGCCTGGGCGACGGGCGCGGGGTGCGGGTGCGCGAGCGCGAGGTCGATCAGCGGCAGCACCGCGACGAGGACGAACGCGACGCTCCACACGACGCAGGCGGTCGTCGCGTTGCGGCGCAGCCCGGCGCGCAGCGCGAGCGCGACCAGCGCGATCACCGCGGCGCCCTGCCAGAGCGCGTTGAGGACGGCCAGCAGCAGCGCGTCCATCAGCTCTCGTCCTTCGCGCGTTTGATGATCGCCTCGAGCTCGTCGAGCTCGACCTCGGTGAGGTGATCGCCCTGGATCAGGTTGAGCGCCAGCTCGCGGGGCGAGCCGCCGAAGAAGCGCTGGACGACGTTCGAGAGCGCGGTCCGCGCGGCGGCGTCGCGGTCGACGATCGCCTCGTAGACGAACGCACGGCCCTCGGCGCGGTGCTTCACGTAGCCCTTGCGCTCGAGGATCTTCATCATCGTCTGGACCGTGTTGTAGGCCGGGCGCTCGCGCTCGGGGATCGCCTCGACCACCTGCCCGACGGTCACGGGGCCGGCGGCCCAGACGATCTCCATCAGTCGCTGTTCGACCTCGGTCAGCGCGGGGGAGCGGCGGCGCGCCATCGGACCTCCTCGGGAGAGACCTAAGGAATTCGGTTTCCGTCACGCTAGCACGCCGCCCGGCGGCGGTCAAGTGGCTGTCCGAAAGAATTCGGACTATCCGGCTTGGATCTTCTCGAGCTCCTCAAAGAGGACGGCCTCGTCCGGCTGCTCGCGCAGCTCGTGGACGTCGATGTAGCGGATGATCCCGTCCTTGTCGACGATGAAGATGGCCCGCTCGGAGTTGCCGCTCGGGCGCAGCACGCCGTAGGCCTCCGCGACCGCGCCGTGCGGGTAGAAATCGCTCAGCAGCGGATAGCTGATCCCGCCGAGCTGCTGGGCCCAGGCGGCGTTCGCGTAGGGAGAGTCGACCGATACGCCCACGACCTGGGCGTCATACGCACGAAAGCGATCCAGCTCGCGCTCGTACGCAGGGATCTGAACGCTTCAAGTACCGGTGAACGCGAAGGCGTAGAACGCGATCACGACGTTCTTGCCGCGCTGCGCCGCAAGCGAGAAGTCCTCGCCCAGGTGGGATTTGAGGGTGAAGTCCGGCGCTCGGTCACCGACCTTCAGCGTCGGCGTCTCGGACGCGCGCGAGGTCCGGCCTTTCTGTACTGCCATGGCGGCGGGATTCGGCGGGCGCCGCCGCTGAACCCGTGCAGATGCTGGCCGAACCGACTGCCGCCGTCCACCTGCGCGCGCTCGACCCGTTCGACTTCTTGGAGCGCTCCGCGTACGTCTATCCCGAGAAGACCGCGGTCGTCGACGGCGCCGAGCGGCGGACGTATCCCGAGTTCCTGGAGCGCGTGAACCGGCTCGCCGCGGCGCTGCAGTCGATGGGGATTCGCGGCGGCGAGCGCGTCGCCGTGCTCGCGCCGAACACCGCGATGGTGCTCGAGGCGACGTTCGCCGTGCCGCGTGCGAACGGCGTCCTGGTCGCGCTGAACACCCGGCTAGCGCCCGACGAGATCGACTACATCCTCGGCCACTGCGGCGCCTCGCTGCTGCTGCACGACTACGAGCTCGACGGTTTGGTCGAGCGCCTGACCGCCGCGATCCCGCGCGTTCGCGTCGCCGCGCCCGGCGAGCCGGCGCGCGACGGCGCGTTCGACTACGAGCGCGTCCTCGCGGACGCCGACGTCGCCTCGCTCGTGCCGCGCGAGGTCGCGGAAGACGACACGATCTCGATCAACTACACCAGCGGGACGACCGGCAAGCCGAAGGGCGTGATGTACACCTTCCGCGGCGCGTACCTGAACGCGCTGGCGGAGATCTTCCACGCGAACCTGCGCCCTGAGAGCGTCTATCTGTGGACGCTGCCGATGTTCCACTGCAACGGCTGGTGCTTCCCGTGGGCGGTGACCGCGGCCGGCGCGACGCACGTCTGCCTGCGCAAGGTCGACGCCGCCGGGATCAACCACGGCGTGCACCACGAAGGTGTGACGCACTTCTGCGCGGCGCCGACCGTGCTGATCGGGCTGGTGAACCACTCGGAGACGGTGCCGTTCCCCCACCGTGTCGTCGTGACGACCGCGGGCGCGCCGCCGGCGCCCGCGACGATCGCGCAGATCGAGGCGCTCGGCGCCGAGCTGCACCACGTCTACGGCCTCACCGAGGTGTACGGGCCGATCACCGAGTGCGCGTGGCACAGTCCGGAGTGGGACGATCATCCCGCGGCCGAGCGCGCGCGGCTGCGCAGCCGCCAAGGCGTCGCGATGATCACGCTCGCCGCCGACGACGTTCGCGTGGTCGATCCCGAGCTGCGTGACGTCCCGCGCGACGGCACGACCCAAGGCGAGATCGTCATGCGCGGCAACAACGTGATGAAGGGCTACTACGCCGATGCCGACGCGACCGCGCGCGCGTTCGCCGGCGGCTGGTTCCACTCGGGCGACGTTGCGGTGCGCCACCCCGACGGCTACGTCGAGATCGTCGACCGCGCGAAGGACGTGATCATCAGCGGCGGCGAGAACATCTCGACGCAGCAGGTCGAGAAGGTGCTGCTCGAGCACGACGCCGTCCTCGAGTGCGCCGTCGTCGCCGTCCCCGACGAGAAGTGGGGCGAGGTCCCGAAAGCGTTCGTCACGCTGAAGCCCGGGCGAACGCTCGCGCCCGACGAGCTGCGCGCGTTCGCGCGCGAGCGCATCGCCGCGTTCAAGGTCCCGAAGAGCGTCGAGTTCGGCGACCTCCCCAAGACCTCGACGGGCAAGATTCAGAAGTACGTGCTGCGCGAGCGCGAGTGGAAGGGCCGCGAGAAGCGCGTCAACTGACGCCCGCGGCCCGCGCTACGGCCCGATCGCGAGCGAGGTGATCGGCGTCCCCGCCGGGACCGGATTCGTCAGCGTCGCGATCGGCGCGGCGTTGCCCGATGCGCCCGGCGCGAACGTCAGGACTTGGGCGGGCCCGTTCGTCGGGTTCTCGGCGACGAACAGCCGGCCTTTGGCGTCGACCGCGATCGCGCTCAGCGATCTCTCGTATGTGCCTGTGCCGGCGCCCCGGTTACGCAAGTCGAACGGCCCGAGGGTGCGTGAAGGGGACGACGAGTTCCGAGCGTCCGGAGCCCACTCGTACACGTACGCATGCTCGACCATCACATCGGTGGCGAGGATGTACACCGTACCGTCGGCCCCGACGGTGAATTGGGTCGGCATCGGAACGTTGACCTTGAACGTCTGCAGCGGGCTCGCGTTCCCGCTCGCGCCCGGCGCGAAGACTTGCACGGTGTACCCGTGGTAGACGTAGAGCCGGTCGTTCGTGTCGGTCGCGAAATCCGACCTCATATAATTTCCGCGCGTGTTGCCCACGTCGCACTCGAACGGCACGGACAGCGTCTGCTGCGGCGACGGATTCGGCCCCGCTCCGTACGCGTACGTGCGGATCGTGGCGGTAAAGCACCGGTCGTAGGCTACCGTGTTGGTCACGATCGTGCTATCGATCGTGTCGATGCCGTAACCGAGGATCACGGCTTTGTCGCCGAGCGCGAGGTGCTCTTCGGGATCGCCGGCGCCGTTGACCCAAGGGCCGTAGATCGTCACGCCGTCGCCGAGCGACTCGTAGACGGTGCCGTCCGGAGCGACGGTGGTGTCGTAACCGTGCTGGCCGGTTTGCGGCGCGAAGAGGATGCTGCGTTTCGGCGTGCCGGCCGGACCGTTCCTCAGCTTGGGATACGCGTACACGGCACTTGCGGTTCCGACCCACAGCGTGTTCCCGCGTTCCACGACGCTGGTTCCCTCGGGAACCGCTGGTGCTCCGGACGGCGGCACCGCGGAAGATCCGCCGCCTCCGCATCCGGACAGCAGCAATGCGAAAGCGAGACAGACGATGATGCGCATGCAGCGAGTGTGCCCACCGGCATGCGCCGCGCCGACGTCCGAAGTCCCTATGCCGATGGGTCTTACGCCCGATGCGCATCGAGCGCTTCGCGTGCCGCGCGCTCACCGGTTTGCAGCGCGCCCGCGACGGTTCCCGCTTCGGCGATCGGTGACGTCGCTTCGCCGGCGAAGAAAAGGACGCCGTCGACCGGCGCGGCGAGATCTCCGCGCGGATCGCCGGCACCGACGGAGACGTAGCTGTACGCGCCGCGCGCGTACGGATCGCGGTCCCAGTTGTGCGCGTACGCCGCCTCGAGCTCGGCGTGCGGATCGGCTTCGTCGCCGAAGAGCACCTTCAGGTCGTTCAGCGCTTGATCGACGAGCTGCGCGTCCTCGCGAGCGGCGAGCGCCGCGGCGCGCGGGCCGCCGGCCCAGGCGACGAGCAGCGGCATCCGCAGCGGCAACAGCGTCCAGAACACCGGGAAGCCGCCGGCGCGGTTGTAGAAGAACGCGCCGTCGCGATAGCGGCCGCCGCGCACGCGCTCCCAGAACGCGGTGCGGAAGCGCAGCACGAGCTTGATCACCGGGCCCATGACGATCCGCTCCAGTGCGCCGCGCGTGCGTTCGGGGAGCTCCGGCTCGAAGCGCACGGCGTTCGCTTGCAGCACGCCGGCGGGCAGCGTCACGATCGCCGCGCGGGCGCGGACGGTGAGCGCATCGCCGGTGCAGGTGGTCGCCTCCACGACGACGCGATCCGGTTCACCGCCGCGCGCATCGATGCGCTTCACGGCGTGCACCGGGGTCGCGAGCCGCACGTGAACGCGTGCCGGATCGAGCGCGCCGAGCAGCGTGCGGAGCAGCGGAGCGTAGCCGCCGAGCGGGCGGAACTGCTCGGAGGTCTGCCCGTGCTCGCTGTCGCCCCACTCCTCGGCGAGCGCGCGCGTGCTGGCGCGGCGCGGGTCGGCGGCGTCGAAGCCTTCGACCATCATCCGCACGTAGTCGCGCACGCGCTCGACGTCCTCGAGATCGTCGGGCAGGCCACGCAGGAAGTCCTCGACGCTCACGTCCTCGTCGAGCTCGCGCGCGCGCTTCATCACCTGCTCGACCATTGCGAACGGATCGCCCCGGTCGCGCAGCTCGCCGTCCTCGAACGCGAACGCGCCTTCCTGCGTGTCGACCGCGACAGCGCCCGCGCTGCGCAGCAGCGCGAAGCTGGTCTCGGTCGCGCCGTGGATGAACTCGCCGCCGAGGTCGATCGGGACCGGCAGCCCGACGTCCTCGCGCGTGTAGATGCGGCCGCCGACGCGCTCGCGCGCTTCCAGCACGATCGCCGAGACGCCGGCTTGCGAGAGCACGCGCGCCGCCGCCAGCCCGGCCGCTCCGGCGCCGAGCACGACGACGTCGCAGCGCAGATTCATCGGAGGACGGCGGTGCAGTACTTACAGCGGCGCGCGTCTTGCGGGATCTCGCTCAAGCACTCGGGGCAGGTCTTCAGCGCGAGCACCGGCTCGGGCTTCTCGAAGCGCTCGATCGCGGCGCGCAGCGGCACGATGATCAGGTAGTAGATCACCGCGGCGTCGAGGATGAACGTGATCAGCGCGTTGACGAAGTCGCCGACCGGGAAGTGGGACTTGTTGATCGTGAAGCCCAGGCGCGAGAAGTCGGGCTTTCCGAACAGCGCCGCGATCAGCGGCGTGATGAGGTCTTTGACGAGCGCGGTGACGACCGCGGTGAACGCCGCGCCGAGCACGACGGCGACCGCCAGATCGATCACGTTGCCGCGCGCGATGAACGCGCGAAATCCCTTGAACGTACGAGCCTCCTTCGAGCGTGCGAGCGCCTGCGCGGCGTTCGCCGCGTCACCGGCCCGTTCCGGTCGGGCGGAACCGCCCGCGCGGCCGGTGCGTTCGTTGCGTATCCGGCACCCAAGAGCGCGCCGCCAAGATTACGGAGTCTTGACGAAGGGCCTTCAGTTTGCCCGTCATCGGCCGATACCTAATCAGACGACGCTCGTATCCGCACGAGGGTTTTTTCGCGCAAATGGATTGCCCTGAGAATCTCGACACGTTCCTCCGCGACCTCCTCAAGGAAGAGGGCGGTGCGGTTCAACTCGACGACGAGGACCGTGCGTTCATCGACCGGATCCTGAAGTCGATCACGCAAGGGAGCAAAGGCGTCTTCGTCGTGCTGCACCCGAACGACCGGATGCAGTACATGCTGCTCAACACCAACCGCGCCGGCGCGATCGCGCTGCTGGCGAAGGTGATGCAGCGGACCGCCGAGGCGCTCGAAGCCGACCTCGACTGACCCTCCGCAGGTCGCTCAGACCGCGACGGGTCTGAGCGCGTCTCCGACCACGGCCAGCATCACCTCGACGACGGCCGGGTCGAACTGGCTCCCGCGGCAGCGCTCGATCTCCAGCAGCGCCCGGTCGGGGGTCATCGGGAAGCGGTACGGCCGCTGTCCCGTCATCGCATCGTAGGCGTCCGCGACGGCCACGATCCGCGCCGCGAGCGGGATCGCTTCGGACCGCAGCCCGTCCGGGTAGCCGCGCCCGTCGTAGCGCTCGTGATGGTGCCGGACCGCGTCGCGGTACTCGAGCAGCCCGTACTCGCCCAGGATCCGTTCGCCCTCGGTCACGTGCCGGGCCATGAGCTCGCGCTCGGCCGGCCGCAGCGCCCGCGGGGCGCGCAGCAGCTCATCGGGGATGCACAGCTTCCCGACGTCGTGGAGCTGCGCCGAGCGGACGATCCAGTTCTGCTCGTCCCGCGTTAGCCGCAGCTGGGACGCGATCCGGGAGCACCAATGCGCGACCGTCCGGCCGTGTGCCGCGGTGGCGGGATCGTCCGTGTCGAGGCGCTCGACGAGTGCGCGGAGGGCGTCCATCCAAGGCTCCGTTCGGGGACGCGCTTCGCCCCCAAGTCCTATCCGTTACGGGACCTTCGTCCCCGTCTTTACTTGGGACTAAACGAGATGCGCTCGCTTTCTTCGTCGAGATCCACGACGAACCGGTCCCACAGGCCGGCGCCGACGTGCGCCGCGACCTGCGTGCGGCGCACCGTCGCGCGGGTGGCCCCGAGCGCGAGCCCGCCGATCCGC
>DATHLN010000214.1:0-15846 GCA_035488115.1 Candidatus Limnocylindrales bacterium | reverse complement strand
GGTGAGCCCTTTCGGAAGGCCGAGGAGGTACTGCCAGTAGTTGTCCTGGGTCAGCGTGATGCTCGCGCCCTTGAACCCGCCGGTGAGCTGGATCTGCGAGAAGCCCGCCGCGTTGATCGGGCGGTTGATGATCCCGGGCTGCGCCGCCGACTCCTGGTAGAACACCCGGCTCTCGAACTTCGGCGACCAGCGCTTGTAGCCGATCAGGTTGTACTGCCGCTGCTCTTGGGTCAGCGGGTCGATCCCGACCGCGATCCAGTCCTTGTCCCACACGAAGTGCTGGTCGAACGCGAGGTACGTCCCGTTGTACTGATCGTTCCGGAGATGCAGCGCGGTCAAGCTGTGCGCCGAGCCGTTGAACGGGATACCGACGTCGAAGCGCCCCCCGGCGAACGCGTTCTCGTAGAAGTGCGAGTTCTGCGCGAAGGTGACGACGTAGCGTAGCGAGGGCAGGTACGCGCCGGCCGTGTAGATGCGCGCCTGGTCGAAGAGCACGTTCGTCTTCGGGACGATCCGCGCGCCGACCGCGATGATGTACGGGCGCTCGCCGGTGAGGTCGGGGAAGAAGTACGCGTCGCCCGGCTGCTCGCGGCCGGCGTGCGGCGTCGCCCAGTCCGTCCCGTAGTACGTCACCCGCTCCGGCGTCCCGCTCGCGGGAAGGAAGTACGAGCGGTCGAGGTCCGGGTAGCCCGCGAACGCCGCGCCCGCGGCGTGGATCGCCGGACCGTCCAGGTGCACGTCGCCGGCCACGAGATAGCGGTTCAGCTTGAGATCCATCGTGAACGTCTCGCCGCGCACGATCGTGCCGTCGGAGAGCCGGACCCGCACGCCGCCGTCGGCCGTCACGATGAAGCGGTTGAAGTAGAAGTCGACGACCTTCGCCGAGACGTCGAGGCTCGTCGGCGGCGCCGCCGATGCGAGCGAGGTCGCGCCCCCGAACAGTGCGGCCGCGAAAACGATGAGAACCGGGAAGCGCATCTGGAACGTCACGCGTTCAGCGGCGCGGGAGGCGCGGTCCTGCGCGGAATGGAACGGCGGCGGACGGCATGCCGCGCATTCTCGCCTTCGTCATGGACTCCGCCGGCGCAGGTGCCCTCCCCGATGCGGACGCGTACCACGATTCGTCGAACGCGAACACGCTCGGAAACGTCGCGGAGCGCCTCGGAGGGCTGTGCCTGCCGAGCTTCGAGCGGCTCGGGCTCGGCCACGTGACCGCGATGCGCGGTCTTTCCGCGGCGAGCGCGCCGGCGGCCGCGGCCGGCAAGCTGCGCGAGCGCTCGAAGGGCAAGGACACGATCACCGGCCACTGGGAGATGGCCGGCGTGATCACCGAGGTGCCGTTCCCGACCTACCCCGGCGGCTTTCCGCCCGAGGTCGTCGAGCGGTTCACCGCGATCTGCGGGAAGCCGCCGCTCGGCAACGTCCCGGCCTCGGGGACCGAGATCATCGCCGAGCTCGGCGAAGAGCACCAGCGCACCGGCCGCCCGATCCTCTACACCTCCGCCGACTCGGTCTTCCAGGTCGCGTGCCACGAGGAGACCGTCCCGCTGCCGACGCTCTACGAGTGGTGCGAGAAGGCGCGCGCGATGCTCGTCCCGCCGCACGAGGTCAACCGCGTCATCGCGCGCCCGTTCGTGGGGACGCCCGGAAGCTACGCGCGGACGCCGAATCGAAGAGACTACGCGATCCCGCCCCCGCCCACGGTGCTCGACCGGTTGAAGCGTTCGGGTGTACCGGTCCACGCGGTCGGGAAGATTTGTGACATCTACAGCGGTCACGGGATCGCGTCGTCCGTCCGCGTCGCCGATAACGGTGAGGCGGTCGACCGCGCGATCGAGCTCGCGCAAGGCACGGATCACGGCTTGGTCTTCGTCAACCTCAACGACTTCGACACCAAGTTCGGGCATCGCCGAGACGTCCGCGGCTACGGCGCTGCCTTGGAGCGGCTCGACGCGCGGATCCCCGAGCTGCTCGAGCTGATCAGACCCGGCGACGCGCTGATCTTCACCGCCGACCACGGCTGCGATCCGACCCAGCCGGGGACCGACCACACCCGCGAGTACGTCCCGTACCTCGAGTACGGTGCGGAGCCGGGCCGCGAGCTCGGCGTGATCGAGGGGCTCGGGCACGTCGGCGAGCGGATCGAGGCGATCCTCGGAGCCGGCCGGTGAGCGCGGTCGAGCTGCGCGAGCCCGGGCGCTCGCGGACCGCCGATCTCCCGGTCGGGGTCCCGTTCCCCGCGGCGCCGGCGCGGCCGGGCTGGTTCGCCGTCGCGAAGCGCGCGCTCGACGTCGTCCTCGCGCTCGCGATCCTGATCGTCACCGCGCCGGTCGTGCTGCTCGCGATGCTCGCGATCGTGCTGGTGAGCGGCGGAAGCCCGATCTACCGCCAGGACCGCGTCGGCCGCGGCGGCCGGCGGTTCCGGATGTTCAAGCTGCGCACGATGGTCCGCGGCGCGCACGCGATGCTCCCCGAGCTGCGCAAGTTCAACGAGGCCGACGGGCCCGTCTTCAAGATGCGCGACGACCCGCGCCTCCACGCCGTCGGCGCGTTCCTCCGCCGGACCTCGATCGACGAGCTGCCGAACTTCCTGAACGTGCTGCTCGGCGAGATGGCGATCGTCGGCCCGCGTCCGCCGCTCCCCGAGGAGGTCGCGCACTACGACGGCTACGCGCTGCGGCGGCTGGTCGTCAAGCCGGGCGTCACCTGCTTGTGGCAGATCTCGGGCCGCTCGCATCTCTCGTTCGAGGAGTGGATGGCGCTCGACAACGCCTACATCGATCACTGGTCGCCGTGGTACGACCTCGCGATCGTCGCCCGGACGATCCCGGCCGTGCTGCGCGGGATCGGGGCGCACTAGTGCACCGGATCGCGATCGTCGGCGCCGGCTACGTCGGGCTCGTGACCGGCGCGTGCTTCGCCGAGCTCGGCAACCCGGTCGTCTGCGTCGACAACGACGAGCGCAAGATCGCGAGCCTGCGCGCCGGCGCCGTTCCGTTCTTCGAGCCGCAGCTCGCCGAGCTGGTGGCGCGCAACGTGCAGGCGAAGCGGCTGGCGTTCACCGCGGACGTGCGCGAGGCGGTCGCGGCGAACGACGTGATCTTCATCGCGGTCGGGACGCCGATGCGCGGCGACGGCTACGCCGACCTCGCCGCGGTCCGCGCGGTCGCGCGCGAGATCGGGCTCGCGCTGAACGGCCCGAAGCTGGTCGTCTCGAAGTCGACGGTCCCGGTCGAGACCGGCGAGCTGATCTCCGCGATCATCCGCGAGAACGCCGCCGCCGACCATCCGGTCCGCGTCGTGAGCAACCCCGAGTTCCTGCGCGAAGGGTCGGCGGTCGCCGACTTCCTGCATCCGGACCGGATCGTGATCGGGACCGGCGATCCCGAGGCCGAGCGGATCATGCGCGACCTCTACGCGCCGCTGAACGCGCCGCTCGTCGTCACCGACGTGCGCACCTCGGAGATGATCAAGTACGCCGCCAACGCCTTCCTGGCCACGAAGATCTCGTTCATCAACGAGATCGCGAACATCTGCGAGCTGCTCGGCGTCGACGTGCGCGACGTGTGCCGCGGGATCGGCTACGACCAGCGGATCGGGACCAGCTTCCTGAGCCCGGGGATCGGCTACGGCGGCTCGTGCTTCCCGAAGGACGTGCGCGCGCTCGAGCAGCTCGCCGTCGCGCGCGACTACCCGGCGCCGCTGCTGCACGCGGTCGAGCTCGTCAACCGCCGCCAGGTCGAGCGCACCGTGACCAAGCTGGAGCGCGCGATGGGCGGGCTGCGCGAGCGCGTCGTCGCGGTCCTCGGCCTTTCGTTCAAGCCGAACACCGACGACATCCGCAGCGCGCCGGCGATCGCGATCGTGCAGCGGCTGGTCGACCGCGGCGTGCGCGTCCGCGCGCACGATCCGGTCGCGAGCGCGCACGCGCGGCGCGAGCTCCCGGGCGAGGAGGTCAGCTTCCACGACGACATCTACGCCGCCGTCGAAGGCGCCGACGCGGTGCTGCTGGCGACCGAGTGGAACGAGTACCGCGCGCTCGATCTCGAACGCTGCGCGGCGGCGATGCGCGGCGACGTTCTGGTCGACGGGCGCAACGTCTTCGAGCGCGAGAAGGCCGCCGCCGCCGGCCTGCGCTACTTCGGCGTCGGGCGCGCGCAGGCGTCCCCAACGGCGCGCGCAGCGGCGCCCGCCGCCGCGAGCGCACGTGCGCAATGATCCTCGCCGGCTGACGGTCGTCGCCGAAGGGCGGACGCCGCACCGGCTCGCGCTCTCGACGATGGTCGTCATGGGGGCGACGCTGGCCTCGACGATCCTGGGCTTCGTGCGCGAGGTCGTCTACGCCAAGTTCTACGGCACCTCGTGGGAGCTCGACGCGTTCCTCGCCGCCTCGATCGTCCCGGTGATCCTGTTCGGCGTCTTCAACGGCGCGCTGGTGACCGCGCTGGTCCCGCTCTTCACCGACTACGTGAACACCGAGCGCGAGGGCGAGGCCTGGAAGCTCGCCACGACGACGATCGTCCTGGTCGGTGCGATCCTCTCGGTCTGCGCCGCGCTCGGCGCGCTGCTCGCGCCGTGGTACGTCCCGCACATCGCGCATTTCCCGACCGCGCGCGCGGTCCACGCGGCGGTCGAGATGACGCGCTGGCTGATGCCGACGATCGTGGCGACCTCGGTCGCCGGCGTCCTCGGCGCGCTGCTGAACGCCTACCACCGCTTCGGCGCCGCCGCGCTGCAGGGCGTCGTCGCGAACGTCTGCATCATCGTCGCGGTCTGGTTCGCGCAGCCGCACTACGGCGCGTACGCGCTGGTGTTCGGCGCGCTCGCCGGCGCGTTCGTCTCGGTGCTCGCGCTGCTGCCGACGTTCTTCCGGCTGCGCCGCTTCCGGCTCGCGCTCGATCTGCGCCACCCCGGCTTGATCAAGCTGCTGCACGTGCTCGCGCCGATCGCGGTCGGCTCGGCGGCGGGACAGGTCGCGCTGTTCTTCGACCGCTTCTTCGCCTCCGGTCTCCCCGAAGGGACGATCGCCGGGATGAACTTCGCGGTGAAGATCGTCGGCTTTCCGCAGCAGATCTTCGTGACCGCGATCGCGACCGTGATCTTCCCGCTCTTCGCCAGCCAGTTCGCGCACAAGAACCGCGCCGCGATGCGCAAGAGCGTCGCGACCGGGCTTCAGATGGTGATCTTCCTGACGCTCCCCTCGGCCTGGGGGCTGTGCATGCTCGCCGGCCCGATCGTCCAGACGCTCTTCGAGCGCGGCGCGTTCACGCCGGTCGCGACCGTGCTGTGCGCGCAGCTGCTGCCGTACGCCGCGGTCGGGCTGGTCGCGCTCGCCGCGAACGTCGTGCTGACGCGCTGCCTGTACGCGTGCGGCGTCGTGCGGACCGCGATCGGGATCTCGGTCGCGACGGTCGCGCTCAACGTGATCCTCTCGCTCGCGTTTCTGCCCACGCTCGGCGCGCGCGGGCTGCTGCTCGCGAACGCGGTCTCGCAGACGCTGCAGACGATCGCGTACCTCGGCGTCGCGTGGCGCGCGCTCGGCGGGTTCCCGCTGAAGACCGTCGCGATCTCGCTGCTGAAGGTCGGCGCGTGCTCGGCGATCATGGCGCTCGCGCTCGCCGCGGTGCAGGTGACGCGCACGCCGCCGGCGCCGACGATGCTCGCGCGCGTGACGAACCTGGGCGAGCACCTCTTGTTCGGTGCGTTCGTGTTCGTCGCGCTGGCGCGGATCGTCGACTCCGAAGAGCTGCACCTCGCGATCGACCTGCTGCTGCGCCGCCGCCCGCGCGATCTCGTCCCGCTTCCGTGACGTCGTCATGCTGCGCATGACCGGGTCCCGCTTCGCGTGATCTTCCACCCTTGGACCGTGACGCTGCGCCACGAGGTGCACGTCCCGGTCGACCCGCTCAGCGCGCTGGTCTACCTCGCGTGCGCGGTCGCCGTCGCGCTGCTGACCCGCCGCCGCCCCGCGCTCGGCGTCGCCGCGCTGCTCGTCCTCGCGCCGTTCGATCTCGCGCGCTACGTCGGCCCGACGACGATCACCACGCTCAAGGCGGGTCTCGTCGGGCTGCTCTTCGGCCTGGTGTTCTTCGCGCGCCCGGAGATCGCCGCGCTGCGCACGCTGCCGGTCCGCGCGATGCTGCTCGCGTTCGGCGCGACGCTGCTCGCGATCGCGCTCAGCGCGACCCACGCGCAGCATCTCGGCGCGGTCGTGCGCGAGGCGTTCAAGGACGGCGAGTATCTGCTGCTCTTCCTCGGCGCCGTCGCCGCGTACGCGACCGACCCCGACGACCGCCCGTTCTGGCGGACGCTCGAAGCCGCCGTCGTGCTCGTCTGCATCTCCGCGCTCGCCGAGTACGTCATCGGCGCACACAGCGGGATCGTCGTGCACGGGCAGGCGTTCCCGCGGATCGCCGGCGCGCTCGAAGGGCCGAACCAGCTCGCCGGGTATCTCGACGTCGCGCTCCCGGTGCTGGTCGCGCGCGCGCTGGTCCACCGCGACCGCACGCTGCTGTGGGTGATCGCGCTCGCCGCGCTCACCGACGTGCTGACGATCTCGCGCGCGGGGATCGTCGGCGCGGCGCTCGGCGTCGTCGTCGTGATGCTGGTGCTGCGCCCGTTCTCCTCGACCGCGTGGCGGTTCGCCGGCGGCGCCGCGCTGCTGGTCGCGGTCGGGATCTTCATCGCGCTGCGCGCCGGCGTCCCGGCCGGATATTTCTCGCTCGACCAGGCGACGTCGTCGTCGGATCATCTCGCCAACCGCGGCCAGCTCTTCCGCGCGGCGATCGCGCTGTGGCGGACCTCGCCCGCGCTCGGCGTCGGCGCGGGGAACTACGAGCTGGATCTCGACGAGGTCGGGCTGCACGGCGTGCGCACCCACGCGAACAGCATCTACCTGCAGAGCCTCGCCGAAGGCGGCGTGTTCGGGCTCGCCGCGACGCTCGCGCTCTTCGCGGTCACGATCGTGACGCTCGCGCGCAGCGGCGTTCGCCGCCCGCTCGTCGTCGGCGCGCTCGGCGCGACGGTCGCGCTCGCCTCGCATCAGATCCTCGACGATCTGTTCTTCTTCCCGAAGGTCGCCTCGGCGTACTGGCTGGTCGTCGGCGTCGCGGTCGCCGAGGTCGCGGCGCGCCGGCTCTTCGAGCGCCGCCGCGCGGCGCCGTACGCCGCGGTGCGGGCGGTGAGCGCGACGTGAACCCGCGGGGCGCGCAGCGGGTCGCGCTGGTCGCGCCGTTCTTCGGCCGCGAGCTGCGCGCGCGCAAGGACCGCTACGCGTTCGCGTACGCGACGCACCTCGCGCTCGAAGGCGTCGCGCTCGAGGTGCTGACGACGACGACCACGCCCGACGCGCCGGACGCGAACTTCTTCCATCCCGGGCTCGACCACACCGAGCCGTTCCCGGTCCACCGCTTCCGCGTCAGCGCGCCCGACCGGGTCGCGTACGAGGAGGCGCTGCTCGCCGTCCGGCGCGGCGGGACCGCGCTCGCCGAGCGCGCGCAGGCGCTCCTCGACGAGCGCGTCCGCAGCCCCGAGCTGCTGGCGCACGTGCGCGACTGGGGCGACCGCTACGACGCGTTCCTCTTCCTCGACGCGACCGCGCCGACGACGGTGCACGCGCTCGAGGCCGTCGCCGAGCGCGGCGTCCTGGTCCCGCTGCTCGACGACGAGCCGGCGGCGCGGCTCCCCGCCGTCGCGGCGGCGGTCGCGCGGGCCCGGATGATCCTGTGCACGACCGAGGCCGAGGCGATGCTGGTCGCCGAGCTGTACGGCCCGGCGGCGCGCGGGCGGACCAGGATCGTCGGGCTGGGCGCCGACGTCGTCCCGCGGCGAGACGTCCGCGGCGAGGCGGTCCACCGCGCGACGCGCGGGCGGCCCTACGTCCTCGCCGCCGCCGACGAGCCGGCGTTCTACGCCCAGGCGCGCGAGAGCGAGATCGCGGTGGTCCGGCTCGACGAGGTGGCGGAGCGCGACCGGGCGGCGTTCTTCAGCCACGCGGTCGCGGTCGCGGTCGCCGGGCGCGGGCTGGGCTTCGTCCCGGAGGTCGTCGAGGCGTGGAGCTACGGCAAGCCGGTTCTGGCCGCCGGCGACGCCCCCGGCGCCGCCGCGCTCGTCCGCGAGACCGGCGGAGGGATCGTCGTCGCGCCCGACGGCTGGACCGAGGCCCTGCGCGCGCTCCCCGGCGCCGAGCCCCTCGCCGAGCTCGCGCGCGCGGGCGCCGCGTTCGCCGACGCGAGCGGCGGCTGGCGCCGCGTCGCGGCGCGCACGTCGGAGGCGGTCGACGGTCTCGCCGGGCTCGAGGACGGCCGCTCGCGCGACGCCCTGCTGACCCAGGTCGCGTACCTCTACCCCCTGGTGCAGCGGCAGCGCCGGACGATCGAGGCGATGCGGGTCAGCCGCTTCTGGCGGCTGCGCGACGCGTGGTTCGCGGCGAAGCGGCGGTTCGGGATCGGCCCGCTCGAGGACCCGGTGCAGATCGCGCAGACCGACGCGCGCGCGGTCGAGCTGGCCGCGCTCGGCGATCCCTACCAGCTCTTCCGCGAGCACCACCGCCTGCGCGGCGAGGACGTCGAGCGGATGCGCGCGATGCTCCGCTTCCTCCCGGCGACGGTCGCGTTCGGCTTGGTGATCGACGCCAGGCGCGGCGGGCTCGCCGGCGTCGCCGGGACGCTGCGGTCGCTCCGCGAGCAGGTCTACGAGCGCTGGAGCGCGCGCGTCCTCACCGGCGCGAACGAGGGCGATCCCGCCCTCGCCGGCCTGCACGCGCTCGCCGCCGAGGACGCGCGGATCGCGATCGTTCCGGCGGGCGGCGACCGCTTCGGCGACGCCGACGCGGTCGGGCCGCTCGACCCGCACGACCGGCTGGAGCCGCACGCGCTCTTCGAGGTCGCGCTCGCGCTCCAGGACGGCGCCGAGATCGTCTACTCCGACGAGGACCGGGTCGGCGAGCGCGGCGTCCCTGAGGATCCCTGGTTCAAGCCGGACTGGTCGCCGGAGACGCTGCTGACCCGCGACTGCGTCGGCCGCCTCGTCGTCGTGCGGCGCGAGACGCTCGAGCGGGCGGGTGGGGTGCGCGACGTGTTCGAGAGCGCAGCCTGGTACGAAGCGCTCTTGCGCGCCGGCGAGACGACCGAGAAGATCGTGCACATCCCGCAAGTGCTGGTCCACCGCGGCCCGAGCGGCGCGGTGCAGACCAACGATCTCGCGCTCGCGGTCGAGGTCGCGCTGCGCCGGCGCGGCGAGGAGGCGAGCCTGCGCGTCGCCGAGACCGGCGTCGAGGTGCGCTACGCGGTCCCCGGCGACGAGCGCGTCTGCGTGATCGTGCCGACGCGCGACCGCGCCGATCTGCTCGGGCCGTGCATCGCCTCGATCTTCGAGCGGACCGCGTACCGGAACTTCGAGGTGCTGCTCGTCGACAACGGGAGCCGCGAGAGCGCGACGGAGCAGCTGCTCGCGCAGTGGGAAGCGCGCGAGCCGCGGCGCTTCCGCGTGCTGCGCGATCCGGCGCCGTTCAACTACTCGCGGCTGAACAACGAAGCGGCGCGCGCGACCGACGCCGAGTATCTGTTGCTGCTCAACAACGACACCGAGGTGATCTCGCCCGACTGGATGGAGGCGATGCTCGGGCAGGCGCGGCGCCCGCAGATCGGCGCGGTCGGCGCGCTGCTGCTCTATCCCGACGGGACGGTGCAGCACGCCGGCGTGGTGCTCGGGATCCTCGGGCTCGCCGGCCACGCGCACCGCTACCTTCCCGGGAACACGACCGGCTACCACGGCGCGCTCGAGCTCGACACCAATTACCTCGCGGTCACCGGCGCGTGCCTGATGGTCGCGAAGAGGAAGTATCTCGAAGCGGGCGGGCTCGACGAGGCGCTCGCGGTCTCGTACAACGACGTCGACCTGTGCCTGAAGCTGCGGCGCGCCGGGTACCGCAACGTCGTCGTGCCGCGCGCGAAGCTGTTCCACTACGAGTCGAAGAGCCGCGGCGGCGACGACACGCCGGGCAAGGTCGCGCGCGCGATGGAAGAGGTGGGGACGATCCGCAAGCGCTGGCCGCGCTGGGCCGCGCGCGATCCGTACTACAACCCGAACCTGACCGCCGACGCCGAGGACTTCGGGCTCCGCCTGTGACGCAGGCGGCACCGGGCTCGCACGCGCGCGTCGCGGCGCACGCGGGGATCACGTTCGCCGGGCTGATGGCCGCGAACGTGCTCGGCTACGTCTTCTACGCGCTGGTCAGCCGCGCGCTCGGGGTCGAAGGCTACGGCGCGTTCTCCTCGCTGGTCGCGATGGTGCTGATCGTGAGCGCGCCGGCGCTGATCTCGCAGACCGTCGTCGCGAAGCTCGCCAGCGACTTCGCGCTCGATCCCGAGCGGCTCTCCGGCCTCGTGCGCGCGGTCGACCGCGTCACGCTCGTCGTCGCCGCGGTCCCGGCGCTGCTGCTCGCGCTCGCCGCGGTCCCGCTATCGCGGTTCTTGCACCTCGACGCGCCGCTGCTGATCGTGCTCGCAGCCTGCTCGCTGTGCGGCGCGATCGCGCTGCCGCTGCTGCGCGGCGTGCTGCAAGGGACGTCCGCGTTCACAGCGTTCTCGCTCTCGAACATCGCCGAAGGGCTCGGGAAGGCGCTCTGCGCGCCGCTCGGCGCGTATCTGTTCGGGCTGCGCGGCTCGCTCGCCGGGATGGCGGTCGGGTACGCGGGCGCGGCGTTCGTGACGTATCTCTTTGGGCGCCCGCACGGCCGCGCCGTGCCGACGCACCTCTCGCTGCGGCGGATCGTGCGCGCCTCGGCGCCGGTCGCGCTCGCCGTCTTCTGCGTGAACGTGCTGCTGCTCTACGACGTCGTGCTCGCGAAGAGCTATCTGAGCGCGCGCACCGCCGGGCTCTACGGCGCGGCCGCGCTCGCCGGGCGCGCGATGTACGCGCTGCTCGTGTTCGTCCCGACGGTGCTGCTGCCGCAGGCCGCCGGGCGCTCCGCGCGCGGGGAGCGGACGCGGCTGCTGTTCGCGCAGGCGGTCGCGATCACGCTGCTCGTGTGCGCGTGCGGCGCGGCGCTGTTCGGGCTGGCGCCGCGGTTCGTCGTCACGGTCATCGCGGGACGCTCGTTCGGCGATGCGGCGCCGTTCGCGTTCCCGTACGCGCTCGCGATCTCAGCGCTGGCGACGGCGAACGTCGTGGCGACCTACAACATCGCGCGCGGCCGGATGCGGTTCGTCGCCCCGCTCGCGTGCGTCGCGCTCGGCGAGGTGATCGCGGTCGTCCTGCGCCACCGCTCGGCCGCGGACTTCCTGCAGACGATCACGATCGGGCACACCCTGGCGCTGCTCGCCTGCGCGTCCTCCCTCGGCGGCCGGACTCAGACCCGCGCGGCGGCGGAGCGGAAGTGATCGAGCGTCGCCGCGAGCCCCTCGCGCAACGGGACCTGCGGCGCCCAGCCGAGCAGCTCGCGCGCGAGCGTGAGGTCGGGGCGGCGCCGTGACGGATCGTCGGGCGGGAGCGCGCGCGGCTCGACGCGCAGCGGCACGCCGGCGAGCTCGGCGGTGATCGTGGCGAGCTCGCGGATCGTGTACTCGGCGTCGTTGCCGAGGTTCACGACGCGCCCGGCGAGCCCGGGGCGCGTCGCGAGCGCGACCAGCCCCGCGACCAGATCGTCGACGTAGCAGAAGCTGCGCGTCTGCGAGCCGTCGCCGTAGACGGTCAGCGCTTCGCCGCGCAGCGCGGCGACGCAGAAATTCGGGATCACGCGCCCGTCGCCGGCCTGCATCCGGGGTCCGTAGGTGTTGAAGATCCGCGTGGTCCGCGCGTCGACGCCGAGCTTGCGCACCGCGGTCGCGACGTACGCTTCGCCGAAGCGCTTCGACTCGTCGTAGCAGGCGCGCGTCCCGACCGGGTTCACGTTCCCCCAGTACGTCTCGCGCTGCGGGTGCTCGAGCGGATCGCCGTACGTCTCGCTGGTCGACGCATAGAGCAGCACGGCAGCGTGCGCGCGCGCGCACGCGACGGCGTGCATCGTCCCGACCGCGTTGACCGCCATCGTCTCGAGCGCGAGCCGCTCGTAGTGCACCGGGCTCGCCGGCGAGGCGAGGTGGAAGACCGCGCCGGGCGCGCGCGCGGCGCCGTCGAGCGCCGCGATCCACGGCTCCCACGGCTGCGCGGCGTCGGCCTCGACGAAGCTGAAGCGCGGGCTCGACCGCGCGAGCTCGAGGTTGCCCGGATCGCCGGTCGCGTAGTCGTCGATCCCGACGACGTCCCAGCCGTCGCGCAGCAGCCGGTCGCAGAGATGCGAGCCGATGAACCCTGCCGCGCCCGTCACGTATGCGAGCACCGGCCCGCGCATTCTGTCCGGCCGCGGCGAAGCCTCTCGCCCGCGCGTCACGCCGGTTGCCGCAGGTACCGCCGGAACGTCACGCCCTCGAGACGGTACGCCGCCGAGGGCGTCTGCACGGTGATCGTCCGCACCGCGGGGGCCGGCGACTCGGAGAAGAACGCGTTCGCCTCCTCGGTGCTGCGCGGGGTCGGCGCGACGATGATCCCGTCGCCGGCCGTTGCGGGGACGAGCCGAAAGACGCGCTGCGTCCCGTCGGCGTAGCCGACCGCGAGCCGCACCGCCGACGGACGCCACAGCGCCGTGCGGAGGCGCGAGCCGAACGAGGGCCGCAGCGCGAGCGCGACGGTGACGAACTCGCGCGGCGAGCGCGTCGGCGGGACGGCGATGGGGACGCCGATCGCAGCGCCCGGCACGGCGATCGTCTCACCGGGGTCACAGCGTGCGGCCGCCGTGCGGCGCAGCACGACGTAGGACCGCGACCCGACGCTCAGCGGCGCCGGCGTCGCGGCGCGGTACGTGCACGCGAGCCGCGTCGTCGTCATCGGCATCTCCCCGAACGGCGTGCGCTCGTCGATCGCAACGTAGTCGTAGAGCACGGTGTCGGCGCCGTGCGCGTCGAGCGCGGCCGCGTTCAGCGCGTCGAGCGCCGGCGTGTACGCGCTGTACGACTGGAAGACCGGGAGCGGATCCCAGCGCAGGCGGTTCTCGAAGACGAGCGCGGTCTCGGTGGGGAGCACGTCGACCGTGCCGTGCGACACGCGGCGACGGATCTCGGGCGAGAGCAGGTCCGGCGCGAGCGCGGCTTCCATCCCCGCCGCGGTCGCGCGCTGCTCGGCGACCGGCGCGAAGACGTACGCCGCGCCGGCTTCCAGCCGGGCCGCCGAGACGAGGTCGGGCAGAAAGCCCATGGACCGGCGGTAGGTCAGGAGCAGCAGCACGACCGCCGTGACGGTGACGGCCGCGCCGGCGTAGCGCAGCGCCGTCCCGCGGACCGCGAGTGCGAGCGACGCCGCGACCGCGGCCGCGGTCTCGAAGTAGTAGACGACGTGGCCGTCCTGGCGGACGAAGCCGTGCTTCCAGGCGAGGAAGAGCGTGATCGCCGCGAGCGGCCAGAGCGCCGGCTTGCGTTCGCGCGCGGCGAGCGCGGCGACCGCGACGATCGCGATCCCGAGCCCGACGGCGGAGGCGACGTCGGCAGCCGGGCCGGAGACGCCCATCGCGCTCGAGAAGCCGCCTGCGACCTGCTCGGCGTTCCGCAGATACTCGAAGACGGCCGCCGGCGAGAAGCGCCACGCCGCGAGCAGCATGAGCGCGGTGACCGCGTACGCCGCGGCGGCGCCGCGGAGCGCCGCGCGGCGGCGCCGCGCCGGGCCGGCGATCACGAACGCCGCCCACACCGCGGTTCCGGCGGCGAGGACGTCGACGCCGAGCGTGAACTTCGAGAGCGTCCCGAACCCGGCGACGAACCCGACCGCGACGCCGACCGGGATCGCGAGCCGCGGGGCACGGCCCGCGGAGACCAGCAGCGCGACGACGCCGCCGAGCGCGACGTAGTCCAGCGTCGCGAGCGCGCTGAGGACGGCGAAGGCCAGGACGAACAGCGCCCGCTGCAGCGGCCCGGCGCCGAGCAGCAGCAGCGCGCCGATCGCCGAGACCGCGGCGAAGCCGGCTACGGCGAGCGAGAACAGGACCGAGACCGGCGCGAGGGCCGGATCGGCGCTGCCGCTCAGCACGAACCCGAGCGGGCCGAACGTGAACACGATGTCGTGCCCGAAGCGCATCCCGGCGTGCGCCGCCGTGGTGATCGCGAGCCGCCACGACTGGTCGAGCGAGGCCGAGACCTGCGCCGGCGGCTGGACGAGGTACAGCGTCCAGAGCGCCGCCGCGACGAGCGCGCCGGCGGCGCGGACCGAGCGCAGGGATCGTCCCTCGGGCACGGTTCGCCGCTTCGCGCCGCCGCCGGGCCGCCCTCCGGCGGGAGGCGCTCCGCGCGGAGTGCCGTAGGGTGCGCCAGGCATGGATCCGCCCTCGTGCATCCTGGTCGCCGGCGGCGCCGGGTTCGTCGGTTCGAGCCTCGCGCTGCGCCTGCGCGAGCGCTATCCGGACGCTCGGGTGGTCGCCGCCGACAACCTCAAGCGCCGCGGCTCCGAATGGAACCTGCCGCGGCTGGCCGCCGCGGGCGTCGAGTTCCGGCACGCCGACGTCCGGCGGCCCGACGACCTGGCGTTCGGGGAGCTGCGGTTCGATCTCGTCGTCGACTGCTCGGCGGAGCCCGCGGTACTCGCCGCGTACGGCGCCGGTCCCGGCTACGTCATCGACACCAACCTGATCGGCACGGTGAACCTGCTCGAGCTCGCGCGGCGCGACGGCGCCGCGGTCGTGTTCATCTCGACCAGCCGCGTCTACCCCGTCCGCACCATCGAGGCGATCCGCTACGACGAGACCGCGACGCGCTTCGAGATCGCCGCCGGGCAGACGATTCCGGGTGTGAGCGCGGCCGGGATCTCGGAGAGCTTTCCTCTGGACGGCGCGCGGTCGCTCTACGGCACGACGAAGCTCGCGTGCGAGATGATCCTCGAAGAGTACGCCGAGATGTACGGGCTCCGCTACGTCGTCGACCGCTGCGGCGTGATCACCGGCCCCTGGCAGATGGGGAAGCTCGACCAGGGCGTTTTCGCGCTGTGGCTCGGGCGCCATTACTTCAAGCGACCGCTGAGCTACATCGGGTACGGCGGCAGCGGGAAGCAGGTGCGCGACTTCGTCGGCATCGACGATCTCGGTGATCTCGTGCTCATGCAGTTGGGCCGGCTCGACGCGCTGCGGCACCGCGTGTACAACGTCGGCGGCGGGCTTGGGTCGAGTCTGTCGCTGCTCGAGCTCACCGCCGCTTGCGAGGAGATCACCGGAAACCGGGTGGAGATGGGGCGCGTGGCGGAGAACCGGCCTGCCGACGTTCGTCTCTACGTGACCGACAACGGGCGCGTCACCGGCGAGCTCGGCTGGACGCCGCGCCGGACGCCGCGCGAGACGCTGACGCAGATCTACGACTGGATCCGCGCCAACGAGCGCCTCGTCGCCCCGCTTTGGTCGTAAACCGCAGGAGCAGCTCCAACCGCCCATGTCCGTCGTCCTCGTCACCGGCTCCGCCGGGCTCATCGGTTCCGAGTCGGTCGCGTACTTCGCCGAGCGCGGTCACGAGATCGTCGGGATCGACAACGACTTCCGTGCGCGGTTCTTCGGCCCCGACGCATCGACCGCGTGGAACCGTCTCTCGCTCGAGGCGCGCTTCCCCAAGCAGTACGCGCACGTCGCCGCCGACATCCGCGACGCGGACGCGATGAGCGATGTGTTCGCGCGCTACGGCAAGCGGATCGCGCTGGTGATCCACACCGCCGCGCAGCCCTCGCACGACTGGGCGGCGAGCGATCCGCAGACGGATTTCACGGTGAACGCGAACGGGACGCTCTCGGTGCTCGAGGCGGCGCGCAAGCACTGCCCCGAGGCGGTGTTCATTTTTACGTCGA
>DATHLN010000213.1:0-23044 GCA_035488115.1 Candidatus Limnocylindrales bacterium | reverse complement strand
ATGATGACGCCGCCCTTGAGCATCTGCGCGAGGCCGCGCTTGACCGTCTCGGTTCCCGTCTGTCCGTTCATCGCCGTTCCATTGTCCTGCTCGAATCGCCCGCCTTCAATGCGGACAATAGGAACGCTAGCGCGGTTGCGGCGGGCGGGTGGCGTTGACCGACGGAGCGACATTCGCGCGCTCTTCGGGCGAGAGCGTCGGCGGCTCGGTCTCGGCCGCGCCGGGCTCGTGGGAGACGAGCGGTATCGGCAGCGGCGGCGAGGTGTAGACCGACTGCGGCGGCGGCGGCCGCACGGGGATCGGGGTCGGGCGCGCGGTGGGCCGCGGCCGCGGCGTCGGCGTCTCGGGCGGCGGAGGCGGCGCCGGCGGGCGCGTGACGCGCGGGTCCGGGAACGCCGGGTCGGTCGCGACCGAGACGACCTGAAGGCGCTTCCAGTTCTTCAGCTCGTTGCGAGCCGAGGGGTCGGCTTCGGGGACGGGCGTGACTCCGGACCCGGCGATCGGGGCACGGCGCTCCGTCTGGAGCAAGACCCGGTCGCCGATCTTCTGACCGATCAGGATCGAGACCAACAGGACGACGGCGCCCGCGACCAGCAGCGCGGAGAGCCCCGGGCGGCGGCTTGGCGGCACGGTCCGCGGCTTTCGTCAGACCGGGGCGGCCGCCTCTCGGGCGCCGCTGTCGCGGACGGTCATCGCATCGACCAGAACCGGCTCGCCGAGCCGGATCTCGACCATCCGCCCGGCCTCGACGCGGCGGCGGTAAGTCTCGCCGCGGAACTCGAGCACCACCTCGCGCGCCGCCGCGCGGTCGTTGCAGACGTAGATCAGGACCGCGCCGTGCGCGTCCTCGAACGCGACCGCGCCGACCTCGACCGGCGAGGTGCGGATCTCGTCGGAGACGTCGCGCCCCGCGAAGTAGACGCGGTACGGCTCGTCGGCGGAGGCGAAGTCCATGTCGCCGACGATGATGCGCCGCTCCGCGTCGATGACGTACGAGTGCCGGTGCCCGCCCCAGTGCACCCGCACGGCGGCGGTCCACGTCCAGTCCGGCGGGAGCAGCGGGGCGATGTGGGGGCGGCCGCTGGTGCGGTAGCCGTCGAGCCCGCAGACCGTCTCCGCGACCGCCCACAGATACTTCGCGCCGGTCCACGGCGAGAGGTACATCCCGCGGTTCGTCAGCGAGCCGCCGTCGAACCATTCGCCGAATTGCCCCGGGACGGTGTTGCGCGGTGCACCCGCCTCCATCGTCTCGTAGATCGCCTCGAGCCAGTGCGCAGCTTCCTGGTGCGCGCCGTTGCGCGCCAGCGCGACCGCGAACCACAGCGTCAGGTCCGGCCAGACGCCGCCGAGCAATCCGAAGCCGTGCGAGGGGAAGTACCACGCGTCGGCCGTCGAGATCGTGCGCAGCCCGACCGGCGTGGTGAAATCGGACTCGCTCAGCCGCCGCAGAATCGCCTTGCGCGCGTTCGGCTCCGCGACCTCGAAGAGGACCGGGAAGACCTCGTCGGCGGTGAAGTTGTCCTGATAGTTGCCGTCCTTGTCGTAGTTGAGGACGAACGCGCAGCTATCGTGGTTGAATAGTTTCGCGAGCATCGCTTCGCGCAGCGCGGTCGCCTCGCGCGAGTACTTCTCCCAGGCCGCGCCGTCGTCGACGATCGCGGCGAGCCGCGCGGTCGCCTCGAGCGCGAAGTACGCCTCGGCGTTGATCTCCGTGACCGCGCCGTCGAGCGTGTAGTACGGGATGATGTTCCTCCACGAGGTGATCCCGAACATGTCGACGCCCGCGGCCTTGCAGAACAGCAGCCCGTTCGCGTCGCGCTGCGTCAGCATGTAGTCGGCGATCTTGCGGACCAGCGGAAACACCTCGCGCAGCCACGGGTCGTCCAGCGTCGCGTTGTAGTGGTGCAGCACCGCGATGATGTGCAGCGGCGTGTCGTCGTTGACGTTGAGCTCGTACGAGGTCTTGTAGCCGTTGACGCCGCGGACGTACTCGACGACCTGGCCGCTCGGCTCGAGATTGCGGTTGAACAGCTCGATCGCGTCGCGCGAGAACTGCGGCAGAAAGTAGTCGTAGCCGTGGACGAACCACGACGTGTCGCGCGAGACCAGGATGTCCGAGGGCGGCGAGTTCGTCGAGCCCCAGCCCTGCGGATACTCCTTGACGACGCGCAGCATGTTCGTCTTCGCCCAGACGACGCCGCGGTTGACGAGCGGCGAAGGCGTGAGCAGCCGCGCGTCGGCGAGCTTCTCCGCATAATAGCGTTCCGTCGCCGGCAGGGCGTCGGGATCGCGCAGCAGCTGCTCGAGCACCGGTTTCGAGCGGTCGTCGCCGTCCTTGTGGAATACGACGGCCAGCCGCAGCGGCTCACGCGCGCCGGGCGGGACGTCGACGCGGTACTCGAACGCGCCGAAGATGCGGCTCGACGCGAGCTCGGCGAGTTGCGGCGTCACCTCACCGAGATGCTCGCCGCCGCCGAGTCCGCCGTCCATCATCGCCTTGAGCAGCGGCTGCTCGCGCGGCGCGACGACCACCGCGTGCGGCGTGCGCGAGCCGCCCCACCAGCGCACCCAGCCCGACTCTTCGCCGAACGAGCGGATGAAGCGGTCGCCCGCGCTTGCGCGCACTTGCTTCTCGGGCTCGCCGTAGAAGCGCTGGCCGATCAGCAGCGCCCACGGGAAGATCTGCACGCGCGCCGGGACCGTCCCCGCGTTGTGCACGGTGACGTCGACGACGAACGAGACGACGCGGTCGTGCCGCGGACCGTGCGGGACGTAGAAGGCCTCGGTGACGTGCAAGTCACGTGCGATCCCGAACTCGGCGATCTGCGCGTACGGCAGGAACGTGAACTCGCGCGTGATCTGGTGCGGGAACAGCGTCTCGCCGTCGCCGGCGCGGTACGCGATCTGGTGCGCGCCGAAGATGATCTGGTCGCTGTCGGCGTCCCACAGCCCGCGGATCCCGCCCTTGGGCGTCGACGTGGCGAACGTCTTGAAGTTGCCGAGCGTCAGCCCGAACGGCGTCTCGTCTTCGCGGAGGACGTAGGCGCTGAGCTCGTTGCGCTGCGCGTCGAAGGTCGATCCCACGGCGTCCACCCTCTACCCGGGGGCGTTCGCGGCGGCCTCCTCGAACGGCTCGGCGTGCTGGCACCGGCGAAGATCAATCTCACGCTGGAGATCCTCGCACGCCGCGCGGACGGGTACCATGCCCTGCGCAGCGTGATGGTGCCGCTCGCGCTCGCCGACGAGCTCGCGTTCGCGCCGAGCGAGCGGTTCTCGTTCGGCTGCGACCCGCCGTCACTCGCGCCGGAGAACCTCGTCCCGCGGGCGTTGGCGCGCGTCGGCTTGGCGGACGCGCCGTTCGCGGTCACGCTGCGGAAGCGCGTCCCGGTCGGCGCCGGACTCGGCGGCGGTTCGAGCGACGCGGCGAGCGTGCTCCGCGCGGCGATGCGCGGCGAGCTCGGCGACGCCGGGGCGCGCGACTGGGTCGCCGACGCGCGCGCGCTCGGCTCCGACGTGCCGTTCTTCCTCGCCGAGGGCCCGGCGCTGGTCGAAGGGACCGGCGAGCGAGTGACGGCGCTGGGCGCGGCGCCGCCGTGGTGGGTCGTGCTCGTCGTCCCCGCGGTGCACGTCGCGACCGGCGCGGCGTACGAGGCGCTCGCGCGGTCGCGCGCGGCGTCGCCCGCGGAGACGCGCCCGCGCAACGCGTCGGCGAGCGTGCGCTGCGGCGAAGCGCTGCAGCGTGCCGACTACGCCGGCGTGCTCGCGCTGATGACGAACGATTTCGAGCCCGTCGTACGCGCGGAGTATCCCGCGGTAGACGCGGCGTTGCGCGCGCTGACCGACGCGGGCGCGCCGGGCCGCGCGATGCTTTCGGGATCGGGCGGCGCGTGCTTCGCGCTCTTCGCGGCGGAGGCCGGCGCGCGCGAATTCGCCGTGCGTCTGCGCGCACCGGACGCTGCAGCCGTGCACGTCGTGCCGTTCGCATCGAGTGATGTCTGGATCGATCGGGGTCCGCGCGCGTGAAGGCGCTCGACGCGATCGTGCTCGCCGGCGGGCCGCCCGACGAGGTCGCGGCGCTCGAGCCGGGCGCGCCGAACAAGGCGTTCGTACGCATCGGCGGGATCCCGCTGGTGCAGCGCACGATCGTGGGGCTCCGCGCGTCGTCGCGGATCGACCGTATCGTGGCGGTCGCACCGCCGTCGGCCGCCGCGCATCCGGCGTTGGCGAACGCCAGCGAGGTGCGCGGTGACGGCCCGAAGATGCTGGAGTCGCTGCGCTCGGGGATGCAAGGCTTCACCGAGGACGCGATCGTCGTCGTCGCGGCGAGCGATCTTCCGGCGCTCGACGCGCCCGCGGTCGACGAGTTCGTCGACGCCGTCGTCGCGCGCGACCTCGACGTCGCGTACGCGTGTCTCGAGCGGCGGCATCACGTCGCCGCGTACCCGGAGTTCCCGCACACCTGGGCGCGGATGCGCGACGGCCGCTACTGCGGCGGCGGGCTCGTCGCGCTGCGCCCGCGCGTCCTGCCGCGCCTGAACACGTTCATGGACGCGCTCGGCCGCGCGCGCAAATCGCCGCTGCGGCTCGCCGGACTCTTCGGCCTCGACGTGCTGGCGAGGTTCGCGATCGGCCGGCTCGCGATCGAGCACGCCGAGGCCCGCGCCTCGCGCCTGCTGCAGGCGAACGTCGGCGCGATCCGCTGCACGCATGCGCAGATCGCGCTCAACGTCGACCGCGCCGAAGACGTCGCCCGCGCCAACGCCCGCTTCGCGGGATCCTAGCTCAGAACGCGCGCTGCGACGTGCGCGCGGCCAGCTCGACGCGCGAGCGGACACCGAGCTTTCCGAACACGGCGCTCAGGTGGTGCTCGACGGTGCGGTCGCTCAGCGAGAGCCGCGCGCCGATCTCGCGGTTTGAGAGGCCTTCCGCCGCCAGCTCCGCGATCTGTACCTCGCGCCGCGTCAGCCCGCCGTTCGCCGGCGCCCGCGTCTCGTCGCGACCCGGCGCAGTCCGCGCCGCACCGCGCACGTCGCCGCACTCGGCGTACAGCATATGTGCGCGTTCCCTCTCTCCGGCGATCTCGTGGGCGCGGGCCTCGGCCAGCCGATATCCCGACGCGGCGAACGCCCGGGCGGCCTCGGCCGCATGCCGCGCTCGCGCGACCCCGCGCGCCGTCAGCGCCCGGTAGAGGTGGAGGTAGCCGACCGTGTGCGGCCAGGTCGCGGTCTCCTCTTCGAGCCAGTCGATGACGCGCGGAAACTCGCGTTCGAGCCCGTGCTCTGCGACCGCGAGCATCACGGCGGCGCCGACGTCGCGCCCGGATCTCAGCCTGCGAAGCGCTGTCCGGACGACGCTGCGCGCGCGCTCCGGCCGGCCGCCCGCGACGTGGTACTCGGTGAGCGCGGGCACGGCGACCATGAGCTCCCACGATGCGCCGCCGTGGACCGCGCGCTCGAGCAGTTCCTCGCGCAACGCGCGCGCGAGCAGCGGGTCGTCGCCGGTTTTCACCGCGATGCTCAGCGCGACCGACGAGACGATCACCTCTGAGGTCGGAAACTCGGCACACGCGGGCAACGCCGCGTCGACGAGACGCCGGGCGCGCGCGAGGTCGCCGACTCCCAGCGCGACGTACGCGTCGATCGCGAGAACGTGCGGGACGAGCTCCAGACAGTGCGCTTCTTCCGCGACCGCGACGGCGCGCCGCCCGAGCTCGACGGCGAGCGCCGTCTCGCCGAGGTAGAACGCCGAGTTCTCGAAGTTTCCGATCGCGCCGACGTGGCGCACGACGTCGCCGAGCGCCTCCGCGACCGCGATCATCCCCTCGTAGCTTGCGCGCCAGCCCGCGATGTCGCGACGAAACTCGTGCGCGATCGCGGCCGCTTCGTACGCGCGCATGAGCCACTCCGGATCGGCGAAGGCACGATACCGTTCCGCCTCCGCGAGCGCGGCGAACGCCGCGCCGGCGTCCTTCGCCGTCGCGGCGATCCAGGCCGAGAAGACGTGCACCGCGTAGCGTTCGGGAGAAGGCGGCACGGCTTCCAGCAGCGCGCGCGCCTGATCGAGCGCGACGACGGCCGCATCGCGGCGCGCGGCGCGGAACTCCGGGCGCGCGATGCGCAGCAGCAAGCGCGCACGGATCAGGACATCGGCACTCTTCGCAGCCGTCAGGCACCGGCGCAGCAGCGCGAGCGCGGGGACCGGCCGCCCAGCGCGCTCGAGCGCGAGCGCCTCTTTGTCGAGCGTCGCGGGATTCGGGTCCGTCGCCGCGGCGTTCGCGCGCGCGTACAGCGCCGCGGCGTCGCCGAACGCGCACCGCTCCAACGCGGCGTCGCCGGCGCGTTCGTTCCAGGCCGCCGCGCTGCTCCGCTCGCCCGCCGCCCACGCGTGCGCGGCGCGGCGCACGAACGTTGGGTCGAGCCGCGGGTCGGCGTCGAGATGCTCGACCATCATCGCGTGCAGCCGGCGTCGTTCGCCCGGTAGCATGTCCTCGTGGATCGCGCGGCGCACGAGCTCGTGCGCGAACCGCAGATCGAGCCACGGGCGGTCGGGACGCACGACGAACCCGGCGTCGATCGCCGCGCGCAGCGCCCCGGCGACCGGCTCGGCGCCGATTCCGGTCATCTGCCCGACGAGCTCTTCGTCGAACTCACCGAGAGCCGACGCCGCGCGCAGCACATGCTGGACCTCTTGCGGGAGCTTTCGCAAGCGCGAGCGGATGCTCGCGGCGATCGACGGCGGCAGCGACTCGGGCGGGGCCTTCGCCTCGGCGGCATGGCGCGTGAGCTGCCGGAGATAGAGCGGGTTGCCTGCAGCGGCGCTGACGATCGCGCGGCGCTGCTCGCGGCTCAGGGAGCGGCGCACCGCGCGCAACTCGTGGTCGACGAGCGCCTCCGCGACGGTGTCCGGAAGCGGCTGCAGGGCGAGACGCTCTGCCCCGGGGAGGCGCACCAGGAGCGAGACCGCGTGCGCCCGCGGCGCGTCGAGCTCGTCCTCGCGCGCCGTAAAAAGCATCGCGACCGAAGCCCCGCCTGCGGCGAGCGCCATGTGGTACAGGCCCTCGAGAGATGCCAAATCGCACCAGTGGACGTCCTCGATGACGACGGTAAGCGCGGCGCGCGCCGCGTACAGCGCGACCGCCGATGCGACCGCATCGAAGAAGCGGCGCTTCGCGCTCTCGTCGCCGATCTCGGGAACGCCTCGTTCGTCGCCGGCGGCCAGCGCGCGGCGCACGTCGGAGCGCCGCCGCAGCACGACGGGGTCGCGCTCGTCGAGCGTGCGGCACAACGAAGCGAGCACCGCATAGGCAGGCTCGCCGTCCGGCCGGCAGCGGACGACCACGGCAGTCGCGTCGAGCTCTTCCGCACATCGCGACTTCCCCGAACCGGCCTCCCCGACGAGCACGAGGATTCGCCGGCCTTCGGCGCTCGGGCGCTGGAGCGCCCGAACGGCTGATACCACGTCTTCCCGGCCGACGAGGGGCACGCTCACAGTCCTTGGTTCGCCCGAAATAGGTGGTTTCCCCGATCCCGGCTACGCCGCCGGCCGGTTACGATCAGCGCACTACCGACCCACGCGAAAGGAGCCGTGATGACGACCAAACTCTACGACGCGCACGCGCGCACACCGCTGACTCCCAACGAGCTTCCCCCCGACCCGATGCTTCGGTATGGGCTGCAAACCGCGACCGGCAACTATCTCATTCGCGTGCAAGACGCCGTCGCCAGCGCGGCCGATTCCGCCGGCCTCGTCGACGCCGGCGCTCTCGCGCGCGCGGCCGTGACGTTCCAGTCGGAGATCCGGCTGATCGCGCTGGGCCAGGACGTCGATCCGCAGCAGGGACCGACGTACGACCCCGGCAACCCGATCACGCTCGACCAGAGCGACGCCGATATCCAGCAGGTCACGAACGCGCTGCTCTCCCTCACGCAGAACCTCAACGAGAAGCTGAGCGGTCCGCTGAGCAGCGGCGACCTCATGCGCGGGTACATCCTGGCGCGGGGTTCGGTGAACCGCGTGCTCGACTCGATTCTGACGTTCTGGTAACCACCGGCGCGCGGCGCGCGTTCACTCTGACGATGCGTCGTCTCGCGATCGCCGCCGCGCTCGTCCTCCGGCTCGCCGTGCCCGCCGCGGCGCAATCGGCCGCCGCTCCGCTGGCGGCGCCGGCATGCACCGCGCGCGAGGCGAATCTCGGCGGGATCGGGCGGGCGAGCGTCGTCGCGTTCACCGGGCCGGTGTTCGGCGCGCCGGTGTGCGCGACGGTCGCGAACCTCGCCTTCGACGGTTTCTCGGCGCGGATCGCGGGTGCGCCGTCGCCCGATGCGCTGGTCGTCGCATCGCTCGGCAGCGGCGCCGGCGACGTCACGATCCCGGTCGGCGATCTCTCGCTCGGCGGTGTCGGACCGTACGTCGTCGCGCCGGGCGGCGTCGTCAACGGCTTCGGCGGCGACACCTCCGAAGCGCCGCGCGTCGTCCTGGCATACGCCGGACAGCGCGTGCTGGTCATCGGTACCTCGCCCGTCGCACTGCTCGACCTGGCTCGCATCCTGCGCACGCAGCCGGCGCTGTTCGGCACGGACGCGGTGGAACGGGCGGTGCTGCTCGCGAGCGGCCCGAACGCCGCCGTCTCGCTGAACACGGCCGACGGCGTCTTCGGGGTACCGGCGGTCGGAACGCCGCGGATGCTCGTTTTCATTAAGCGCGCCTGAGAAATGCCACGCGCGCCCGCTTGCTCTCAGCCCTTTCACAGCCCACCCGGGTAGAGGACACCGAGTATGCGCGCCGTCATGGTGCTCTGCGACCGTGTCGGTGATGTTGGCGGTGCTGAGCGGTATTGGGAGACCGTCGTGCCCGCTCTTGCGAGGAGCGGCGCGCACGTTCGCGTCCTCGCGCGCGAGCTGGACCCGCGTGCGCGGTTCGCGCTCGGCGCGCGCCAGATCGCCTGGTCGGACGAGGACGGCACACCGTCCCCGGACGCCGCGCGCGCGGTCGCCGAGGAGATCCGCCACGAGCAGCCGGACGCCATCGTGACGGCGAGCGTCTTCGACACCGAAGTGCTCGACGCGGTTCGCGCCGTCGCGGCGCGGTGGATCGTCCGCGTCCACGACCACCGCGCGTTCTGCCCGACGGGGGACCGCGTCTATCCGCAGTTCGAGTCACCGTGCACGGCCGTCATGGGCGGCGCGTGCCGGGCCGCGACGTTCGCGCGCGGCTGCGTCCACGGGCCGCGTCCGTCCTCGTTCCGCCGCATCGTCGCGCGCGAGGCGCTGCGCGACCGGATCGCGCGCGCCGACGCGGTCCTGGTCTCCAGCGAGCACATGCGCGCCATCTGTGCCGCGAACGGGATACCCGACGCGCGCATCGCGATCACCCCGCCGCCCCTCCCCGACGAGGCGTACGCGCTGGTCGTCCCGCCGCGCTCGCGCGAGCGCAGGCTCGTTTTCGCCTCGCGACTGACCCCGCGCAAGGGCTTGCGCTCGCTGCTCGGCGCGCTGGCGAAGATGGCGGCCGCCGAACGGCCGCTGCTCGTCGTCGCCGGTGAAGGGGAAGCGGAAGAGCGCGCCGCCCGCGCGCAAGCGGCGCGGGACGGCCTCGCCGTGGAGTGGCGCGGCAAGCTCAGCGCGGCCGAGCTGCGAGCCGAGATCGACCGCGCCGACGCGATCGCAGTCCCCTCGCTGTGGCCCGAGCCGTTCGGTTTGGTCGGGATCGAGGCGCAGGCCCGCGGCCGGCCGGCCGTGGCGTACGACGTCGGCGGGATCTCCGACTGGATTCGCGGCGCGGGGATCGCGGTGAAACGCGCGGACGAAGCGGCACTGGCCGCAGCGATTCGCACGGTGACCGGCGAACCGGCGTGGTCGAGGTTCTCCTTCACGGCGCGCGAGCGGGCGGAGGAGCACCGGCTCGGCGTCCATGCCGAGCGTCTGATCGGCATTCTACGAGGAGAACGGAAAGCGGCATGAAGGTCCTGGTGGTCGGCGGCGACGGGTATTGCGGGTGGGCGACGTCGCTCTACCTCTCGGAACGCGGGCACGACGTCACGATCGTGGACAATTTGATCCGCCGCGAGTGGGATCGCGAGCACGGGCTCGACTCGCTGGTCCCGATCGCGTCGGCGCGGCGGCGGATCGACGAGTGGTCGCGCGTCACCGGGCGGACGATCCGCTTCGAGCAGGCCGACGTCACCGACTACGCGGCGTTCTCGCGCGTCGTGCGCGAGACGATGCCGGACTCGGTGGTGCACTTCGGTCAGCAGCGCAGCGCCCCGTTCTCGATGATCGACCGCGAGCACGCGGTGCGCACGCACCTGAACAACACGGTCGGGAACATGAACGTGCTGTGGGCGCTGCACGAGCACGCGCCGGAGGCGCACCTGGTGAAGCTCGGTACGATGGGCGAGTACGGGACGCCGAACATCGACGTCGAGGAAGGCTTCATCACGATCGAGCACAACGGCCGCTCCGACACGCTCCCGTATCCCAAGCAGCCCGGCTCGTTCTACCATCTCACGAAGGTCAGCGACAGCGACCAGATCTACTTCGCCTGCCGGGTATGGAAGCTGCGCGCGACCGACCTCAACCAAGGCGTCGTCTACGGAACCTACACCGAAGAGACGGCGCTCTCTCCGGCGCTTGCGAACCGCTACGACTACGATCACATCTTCGGGACGGTGCTGAACCGCTTCTGCGTGCAGGCCGCGCTCGGCCATCCGCTGACCGTCTACGGCGCGGGCGGGCAGACGCGCTCGTTCCTCGACATCCGCGACACGGTGCGCTGCGTCGAGATCGCGCTGGAGAACCCCGCGCGGGAAGGGCAGTACCGCGTCTTCAACCAGTTCACCGAGATGTTCTCGGTCGAAGAGCTGGCGGAGCGGGTCGCGCGGGTCGCGCGCGATCGCGGGCTGGCGTGCGAGATCGCGCACGTCCCGAACCCGCGCGTCGAGCGCGAGTCGCACTACTACAACTGCGTGAACACGAACCTGCGCTCGCTGGGGCTCGAGCCCACGCCGCTCTCGGACGAGACGATCGCCGGGCTGATCGCGCTCGCGCACGAGCACGCCGCCCGCGTCGACACGCGCTTGATCCCGCCGCGCGTCGCCTGGGCCGCGCAGCCGGCGGCGCCGGACGCATCGGCCGTCGCCTGACGGTGCTCACCGCGGCGGTCCTCGCGCTCACCGCCGCAGCGCACCGTCCCCCGCAGGACCCGCAGTGCCCGCAAGACCGGAAGCCGCCGAAAGTCGTGCGCGCGGCGATCGCCTCCGGCGACCATCAGGTCGCGCGGAGCTACGCCGCGCTCGGCGCGACCTCGTACATCGCGACGTTCGACAAGCCGCTGCTCGTGCGAGTCGGCGGGCCCGGCACGCGCAAGGGACATCCGCGCCACGTCGTGTTCACCTGCGAGGGCTGCATTTTCGCGCCGATGGAGCAGCACGGGTTCGACGACTTCACCGACCGCGCGAAGGACGAGAACAGCGGCAAGGATCTCCCCGCAGCATACGACACGAAGCCGGCTAGGGGGATCTTCGGTGTCCACGTCGCGCTGCAGGTGCCGGTCGTCGCCGGGACCTATCGCGTTCGTGCCGAGCCCGTACCGAACTGCGGGGAGAAGGCGGTCGCGACCTGGTTCACGCTGACGACGCGCTGAGGCGCCCTACGCGCCGCTCCAGCGCGTGAACAGCTTCGCGTCGATCCCGAACTGGTCGAGCGCTTTGCCGACCGTCTGCGCGACGATGTCGTCGACCGTCTTCGGGCGCGCGTACATTCCGGGGACCGGCGGCAGGATCACCGCGCCGATCTCCGCGAGCTGCGTGAGCGTGCGCAGGTGCCCGAGGTGCAGCGGCGTCTCGCGCACGACCAGCACCACGCGGCGCTTCTCTTTCAGGCACACGTCGGCGGCGCGAACGAGCAAGTTCGCGTTGAAGCTGTAGGCGAGCGCCGAGGCGGTCTTCATCGAGCACGGGATCACCAGCATCCCCTCGGTCTTGAACGAGCCGGAGGAGACCGACGCCGCGAGATCGCCGTCGCGGTGCACCACGTCGGCGAGCGCTTCGACCGCTTCGGCGGTCGTGTCCGTCTCGAGCGCGATCGTCTGACGGGCTTGCTGCGAGAGGACCAGGTGCGTCTCGAGATCGGGGACCTCGCGGAGCGCGCGCAGCGCGGCGATCGCGTAGACGCTCCCGCTCGCTCCGGAGACCCCGACGATCAGCCTGCGCATCGCATCCCCGCTTTCCACGTCCGTCCACAATCTCCGCACCCCGGCTTCTGTGGAGCCCGCCGAGGGGCGCGGCCGCCGGAACGCCCGAACTGAAGACGACGTGCTCCTCGTCGACGAACGGCGGCTCCCCGCCGAGGGCGCCCTCGCGCCGGCCGCGTTCCTCTCGCGGCTGGTCCGCCGGCGCGTCCTGCGCGAGGGCGAGCGGCGCGCGCTGGTGCGCCGGATCGCGGCGACGCACGAGGACGTGGGCCTCCCCGCGCACGTCGTCGGCAGCGCGTCGTTCGCGGAACGCGTCCTGGACGCGGTCGACCGCGACGACGTCCCCGCACCGTTCGAGGTGCTCGCGCAGCACCTGCGCACGCTGGTGTCGTTCGCCGACGCGCTCGACGTGCGCAGCGCGCTGCGCCAGGCGGTCGCGGCACGGCCGGCGATCGAGGGCGAGACGCTCGCGGTCGAGTCGGCGCTACTCGCGAACGACGACGACGCGTTCGCCTGGCGGCGGCTCGCCGACGAGGCGGGGCTCGCGTTCGAGACGGTCGAGCCGGTCGCGGCGGCGGCGCCGGATCTCGCCGCGGTCGACGGCGTCGTCGCGCTGCTGCGCTACGCGGCATCGCAGGGCGATGCCGACGCGCGGCGCGCGCTGCTCGCCCCGCAGAGCGGTGTGCGGCCCGACGACGCGCGCACGCTGCTGGCGGCGGCCGGCGACCGCAGCGACCTGCTCGACGTGATCGCGCGCGGCGCGGCCGCCGACGCGACGCGCTTCGCGCACGGGCTCGGCTCGGTGACGGCGGCATACAAGACGCCCGACGCGTCGGCGCAGACGCTGCTCGCGACGGTTTTCGGCGCTTTTCCGATCGGCGAGCGCTGGACGGGCTCGGCGCACGCGACACGCGCGGCGCTGGAGCGGATCGCGCGCGATTTCGACGCCGCGCGCGCGTTCGCCGAGCCGTGGGAGGCGCGCGACCTGATCGGCGAGATCGAGGCAGAGCTCGCGGGCGCTTCGCCGAGCACAGCGGCGATCTCGGACGTCGCGCCGGCCGAGCCGGTCGAAGACGAGCCCGCGGCGCCGGTCGCGCTGCGCAAGCTGACGTTCAGCGCGTCGTCGCTCAACGCGTACGCCGAGTGCAAGCGCAAGTGGTGGTTCCGCTACGCCTGTGCGGCGGTGGAGGACCGCGGCTCGTCGGCGTCGTTCTACGGGATCGCGTTCCACGCGGCGCTCGAGGAGTTTCACCACACGCACACGCGCTTCGCCGGCGGCGACGCCGGCGCGCTGGGCTCGGTGCTCGACTACTGCGTGGTGACGGCGTTCGACCGCCACCGCACCCGCTTCGACGCGCCGGTCGAGTTCGAGCTGCAGAAACGCCGCGCGCGGCGCACCGCGAAGAAGTATCTGGTCTGGCTGCTCGAGCGCGCGCGTCGCGCGCCGTTCGAGGTGATCGGCTGCGAGACGCAGGCCGACGTCGAGCTCGGCGGTCACCGCTTCGTCGGCTACATCGACCGGCTCGACCGCGACGAGCGCACCGGCACGGTGACCGTCGTCGACTACAAGACCGGCTCGATCGCGACGAGCGCCGACGAGTATCTCGCCGAGGTTCGAGCGTTCCGCGAGTTCCAGCTGCCGTTCTACTACTGGGCGCGCACCGCGGCGGGCGACACGGTGACGCGGCTCGCGCTCGTCCCGCTGAAGGACGCGCTGCTCGACGTCGCGCCGGTCGAGCTCGAGGTGGTGCTGCGCGCGCGCCCGGATGCGGGCGACTGGCGCGCCGCCCGCAGCCGAGGCGCGACCGGCGAGATCGCCGTCGCCGAGCTCGAGCGCGCGCGCGAGCGCATGATCGCGCTCGCCGCGGAGCTGTCGGCGGGAACGCTGCAGTCGTTCCCGGCGACCGACGACCCCGGCGCCTGCCGCTACTGCGCGTACGCCGAGGCTTGTCGCGAGCGGCCGCTCGCGCTCGAGGAGCGCTTCGGCCGCTGACGCACGAATCCGCACCTGGCGGACCGCGACGTCAGCCCTGAGTGATGGTGATGAAAGGGTCCCATTCGTAGAACCCCTTCGGGGTGGCGCTCGAGTCGTAGATGCCGAACTGGAAGTGGTACGTGACCGAGCCGACCTGGTTGACGTTGCATGACCAGTAGTAGCTCTGGATCGTCTGGGTGGTCGGTTGCTGGGGATTCTGCGGGTTCGGTAGCGGAACCGTCACCTGCTCCAAATTGGCTTGTGGCGCGCTGATCGGCAAACCGCCGCCGGTGGGGAGGAAGTTGTAGAAGATCACCGTGTTGTCGGTACCGCCCGATACCGTATCGGCCCGCCAGCGGATCTCATCTCCGGTATTCGCGGCGAGGTTCAATTCGCCGCCCCCTTGCCCCGACAGCGCGTTCGCGGCGTCCGTGACCATGAAGACGTACTGGGAGTCGATCTGCGTAGGGTTGTTTGGGTCCATGCTGTTCGGATAGGTGCTGAGGATCGTGTCCGCGTCGAAAACGCACAGGACGTCGAGGAACTGGGGGCTGGTGGCGACGGCGAATGGGCCGTGTTTCGGATGATGGTGGTGGCTCATGTCACTCTCCTGCTCACGATTCGTGAGCGGTTTTCCGGCATGACCGCTCGGCATGCCGGCGGTCGACCAAAGCGTAGGATCGCGACCGGCCTGCGCCATCGGGGATCACCCCTATGGCGGTACGGAATTTCACGCGGTACCGGCGGGGGGCGGCCCGGCGGCTGACCGAATCCCGTCGGGTGCTCCCTCTCGCCGAACGCGAGCCCGGCCGGTGATCGCCAGCCTTGCGCTCGAGCGTGCGCTCGAATTGCCGGCCGCGCACGGGCTGATCGCCTTCATCGGGCCGCCGACCAGCGGCAAGACGGCCGCGCTGGTGCGCCGCTTCGCCGCGCTGGTCGGCGCCGAGCCGGCGCTGCCCGAAGCGGCGATCGTCACCGCGGCACGGCCCGAGGGCGCCCGCGCGCTGGCCGAGCGCATGTCGGCGGCGAGCGGGATCGCCGTGCAGGGCGCGACGTTGGACGCGCTCGCACTCGACTTGCTGCGCGCGCACCCGCTCGAGACCGGGCTCGCGCTGGATCTCGAGCTGATCGAACCCCTCGACGCACAAGAGATCTTCGAGCGCGCCGCGGCGCCGCTGTTCTCGGCGGAATGGAGCGACTGGCTGGGCGCCGACGTCGATCCGGAGATCGCCGGCCTGCGCACGCCGGCGCGCTTCGCCGATGCGGCGCTGCGGCTGATCCGCAAGCTGCGCGACGCCGGGATCGACGACCAGGCGTTCCTCGCGGTCGCGCAGCGCGGCGCGACGACGTTCTACGCGAACCCGCCGAACCTCGCCTCACCGGCGCTGCTCGCCGCGACGAAGGACGAGCACCGCGCCTCGCTCGCGGTCGACGCCTCCGAGCTCGACCGCCAGCGCCGGCGCGAGCTCGACCTAGCGAAGATCCTCGCGCGATTGTATCGCGCGTACGTCGACGAGCTCGTGCGGCGCGGCTGCCTGACGCCGGCCGACGTCCTCGCCGAAGCGACGCGACTGCTCGAGACATATCCCGCGATCGTGCGTGCGCTTCGGCGCCGGCTCCGCGTCGCTTTCGTCGACGACGCGCACGATCTTCCGGCGGCGGCGCTGCGCTTCTTGCGAGCGCTCTTCGGCGACGCGCTCGACGGCGTCGCGGTCGCGGGGGATCCCGAGCTCGCGACGCAGACGTTCGCCGGCGCGCGTCCGGAACGGATCTTCGGCCGCGCGAAGACGACCGTCGCGCTCGGGCCGGGCTCGCTGCACCCGCAGATCGCCGCGCTCGCGCGCGGGATCGTCGATGCCGATCCGGCGCGGCCGGTCGCGGCGGGCGACGCGGTGCGCGTGCTGCGCGCGGCCGACCGCGCCTCGGAAGCGGAGAGCGTCGCCGAGCGCGTGAGCGCGCTGCTCCGCGCCGGCACGGAGCCGGCGAAGATCGCCGTCGTGCACCGCTCGTTGCGCACGCTCGGGACGTATGAAGACGCGCTGCTGGCGCGCGACGTCCCGGTCGCGCTCGCCGGCGATCCGGCGCTGTTGGAGCGCCACGACGTCCTCGACGCGCTCTCGCTGCTGTGGAGCGCGGTCGATCCGTTCCGCCACGAGTGGCTGTTGCGCGCGCTGCAGACGCCGATGCTGCGGCTCTCCGACGCGTCGATCGCGACGCTGTGCGGCGAGCCGGCGAGCCCCCAGCCCGCGCTGTTCGCGATCCCCGAGACCGAACCGGACGGCGAGCGCCGCTGGGACCGCAAGCGCGACCTGCGCCTCGGCACCAATGTGCTGCGCGGCGAGCGAGACGCCGATCTCTCCGAGCTCGCCCGCGAGCGCGTCGCCGGCTTCCGCGCGCGGCGCGCACGCTGGACCGAGTGGCTGCGCGCGACCGGTGCCGCCGCCGCGGCGCGCGCGATCGTCGAAGACGGCGGTTTGCTGCTGCCGCGGCCCGGCGAGACCGGCGCGCGCGCGCAGCTGCGCGCGGCGCTGATCGGACGGCTCATCGCGCTGATCGAGTCGTACGCGGCGCGGCACCCGTTCGAGACTCTCGCAGGCGCGCTCGCGCACTGCGAACGCCTCGCCGGCGGCGAGCAAGGTCCCGAGCTGGTCGACGAGCGTGACGATGCGGTCGTCGTCGCATCGGTCGAGCGGATTCTTTCACGCCGGTTCGACCACGTCTTCGTCGTCGACGCGCGGGCCGGATCGTTCCCGCCGTACTACGTCCCGGACGCGTTCCTGTTCAGCACGACCTACGGGATGATCCCGAAGGACTGCGCCGGCGACGCGGTCGCCGCGCGCACCGCGAAGTTCACCTGGTACGACCACCACGCCAAACCGCGCGCCGCGTACGTCCGCGAGCAGCGCCGCCTCTTCGCCGCCGCATTGTGCCGCGCCGACCTCACCGTGACGATCTCCGCGAGCGGCAAAGCGACCCGCGGCGTCGCCGCCCCCGAGCTCGCCGCCGAAGCAGCTGCACTACTGACGAACGCGCGCTGACAAACCCGATTCCGGCCGAGAAGACGCTCGCCTTGCGTCATGGCAAGAGCGATGCGACCGAGAGCGCATCGTTCGGAAAGGCGCGCGGCGCGATGGAGTCGCCGGGGCGCGCGGTCTGGTGCGCTTCATACCGGTCGTTCTGCGGTTCGGCAAAGATCTCGATGCGACGATGAACGAGGTCGACGATCCAGTACTCCGCGATCCCTGCTCGTGCGTATGCCGAGAGCTTCTGACGCCGGTCGTACGCCAGCGAAGAATGCGAGACCTCGACCAGCAGCAGCACGTCCTCGGGTTTGGGATGCGAGCCGAAGTATTGGTCTTCCGTGCGGCGCACGAGCGCGAGATCGGGCTCCGGTTCGGAGATGCGGTTGAGCTCAATCGGACCTCCGGGCCGAACGAGCGCGCGATCCCCAAACGTGTGCACGAATAGCGCGTTCAGCGCGGAAAAGACCGACGCGTGAGCGGGACCTTGCGGCGGCATCGCGATCAGCTGGCCGTCGAGGAGCTCGACCGGCTCTTTTTCGTACAAGATGCCGACTTCGAGCATGCGGTGATACTCGTCGACCGTGATGGGACGGATCGTGTACGGCGCTTCGTCGCGCGCCGCGGCCGGTAGTGTTTCTGCTGTAGCTGCCATCTCACTCATCGGAGTCTGCGGCCTCACCGTTTACCGCTTCGTGTCCGTCACATTGCCGTCCCGTGACATTCCGGCCGGGCGGGCGCGGTGACGATCGCGAAGCCTCGTTCGTTCGGAGGGTATCGTGGGGTTGCCGAAGATCGACACGTCGACCGATCCACAGGTCGGTTTCCGCCCGCCCGGCGCTCTCGAGCCCGGCGCGCTCGAGCCGTACGCCGGCCGTTTCACGACCCGCCAGGCCGCGCATCTGCTGCGCCGGGCCGGTTTCGGCGGCTCGGAAGCCGATGTCGCGCGGCTCGCCTCGCTCGGCATGATCGGTGCGGTCGACTCGCTGCTGCACCCGACCGTGCCCGAGCCCGACCTCGCCGCGTATCCCGACACCGCGCTGCTCTACGATCGCGCGAAGGCGCGCCAGAACGTCCAGCTGTGGTGGCTCGACCGGATGCTGCGCACCAACCGGCCGCTGCCGGAGAAGATGGCGCTGTTCTGGCATGGCCACTTCGCGACGTCGGTGCAGAAAGCGCAGCCGCCGCTGATGGCACAGCAGATCGAGCTGTTCCGCACGATGGGCCTGGGCCGCTTCCCGGCGCTGCTCTCCGCGGTGACGCGCGATCCCGCGATGCTGATCTGGCTCGACAACCGCGCCAACGCGAAAGCGCACCCGAACGAGAACTACGCGCGCGAGGTCATGGAGCTCTTCGCGCTCGGCCTCGGCAACTACACCGAAGACGACGTCAAGGAAGCCGCACGCGCGTTCACCGGCTGGACGCTCGACAAGAACCAGCAGGCGGCGTTCGTCCCCGCGCGCCACGACGACGGGACGAAGACGGTGCTCGGCCAAAGCGGGTTCTTCGGTGCCGACGACGTCATCGCGATCATCGTCGCGCAACCCGTGCACCAGCGCTTCATCGCGCGCAAGCTGCTCGAGTTCTTCGTCTACAGCGACCCCGAGCCGGAGCTGATCGAGTCGGCCGCGCGCGTCTACGCGCTCTCCGGCTTCGACGTCGCGCGCACCGTCGGCGCGATCCTGCGCTCCAACGTCTTCTACTCGGCGCGCGCCTACCGCGCGATCCCGAAGTCGCCCATCGAGCTCGCGATCGGGACGCTGCGCTACATCGGCGCGCAGAGCGTCCCGCCCAACGTCGTCTACCAGCTCGCGCGGATGGGCCAGGAGCCGCTGAACCCGCCGAGCGTCAAAGGCTGGGACGGCGGTCCCGCCTGGATCAACACCTCGACACTGCTCGCGCGGTTCAACTTCGTGAACGCGCTGATCGCGCAGACCGCGCCCGGCAAGAACGGCATGGCCGCGGTCGGCGCGCCGAACGTCGCGCCCGACGAGCTCGTGCGCCGCTGCGGGATGGACCCGGCGAAGGTCGCCGCGGCGATCGTCGGCGGCGCGGTGCAGGACGACGTCACCTCCGACGTCCGCGCGACGCTCGTCGCCTATCTCGACTCGCGGACGCCCGCGGCGAGCGCGCAGAACCCCATGCCGTTCGGCCCCGAGAACTATGCGGACAAGATCCGCGGCGCGCTCGCGCTGACGCTCAACCTCCCCGTCAACCAGCTCGATTAGGATCGCGCATGAAACGCAAGCATTTCGTCGGCTCCGCGCTCTCCGTCGCCTTTCTCGGCGGCACCGGGGCGAGCGCGCTCGCGCAGGTTGCCGGCGCGGCATCGCCGCTGCCCTCGTTCGGGACGAGCGTCGATCCGGACAACGTTCTCGTCGTCGTGCAGATGGGCGGCGGGAACGACGGCCTCAACACGATCGTCCCGTGGAGCGACGACGCGTATCACCGCGTTCGCCCGGCGATCCGCGTCGCGGAGACGCAGGTCCTGAAGCTGAACGACCGCATCGGGCTCAACCCGGCGCTGAAAGGGCTGAACGAGATCTACAAGCAGGGCCGCGTCGCGCTGGTCCAAGGCGTCGGATACCCGAATCCCAACCGCTCGCACTTCGAGGCGACGCAGATCTGGGAGACGGCCTCGCCCGACCGCCCGCAGCAGTACGGCTGGCTCGGGCGCTATCTCGACAAGCGCTTCTCCGGCCGCGCGAAGCCCGCGTCGATGTTTGAGGCGGTCTCGCTGGGCGACACCTTGCCGGCGGCGCTCGTCGCCTCGCACGTCGAAGTTCCGGCGATCGGTGCGATCAACGCATTCGGCTACAACACGGGCCGCGATCTCGCCTCAAAGCAGAGCGCGGGCGTGCTGTACGACGGCGCGAAGCCGGGCCAGTCGCCGTATCTCGCCATGATCGCCCAGACCGCGCGCGACGCATACCACGGCGGCGACGTCCTGCGCAAGCAGACCGCGGAGTTCACCAACAAGGCGGCGTACCCGGCGAACCCGTTCGCGCAGCAGCTCGCGCTCGCCGCGAAGCTGATCGGCTCGAGCGCGAGCTCGAAGATCGTCTTCGTCTCGATCGGCTCGTTCGACACCCACGCCGGTCAGCCGGCGCAGCAAGACCGTCTCCTCGGTTATCTCGGCGACGGATTGCTGGCATTCTACACCGACCTCGTGGCCCACGGCCTCGACAAGAAGGTGCTGACGATGACGTTCAGCGAGTTCGGCCGCCGCGTCGCGCAGAACGCCTCGAACGGGACCGACCACGGCGCCGCGATGCCGCTCTTCGTGCTCGGCGGCGGCGTGAAAGGCGGCATCTACGGCGAGCACCCGTCGCTGACCGATCTCGACCGCAACGGCGATCTCAAGTTCGCGACCGACTTCCGCGCCGTCTACGCGACCGTCATCGAGAAGTGGCTCGGCCGCAACCCGGCCGACGTCCTGACCGGCGCGTATCCGAGCCTGGCGTTCGTCTGACGCGCGCTCAGCGCGCCGTGCCGACCTCGACGCGAATCGCGTGCGGGCCGTCGTAGCAGTAGCCGCCCGAGTTCCACGTCGGCTGCTCGGGTCCGGCGTTTCCTTGGCGGTCGACGGGCCGCACCGCGATGCGGTGCGGTCCCGGCCGCAGCTCGAGCGGGAGCGACCAGCGGCCCCACGCGTACGGGCCGTCCTCGTAGCGCACCACAACGTCGCCGGCGTGCGCGCCGTCGACCTCGACGCGAACGAGCGCCGGCGCGGGCTGACCGTACGCGACCCCTTGCACGTCGACCTCATGCCCGCACACCGCGCCGGACTCGGGCGCCGCGATGATCGCCATCGGCGCCGCGGCTTCGATCGTGCGCATCTCGCCGGTCACGCGATCGGGGACGCGGTAGTCCGCGGTCATCCAGTGACCTTCGTCGGGCCGCTCGGAGAGCGCGATGCGACGCAGCCACTTCACCGAGTGGTTCGCGCTCCAGCCGCCGACCAGCAGCCGCACCGGGCCGCCGTGCTCCGCCGGTAACGGCTCGGCATTCATCGTGTCGGCGAGGATCGTTCCCTCGCCGAGCGCGCGCTCCAGCGGGAGACTGCGGCGAAACGGCGGCCTCTCCGCGTCCGGCGCCTCGTCGTAGCCGTCGCAGACGACGTGCGCGTCGCGCTCGCCGATCCCCGCGCGCTCTAGCACGTCGCGCAGACGCACGCCCTCCCATTCCGCGGTGGAGATCGCGCCGAATCCCCACGGCACGCCCGGCGGGCGCGGCTCGAAGCCGCTGCGCCCGTTCCCCGAGCACGCCAGCGTCACGACGCGCGAGACGCGCGGCATTGCGCGCAGATCGGCAAGCGTCAGCACCTGCTCGCCGTTCGCCCCGGCGACCACGAGCCGGTACTCGGCCTCAGCGATCCGCGGCACCGTCCGCGCATGATCGCGCACGAAGAAGCTCGCGTTCGGCGTCCGGTCGCGCAGCAGCTCGCGCAGCGGCGTCTCCCACGCGAGCGAAGAACGCCGGCGGAGCGGCTCGGTCACTTCCAGAGCTTCAGCGTCTCTTTCTTCAGCCGCTTCGGACTCAGCGGACCGGTCGACGAGGAATAGATGTGCGTGCGGTTCGGCGTCCACAGCGGACTGCGCGAGATGTCGCGGTTCTCGGTGAGGTTCAGCTCGCTGTTCGGCGACATCTCGTAGTGCTTGCGCTTCGGGGTCAGGACGAGATGCGGGTCCGGACGGTCCTTGATCTTGCGGTTCGCCGTCTTGTCGTCGAGCCGCAGGTTCGGCGTCGCCGAGTTCAGCAGCTTGCCGAGCAGAACCACGTCGTCCGGATCGGCGTCATCGGGTCCGGCGTCGGTGACCTCCTGTCGCGCCGCGACCATTTCGTCGTATTCGTCGGTATCCGCCTCCTCGCCGTAGAGCGCGTCGGTCTTCTGCTCGAACTGGCTTTGCGTGAGCTCCTCGTTGAGATACGCCTCGAGGATCCCGTCACGAATCGTCGCCCATGCGATGACGTGGCACTGGTCGAGCTCCTCGTCGCTGAGGCTGACGTCGTACGGCAGCTCGTCGTCGTGCTCCCAGTCCGCATTGTATTTCTTGATGACCGCCTTGCGCACGAAGCCGCGGAACTCGGGCCGCCCGGTCAGAATCCACGTGCCCTTCGTCGTCTGACGAGCCTTGAACGCGAGCTGCAGCACCGCCGGGAACACCGCGGCAGCCGCGTTCGCCGTGGCCGCGGGCGCCGCGTCGGCTCGCGCGGCCGGCGCGGCATGCGCCATGGCGCCGGCGTCGTGCTCGAGCCGGGGATCGTCGTTCAGCGGGCGGCCGTCCTCGCTGCGCCCCGTCGGCGCGACGTCGCCTCGGCGCTGCTGCGCAACGTGCCACGCTTCGTGCGCCAGATGCTCTTCCTGCCCGGGCCCGAGGTGGATCTCATCGCCGAACGCGTATGCGCCGGCACCGAGCACCCGCGGCGCGGGCGAGTTGTAGTGCACGCGCACGTCGCCGAGCGGGACACCTGCGCGCGCCTCGGTTCGCGCGCGCACCGCGGGGTCGAGGCCGGCCGTGCGCTCCGCAGAGCGCTGCGGCGCCCGTACCGAGAACGTCGAGCGGGACCGGGCCACCGGCTGCATGAACGCCATCACGACCTCCGCATCGTCAGAACAACCGCAGTTCCCGGGGCTCTTCGCCGGTGAGTGCGGCGATCCGCGTCCCGAGCGGCAACCGCTCGTGCGTCAGGGCGCCGCGCGCGCGTAGTCCTTGCCGACGACGATTCTCACCGCGTCGCCGGGCACCGTGCCGGTGCCGCTCGGTGGAGCGAGGACTGCACCGGTGAAGCCGAGATCGGCGCGCACCCGAACGCCGCGCGCCGACGCTGCGGACGAATCCACGATCTCGGTGGTCGC
>DATHLN010000212.1:0-23872 GCA_035488115.1 Candidatus Limnocylindrales bacterium | reverse complement strand
TCTTCGACAACGTCTTCGATCCGAAGGTCCTGGACGCGGGGGTCGGTGAGGCGTCGATCAGCGCGCAGTGGCTCGGACACCTGTTGCGCAGTTTCCAGACCGGCCTCGTGCGCGCGTATGCGCTCACGCTCGTGCTCGGCGTCATGTGCTTCGTGGCCTACTATGCACTGGTGATCGGAGGTCCGAAGTGATCGCGGGTCTCCTGATTCTCGTCCCGATCGTCGCGGGGCTGCTGCTGTACTTCGTCCCGCGCAAGCAGTCGCGCATGGCGACGGCGCTCGCCGCCGTGATCGCCGCGCTGACGTTCATCCTCGCGGTCGCGGATCCGCACGCCGCCGACGCGTCGGTGCGCTGGCTCTCGCGCCCGTTCACCGCGTCGTTCCACGTCGGCTTCGGCGTGATCTCGTACTGGCTCGTGGTGCTGCTTTCGCTGTGCACGTTCGGCGCGTCGCTCGCGATCCGCGGCAACCGCTCGCGCGATCTCGCCGCGCAGCTCCTCGTCCTGCAAGGCGCGATGAACGGCCTCTTCCTCGCCAAGGACGTGCTGCTCTTCGCGCTGTTCTGGGATCTGATGCTGATCCCGGTGTTTCTGGCGCTCGTCTCCGCTACGCCGCACCCGCGCGTCGCGTGGAAGTACCTGATCTACAACCTCACCGGCGGGCTCGCGCTGCTGCTCGCGACGGCTGCGTTCGGCATCGTCACCGGGACGACGGACGTGATCGGCACCACCGCGGTGCAAGGCGCGATCGGCACGAGCTGGGGGCTGTGGATCTTCGCCGGATTCGCGTTCGCGTTCTTGGTGAAGACCCCGGTCTTCCCGTTCCACACCTGGATGCCCGACACGTACGCCGAGCTGCCGCCGCCGTTCGCCGCGGTCGTCTCCGCGGTGCAGTCGAAGGCCGGGCTCTACGGCTTCCTGGTGATCGGTCTGCCCTTCCTCGCGCCCGAGATGGTGCAAGCGCAGCCGCTGATGATGGTGCTCGGCTCGATCGCGCTGATCTACGGCGCGCTCGCCGCGCTCGTGCAACGCGACGCGAAGCGCGTCGTGGCGTACAGCTCGCTCTCGCATCTCGGGCTGATTCTGATCGCCGTCTTCAGCGGCTCGGCGCTCGCGATCCAGGGCGCGGTCGTCTACATGATCGCGCACGGGCTGTTCAGTGCCGTGCTGTTCCTCGTGCTCGGCGGCGTCGAGCAGCGCGAAGAGACGCGCGATCTCGCGCGCCTGGGCGGCCTCGGCGCACGCAATCCGAAGCTCGCCGGCGCATTGACGCTCGGCGCGCTCGCCGCGCTCGGCCTTCCGGGCCTCGCGGGATTCAGCGGCGAGATCCTCATCCTGACCGGCGTCTTCGAGGCCGGCTTCGTGTGGCCCGCGATGGTCGCGCTGGTCGCGATCGTACTCGCGTCGGCGTACATGCTGCGCCTGCTGCAGGACAGCATGAACGGCCCGCCGGTCCCCGATCTGCCCGAGCGCCGCGACATGACGTGGGCGGAAGGCTTCGCCGTCGCACCGCTCATCGCGGGCTTCGTCCTGCTCGGCGTCGATCCGGGCCTCATCACCTCGATGTTCGCGGAGGTCGGGCATGTCGTCGGCTCTCGGTAATCTGCCGGCGAACGCCGACTACGCGGCGCTGCTCCCGGCGTTCGTCGTCGCGATCGTCCCGCTGCTGATCCTGTTCCTGGATCTGTTCTTCCGGCAGAGCGGGCCGGCGCGCCGCGGGATCGCCGTCGGCATCGCGATCGTCGGGCTCCTCGCGGCCGGCTTCATCGCCGCGCAGCAGTATCCGCACGACTACGCCGCGTTCGGCGGCGCGTTCGTGCAGGGCGGATTCTCGATCATCTTCAGCGAGATCGTGATCCTCGCGACGATCGCCACGCTCATGCTCTCCGCCGGCGTCGGCCGCGACGACCAGGTCGCCGGAACGACCGCGCTCGTGCTGTGGAGCGCGAGCGGTGCGATGCTGATGGCGGGCGCGGCGAACCTGATGATCGTCTTCCTCGGTCTCGAGCTGCTCTCGCTGGCGCTGTACTGCCTGTGCGCGATCTCCGCGCGGAAGACGGCGCGCGAGTCCGCGCTGAAGTACCTGATCCTCAGCTCGATGGCGTCGGGGTTCTTGCTGTACGGCTCGGCGCTGCTGTTCGGCGCGACCGGCTCGGTGCAGTTTGCGGCGCTCGCGACCGCCGCCGTGACACCGCTGCTCGCGCTCGGCGCCGGGCTGTTCCTGGTCGGCGTCGCGTTCAAGCTGAGCCTCGTCCCGTTCCACGAGTGGACGCCGGACGTCTACGAAGGCGCGCCGCTCCCGGTCACCGCGTTCATGTCGGTCGCGACGAAAGCCGGGACGCTGGCGGTGCTCGCGCGCTTCGCGTACGCCGCGCTCCCGTCCGACCACCGCTTCGCGATCCTCGTCCCGATCTGGGTGCTCGCCGCGCTCTCGATGCTGATCGGGAACCTCGGCGCGCTCGCGCAGACCGATATGAAGCGCCTGCTCGCGTACTCCGGGATCGCGCAGGTCGGCTACATCGTCGCCGCGCTCGCGGGAACGACCGCGCTCGGCCTGCGCTACGCGCTGCTCTATCTCGCCGGCTACACGTTCATGAACCTCGGCGCGTTCGCGGTCGTCGCGCTGATGTCGCGCGAAGGCGACGCGGTCGTCGGCCTCCCGCGCTTCGCCGGGCTGGCGTACCGCCGCCCGTGGCTCGCGGCTGCGATGACGTTCTTCCTGATCGGCCTTGCCGGCTTGCCGCCGACGATCGGCTTCACCGGAAAGATCCTGATCCTCGCCGCGACCGTCGGCGCGGGTTACGCGTGGCTCGGCGGCGTGCTGATCGTCGGTACCGCGATCTCCGCGTACGTCTACTTCAAGATCGTGCGCGTGATGTTCGTCCACGCCGATCCGAAGCACGTGCGCGACGAGCGCTCGCGCAACGCGCTGCCGTGGGTCGCGGTCGCGGTCTGCGCCGCGGCGACGTTCCTGCTCGGGATCGCTCCGCTGACGCCGTCGAACGTGCTTCCGCTGGTGAAATGACGCACCTGCGCGACGCGCGCGCCGGCGACGCGGAGTTCGTCGCCGGCCTCGCGCCGCGCTTCGTCGAGCACGGCGCCGCCGACGGCCACGAGCCGCAGACGGTGATCGACGGGACGAGGCGCGTGCTGCGCGAGGCGCTCCGCACGCCGAAGGACGGCGACGTCTTCCTGATCGCCGAGGATGAGCACGGCGAGCGCACCGGCTTTGCGTACATCGTAACCGTCAGCGACTTCTTCACGGGCGAGCCGTACGCGCACGTCTCGGAGATCGCCGTCGTGCAGAGCGGCGACGGCGTCGGGCGCGAGCTTATGGACGCCGCGGAGCGCTGGGCGCGCGAGCGCGGCTACCGCATGATCTCGCTCAACGTCGTCGATGAGAACACGGCCGGACAGCGGTTCTACGAGCGCCGCGGCTACGCGCTCGGCCACCGCCACTACGTCAAACGGCTATGACCGCGGATCGGGCGAACCCCGAACGCGAAGGTTCACCGAAGGTGAACCACTAGACCTTGACGCGCCGCTTTCCGGCCGCGAGCGCGAGCTCGGCGATCTCCGTCGTGACGGGATCGTCCGGGTCGTGGAGGCGCTCGACGAGGGTGAAGTGGTTGTCGTCGGTCGGCGCGTACGACGTGTCGCAGTCATAGGCGCGCCACGCGTCGGTGAGGTCGCGCGCCTGATGGTGGAAGTCCATGCTCTCGCGGGAGCCGGTCCGCGCGAGCACCGTCGTCGGCGCGGCCGGCGTCAGCAGCGCCGGGCTAAGCGCCGCGGCGCGCGCCTCGTCGAGCTGGAGCCACTCCTGCACGAACGTGTGCATCAGCGGCCGCAGATCGTGCAGACCGCTCAGCGTCGCGACCGCCGAGACCGGCGCGTCGACCGCGCACATCGCGGCGAGATGCCCGCCGGCCGAATGTCCGGCGAGGACGATGCGGGTCGCGTCGGCGCCGCGCTCGTGCGCGTGCGCGCGCAGCCACGCCACCGAGCGCCGCGCCTGCGCTACGATCTCCTCGAGCTTCGCCGCCGGCGCGAGCGAGTAGTTCACGACCGCGGTCGCGATCCCGTGGCCCGCGAAGCCGCGCGCGACGAAGGTGTGGTCGTCCTTGTGCAACCGCCGCCAGTAGCCGCCGTGGAAGAAGACGAGCAGCGGCGCGCCCGTGTGCGGGACGACGAGGTCGAGCGTCTCGTCCTCACTCGGACCGTACCGCAGATCGCGCGCGTGCAGCATCTGCGCGCGCACGCCGTCGCTCCAGGCGCGCCAGCGCGCGAAGTGCACCGTGACGTCCGGAACGGTCGCCGCCGCGTCGTACGGGTCGGCGGGAGGTTTCATTGCTGCTGCGTAGTCCGGAATTGGAGGAAGTCCACTTTCCCGGCTGCGTTCCACGCGATTGCCTCCTCGACGATGGGCGGTTTCTCGAACTCGACGCGGAAGACGTACAGCGTCAGCGCGCCTTGCGTGATCTTGCGGACCTGGGTGAAGCTCTTCACGGCGCCGAGCGCCTTGAGCGACGTCGAGACCTCCGCCAAGCTGGCATCGGTGATCCGCGCCGCCATGTCGGCGGTGTAATGCGTGCGGTCGATCTTGCCGGTGCGGTTCGCCTCGAGCTCGGCGCGGGCGCGGGCCGCGACCTCCGGCGAGGGCGGGGAGGCGCTCGCCGGACGCGGCGGCGCCGGTTCCTCGGCCGCAGGCGAGGGCACCGCGGACGGGATCGGCTCGGCGTCGGCGCGCGCGAAGACGCGGGTCCCGGTGACGCCGGGCGGCGGCGCCGGAAGCGGGGCGGCGGCGAGCAACGGGGCGGCGAGCCCGCCGAGGATCACGCCGCCGAGAACGCGCCGCACGCTCATTCGCCCGGCCCTTTCCACCTCGGACCATGCGAGCCTCCCATTATGGTCCTAGTGCCCCGGCGAGGCGCTCCTCGAGACGCCTGTCCAGGATGCGGAACGTCGCATTCCCGGATTCCCGCCCGCGTAGCCACGGCACATCGGCTGCGTTGAGGTCCGTGCTTCGCGCTGCCAGCGAAGCGCGGGACACGGACCGAATAGCCTCGATGTCGGACGTGAGAAGCTTAGCATCCTTCGTCAACCAGTATGAGAACTCGTCGAACGAGTGCGCGCGCGCCACGATCGCCGCGTCGCATAGGCGGTTGCGGCGCAGTGTGCGCAGCGCACGTTTCCAGCCGCGCTCGCGGATGTTCCGGCGCGCTGTTTCGAAAGCATCATATCCCAGCCACATGAGTAAAGCGAAAACCGTGGCGGCGAACAAGGCGAACGAGATCGGCTTCGGGAGCGGCAGCGCTGCGGCCACCGGTGGGGCTGCGAACAGCAGCAACCACCATAGTTTGCGCGGAACACGCAACTGCGCAATATCCGCTCGGACCGTTCTCAAACGGGTGACGTGTCCGAGTGCCCGCGTGCAGAACAGGAGCACCAAGACCAACACGAACGCACCGTACGTGCCGAATAGCGCTCGGCCGACGCGTAGCGGAATGATCGCCTTGTCAAGTAGCTGTCCTACGACCCAGGCCGGAACGATCACGAACATGCTTTGGAAGACGATCCATTCCGGGCCATCCACGCTGCGCCGCAGAGACATGGTGCGCGAGGCGCGCAGGAGCCGAACGACGAGCAGCATCGACCAGCGGAACGGACTCAGCAGCGCTCGCAGCAGGCGCGCCCGGCGCATGGCGTAGCGTGCTTCGAGCCATTCCGGAAGCCGCGCAGCTACGGCTTCGACCCGCCAGAGCTCCAAGCGCTCGACGGCGGAGAGAACCGCATCCGCGAGCTGCGCCCGAATGAAGCGCTCCATCTCAACAGGGATGTTCGCTAAGAACACCGCCTGTGTGGACGCGGCCCGCGCTGCGGCCGGCGTGCCAACCGCAAACGCATACGCCAAGTACTTCTGGAGGATCGCCTGCGGCAAGAGCCCGCCGAGTCGCACCGCGTTGATGCGATCGTGCATATCTCCGTCCTCCCACCGCGGGCCCAAGAACGCGAGCACTGCCTGGGAGAGTGCGGGCGACACGACGCGCATGCGCCGACCGACGGCGGGCGAAACGACACGCATGCGGCGAGCCAGGCCTTCCTGCAAAAGCTCGAGCAGCGGAACCGCCGGCTCGTCGCGCCACTCGAAATATCCGAGCGCCAGCGCAGGATCGATTCCGAGGTCGGGCGCGAGCGGGCGTTTCGTCTGCAGCGCCGCGCGCGCGCTGAGCATCCCTGCGGCCGTATCCAAGTAGCGCTTCACGACCTGCGGCAGTTGGGACTGCAGTAGGGTTACGGCGAACTCGCGCCAGACGGGGCGCTCGAGAAACTCGCGCGCTTGTACCGACGTCGGGTCGCGCGCGATGCGCCGCACAAGGAGCGTCTCCTGATAGCGGCGGTGGGCGAATGCGAAGCGCTCGTCGCTTCGCGGAACCTCGTGCGTGTCCGAGGTGAGGATCTTCACTCTGACCAGCGCACCGAGCACATTGCGGGCACGTTCTTCCGGAATTCCTGCCGCGCCCAAGGCCGCGACGAGCGGTTCGCGAGCCAGTACCGGCTTGAATCCGAACGCGATCGCGACGTCCCCGGCGTAGCGGATCAGGACGCGTGCGCTCAGACTCACGCGTGCGGGCTCATCCTTCCCGGCTTTGGCGAGCGTTATGAGATGACGGAGGACGAGCATCAAATCATCACCGAGCGGGCCCTCGTGCGACTTGACATATGCACACAGCAACGAGAGCAGGAACGGGTTTGAACCCATCGTTTTCTGGCCACGCGCATAGCTCGCACGCTCGGCTAGATATCGGCGGACTATCGCAGCCTTCACCGGGCTCAATTTCAATTTCGTGATGAGCGCGTCCTGACGCCTGGAGCTCAGCTCGACGATGAGAAGCTTCGGCCACGGAAGATCGACCGGACCGTTGAAATGGCGCGAAGCGACTACGCCCCGGCACCCAGTGCCACCCAGCAGCTCCAGAATTGCGGCGCTGTATTTCGCGACCGCTGCACTGCCGTTCTCCCCGCGCAGGATCTCGGGGATTTCGTCGAACGAGTCGAGCAGGAACAGCCACAGCCCGCGTTCCGCGTACTGATCCCAGTTTTCCTCGACGAACGCCGTGTTGTCGTCATAGCCGCGCCGCACGCTCGAGATCACGAAGCGCTTGAGGAACTCGCCGTCAACCGTTGCGGGCGGATCCGGCGGCAGGTCGCGCAGGTTCACGTAGAGCGGCACCTTAGCACATGGGTCGCGCGAATTCTTCGCCCGCTCCGCATAGTGCTTCGCTAGCACGCGCAGCGCGACCGTCTTGCCGCTGCCCGGCTCACCCTCGATTACGTAAGGCTCTCGCGCGCGCTCGACCGCCGTAATGAGCGACGAGACACGCCGAAGACCGCCGCGCCGAAAGAAGAAGCCGGGGACGGCCGGCGACTCGACCTCCGCTTCCAGATCGATGAAGTGCTCGTCGTTCCAACCGTCCTTCGTCGCGATATGGGCCAAGTGCGCCACCAGCGAATCGCAGAAACGGTTGCGCCGCAGCAGGTGCGCCGGCTGCCATGCCGCGGGACGCTTCACGAGCCGCAGCCGCTTCAGCAGCCACAGGGTACCCTCGAAGGCGCCGACATAATGACCGATCACGGCCAGTACGGCGACGATTGCCAGGACGCGCGCGATCAGCCACGGGAGCACATGAGGGCACCGCTGCCCGGTCAAACATTCGGCGGCGGACTGGATCGAGGTGAAAATGTCGTCGGCCAACGGCATCCTGAGCCCATTTTCACGGAGGGCTCAGGATTATCCGGTAGACTCGGCCTTACGGATGCGTCATGTTCGCGGGGACCACGAACTTGTCGAAATCTTCGCTGCTCACGTAGCCGAGGTTGAGCGCGGCGTCCTTGAGCGTCGAGCCCTCGTGGTGCGCCTTCTTCGCGATCTCGGCGGCCTTGTCGTAGCCGATCTTCGGCGTGAGCGCCGTCACCGTCATCAGCGACTCGCCGAGATACTTGGCGATGACCGGCTCGTTCGCCGCGAGCCCTTCGACCGCGTGCTCGCGGAACATCGTGCACGCGTCCTGCAGCAGCCGGCACGAGTGCAGGAAGTTGTAGATCATCACCGGGTTGAAGACGTTGAGCTCGAAGTTGCCCTGCGAGCCGCCGAACCCGATCGCGACGTCGTTCCCGAACACCTGCACGCAGACCATCGTCATCGCTTCCGACTGCGTCGGGTTCACCTTGCCGGGCATGATGGACGAACCCGGCTCGTTCTCCGGCAGGATCAATTCGCCGATCCCCGCGCGCGGCCCCGACGCGAGCCAGCGGATGTCGTTGGCGATCTTCATCAGCGACGCGGCGAGCGTTTTCAAAGCGCCCGACGCCCACACGACCTCGTCGTGCGAAGCGAGCGCGGCGAACTTGTTCGGGTGCGAGCGGAACGGCAAGCCCGTCAGCTCGGCGATCTTCGCCGCGGCGCGCTCGGCGAACTCCGGATGCGCGTTCAAGCCCGTGCCGACCGCGGTGCCGCCGATCGCGAGATCGTAGAGGTCGTCGAGCGCGAGCTCGCAGCGCTTGAGGTCGCGGTCGAGCTGGCTGACGTACCCGCCGAACTCCTGTCCCAGCGTCAGCGGCGTCGCGTCCTGCAAGTGCGTGCGGCCGACCTTCACGATGTCCTTCCACTGCTCGGCCTTCTTCGCAAGCGCGTCGCGCAGCGCGCGCACCGCGGGCAGCATCTTCACCATCGCCTCGGCCGCCGCCATGTGCATCGCGGTCGGGAACGTGTCGTTCGAGGACTGCGACATGTTGACGTGGTCGTTCGGATGGACCGGCTTCTTCGAGCCCATCTCGCCGCCGGCGAGCTCGATCGCGCGGTTCGAGATCACCTCGTTGACGTTCATGTTCGTCTGCGTGCCGGATCCGGTCTGCCACACGCGCAGCGGGAAGTGCTCGTGCAGCTTCCCGGCGATCACCTCGTCCGCCGCCTGCGTGATGAGGGTCGTCTTCTCGTCGTCGAGCTTGCCGAGATCGCGATTGACGAGCGCGGCGGCTTTCTTGAGCTGCGCCATCGCGCGGATGACCTCGCGCGGCATCACGTCGCGCGGCGTCGAGTCGTCGCCGATGTCGAAGTGGATCAGCGAGCGCGCGGACTGCGCGCCGTAATAGCGGTCGGCGGGGACGTCGATCTTCCCCATCGAGTCGGTCTCGGTGCGGGTGCGGTCCTCAGCTTGCCGAAGGGCCGAGCCGTTCGTCGTGGTCTGCGTGGACATAGCGGAGCGGGTTTCGGCGTGGCGGCGCCCGGGCACTCCGCGAGAAACGTCGCACGGGGCAGTCCGGTGTCAGAATCGGCACTAGGCTCCGAGGGCGGAATCCCTGTATACTTTAGGAGTCGATCCGCGTCCGGAAGGAGCGTCTTCCATGCGTCTGCTGCGTCTCATCGCCGTCTCGGCCGCTCTCGTCGGTGCCCAGGCCGGACCCGCGCTCGCTTCGGAGCCGACGACGATCACCTTCCCGGGCCCGAACGCGATCGACCCGGCGGTCGTCGACGCGGCGCGCGCGAAGGTCGCCGCCGGTGACACGAAGGGCGCGATCGACGGGCTGGCCCCGTACGTCGCGAGCCACCCGCAGGACGCCGCCGCCGGCCGGCTCCTCGGCGACCTCTACTTCCGCGTCCCGGACTTCGCGAAGGCGGAGCGGGTCTGGAAAGCGATCCTCGCGATCGACCCCAACGACAAAGATACGCACGGCCGCCTGGGCGCGCTCTACGCGGCGCAGGACCGCATCACCGACGCGATCTCCGAGTTCCAGCTGAGCCTGCCCAGCCGGACCGGCTACGTCGGGCTGGTCACGATGCACAAGCGCGCCGGCGACTTGCCGTCGTACCTGGCGCGCCTGCAGACCGAGACCGAGCAGCATCCGTTCGACGTCGCGCGCTGGAGCGAGCTCGGCCATGCCCAGCGCGCGCTTCACAAGTACGACGCGGCGTACGACGCGTTCAACCACGTCGTGCTGGTGCGCCCGTCGTCGTGCGGCGCGCGGGTCGACGTCGCGAACGCGCTCGTCGACCTCGGCCGCATCGACCCGGCGATCGCGCACCTCAAAGCCTGCCTCTCGGTCGACGCGCACTACTACCCCGCCGTGGTGAATCTCGGCGAGGCGTATCTCGAGAAGAACGACGCCGTGACGGCGCGCCCGTATCTGGACCGCGCGCTCGCGCTCAAGCCGGAGGGGACCGAAGCGCTCGTCGACATCGGCTACATCTACGATATGCAGAACGACTGGAAGACCGCGATCACGTATTACAACCGCGCGATCCGCGCCGACCCGATGCGTCCGGAGGCGTACATCGACCTGGGCTACGACTACAACGAGCACCGTCTCTTCCCGCTCGCCGAAGCCGCGTACATCAAGGGCCTCGCCGTCTCGCAGGACGACGGCCGCCTCCACTACATGCTCGCGGTGACGTACAACCTGCAAGGCAAGATCAACCTCGCCCGCGAGCAGTACCGTCACGCGATCGCCTCCGACGAGCCGGTCGTCGTCCGCGCCGCCCAGCAGGAGCTCGCCCTGCTTCCGCCCGCACCGAAGTAGTTCTCAGCGCTAGAGTTCGCCGACAGCTCGGCTCATGACGACGCGCTCGTTCCTCGTCGGAATCGCGGCCGGAGCGCTCGGCACGGCGGCGTTGAACGTCGCCACGTACGCCGACATGGTTCTGCGCGGACGGCCGGCGAGCGAGATGCCGTCCAAGCTGGTGAAGAGCCTCGCGACCCGGTTCGGCATCGAGCCGCTCGCGGCCGAGGGAGAAGAAGCCGACAACCGCCGTTCGGGCGCCGGAGCGCTGCTCGGCTTCGTGAACGGAATCGGGGTCGGCGTCGCCTACGGCGCGCTGCGGCCGGCGATGCGCGACGTACCGGTGTTCTTCGCCGGCGCACTCGTGGGCGCGGCGGCGATGGCGCTCAGCGACGTACCGGCGACGAAGGCGGGCGCCACCGATCCGTCGGCATGGGGCGCGGAAGGCTGGATCGCGGACATCGTCCCGCACCTGCTCTACGGGCTCACGGTCGCGTACAGCTTCGATGCGCTTGACGACTAGTCCGATCCTGCGCATCGCGGCCGTGCTCGCGCTGCTGCAAGGCTCGTACATGCTCGCCGACGGCGCGCATTTTCTCACGAGCGGCGCGTACTTCGGCAACGGGCTCGGCCCGTGGGCCGCGCTGGTCGCGCGCGCTGGCATGACGCCGCTGTCCTCGACGATGGCGTGGGCGTTCGTCGCGTTCGGCGTGCTCTGGCTCGCCGCCGGCGTTGCCCTCGCGCTGGGCCGTGCGCGCTACGCCGTCGTCGTGCTCGCCGTCGCGACGCTGTGGTACGCGGCGTTCGGGACGGTCCTTTCCGTCGTCATCGGCTTCCTGGCATTGCGCGCACCGCGCGCAAACGCCGCCGTGCCCGACCTCTAGCCAAAGGCTCGACCCAACGGCGGGTGCGCCGTTCGACATGATCCGTTTCGGCCACATTCGGCCGAGGTGATCCCGTGCGTGGACTCGTGGAACGACAAGTGCTTCCCCAGGTGTGCCCGGGCGCGCGGACTCGCAGAGACGGACCGTGACCGACCGGGGTTCGATGCAGCATCCCCGCCCAGTTATCCTGGCGCACCGTCGCGCGCCGCTCCATACGCCGATCGACGTAGGCCGCTCGGACGACCAACCGTTCGCGGAATCCGATGGAGAATCTCATTCACTGCCCGTGCAGTCATCCGATCAGCCGGCACGCGAACGCGGCTGCGACCGCTGTCCGTGCACCAGTCGGTTACCGAGGCCGTCGACGCTGCGATCGCTCAGTCGCCCGGGTCGCCACGCGGCTTGTCGCGATCCGCGCCCTCGAGGATGTTCAGCCAGGCGATCTGCCTTTGGCGCGCAGCCGCGCTATTGGACCGGCGGAACGAGCGATATCAAAAGGTTGTAGCCCGCGTGCGTCACGAGCGAAGCGCCCGGGCGGCGCGTCACCACCTGCAGTAAACATAGAACGACGCCGGCAATCAGGAAAATGGGATTCAGCGAAAGGTGAAATCCGAAGAATATGAGCGTCGCCAGAACAATCCCCAGCCAGCCCTTGACTCTCGCCTGAATGCCGATTTGGAACAGCACCGTCTCCACCAAGGCTGCGGCAAGTGAGAACGCGATCATTTCCAGGGCAACGGGCCGCCACGCGACATGGACGCTACCCAACGCTAGTGAACGGACCGCGATGTCGCATAGGTATAGAGCGAGGACCGCGATCATCGCGAAACCGATCGCTTTCGCAATATCGCGCTTGTTGTGGCCGAACACGGCCGCCGGCCGGAGCGCGATTATTGCGAAGTAATACGGAGTCAACAAGAAGTACGTGAACTCGGTGAATCCCGATCCGTGCGGGGCGTGCGCTAGGCCGAACACAGCTGCCACGCACGCAATGGCGACTAGCAACGAGCTGAACGGCCGGAACGCTGTTGCGAGCGCGAGGAGATCGGATTCCCGGCTCTCCCCGCGCATCACCGCATCAGTGCTTCGGCTGTACGGCTTCGCCTGTTCCACTGTCCGCTGGCGGACCGCAATTCGTGCTGTCCGGGGCGCACTGCTGCCGCGCCGGCAACCCGTTCGGGTTGTTCGGGTCCATCGGGGATGACGTCGTAGGAATGTATGGAATCCACCCATATCCGGGGTTGTGGTCGAAGGTCGTCGGGAGCCAATAATATCCCGGCGGTGGCTGCCATGCGGGCACCCATTCGGTGATATCTTGCGGACATGACCCGTATGCGGGGATCGTCGTCAAGCACGCGAGATCGTTGCGGTGGTCCCATAGACAGTCCATGCCCTTTTCGATGATCCAGTCGCGTACCCACTGAGCGACGCAGCTCGCAGGGGACTTACACCCGAAAAAGCCCGCCCCCTCGGCGGCGGAAATTGTTGTCTGTCCGAGGACGGCGCCGGTGTCGTGGTTCACCGCTTGGAGCTGTGCATCCGAGTATCCATCGGGCTGGTAGTAGACCAGGTCAATGCTCGCTGCGTTCGTGAGGTGCATTGCGTTCTGGATCGTCACGCTCATCGGCATGTTCGCTGGAACCGCATAGATGTCTGTATAGTATCGGGTGCCGCCGGTACCGCCGACCGTGCTGCCGCTGCCGCATGAGTCGGTGCCTCCCGAACAGATCGTGAGCGCTGCCCCAGACCGCAGTTTCGAGGAGGGGGTAACGGAAGATGCCTTGCCGCCGCCGCTGCACCCGACGGATCCGAGAACGAGGGGCGCGGCCAGCATTACGGCGAGCAGTTGCGTCGCTCGGCGCGCGACTGCGAGATGGGTTCGGGAATTTGTCGGCATGCGAATGGATCGCTCCTTTCGAAACTTGGGCGCGTAGGAGGACGAGTTGGAAGTAGCGCACCGTCGCGCTGCGCAATGTACGCGGCGGAATGCATCGCGAAGCAACGGAAAGTTCTCCGCACGCTTTGCGTTGCAAACGCAAACCACTCGACTCGAATTAGATAAACCGCACGCGGATGCGATGAAAACGAATCGCGACAAGCGCGACGCATCGACCGCGATGAACGCCCACACCTAGGCAACCTCTACACCCAATGCAATCGTAACGATCGTCAGATGTTCTGTCAAGCGCCCGGGCGGTCCGCGGGCTCACGACCATTGAGCGGCTGGGTTGTCCATGACGTGATGTGCGACGGGGTGCCGTTCATGCGCTCGCGGTGCGACCGAGGTCGATATTGACGTGCATCATCGCGTCGTCTCCGCAGCTTGTGCGGGCGACTGTTCGTGTGCGGTCGTCGGGGTACGATCTTCGACGGGACGGTCCACCCGGTAGCGCGGCCCGGCTCTGTGCAGTACGGCCCGCAGCCCCGGTTCGCATGCCGTGTCTCGCCGGCGCGGTCCGGCGCATTCGTGCGGGTGTCTGTATCCGGCTCAGCGGACGGTATGCGGCGGTAGGCTTAAGGGAGTATTCCCCTTCGCAATGCTGACTACGGTTCTATCTTGCCAGAGCGTGCTCTTTAACCGGCGTAAATCAGCGCGCGCGCTTCACGACGTCGGGCGTGATGATCGGCGCCTTGTTCCCCCACGACGTGCGCTCGTGGTCGATCACCGCCGCGACGTCCTGGTCCGACAGCTGCGCGAACGACGGCATCGCGCTCGCGTACGCGGTTCCGCCGATCCGTTTTCCTTGCAGGCCTTTGAGCACGATGCGCACGTGCTCGGCGGGATCGTGCGCCGTCACGACGGGGTCGTGCTCGAGCGGCGGGAACGCGCCCGGCACGCCGGCGCCGCTCGCGCCGTGGCACGACGCGCAGTTGGCCGCGTACACGCGCTCGCCGCTCGCCGCGTAGTCGAACCCCGCCGCGACGCCGGCCCGGCTGTACGACGGCGGCGCCGCCGCGGCATTGGGTTCCTGCGCGTTCGCGACGCCTTGCGCGGCCGCTGTGCCCGGGTCGAAATACGTCGGCGTCACCGCGTACTGCGGCGGCACCGCGAACGCGGCGAGCGCGTACCACGCCGCCCAAGCGAGGAAGATCACCGACATCACCCACGTCCACACCGGGATCGGTCCGCTCGACTCCGCGCGCACCGGATCGAACGGCTCGTTCCCGCCAAACGCGTTGAGCTCGAGCGCGACGCGACCGCCGACGCGCTCGCCCGCGCGCAGCCCGGTGACGGTGATCCCCGGCCCGTTCTGCACGACGAACGGGATCGTGCGCCGGCCGACGTTCCCGGAGACGTCGCGCGCTTCCAGACGAAGCACGTGCGGCCCGTCGTCGAGCTGTGAGGTGTCGAGGTCGACGCTCTGCGGCGGCACGATGCTGCGGAACGGCTCCGCCGCGTCGTCGAGGTACACGTCGATGCGCGCGACGGGCGTCGTCCCGGTCAGGTCGCGCATCAGCGGTCCTCGCGCAGGATCGCGCGCTTGGGATGATCCGGCTCGCGTTCGCCGGGCCAGACCGTCCACCGGAACGCGAGCACGAACGACGCCGCGGTCGCGATCGCACCCAGCACGACGACCGCGATCCCGATCGGGTCGCTCGGATCGAAGAAGACGTGGTGCTCGTGCATCAGCGCATCGCCTGCGCGCCGATCGGCGACTGCTTGAGCGACTGCAGGTACGCCACCAGATCGAGCGCGCTCTGCGAGGCGACGATGACCTTTCCCGCCGGCGCGTACCCGCCCGGGACGGCGACGACCGTATCGCCCGTATCCGCGCGGTCCTTCGCCGTGAACAGCCACGGATACGCCGGCATGATCGACGCGTGGATCAGCGAGCGCGGCTGGTAGAGATGGATCAGGTGCCACACCGCGCTGGGTTGACGCGCGCCGATCGTCGTGAGATCCGGCCCCGTGCGCTCGCTGCCGAGCAGCTGCGGCGTGGAGTACGCGTAGTCGCCGCGCGCCGACGGACGTCCCCACACGTGGTCTTGCGCGAGCGGGCGCACCTGCTGGGTGTGGCAGTACGAACATCCCTCCCCGACGTAGACGTCGCGCCCGCGCGCCGCCGCCTCGGAGAGCGGCACCACGCCCGGGCCGGGCGGCGTCGCCGAGAGCACCCGTCCGGGGATGACGCCCATCGCGATCGCGAGCAGCCCGTAGATCACCGCCGCGGCGACGACGAGCACGCGCACGTCGTTCATCCCGCGCCGTGTCACGCGGGCGCTCCGGCGGCGCCGGGCGCCGCGACGCGGTGCGGCGCGATCGTCATCGCGTACACGTTGTACGCGAAGACGCAGTGGCTCAGGAACATCATCGTCCCGGAGACCGCGCGCGCCAGCCAGTACGGCGCCGCCGCCTCGACCGACGCGATGAACGGATCGCCGTTCGCCCACGTCAGCCCTTGCTCGGTGCCGGCGACCGAGAGCACCGCGACGTACACCGTGACGCCGACGAACGCGAGCCAGAAGTGGACCCCGACCCACAGCCGCGGCGGCTCTTTCTCGGTCGCGCGCGGGACGAGCGCGTAGATCGCGCCCCACGCGATGAAGGTGATGAAGCCGTACATCGTCGCGTGCGAGTGCCCGACGGTGAAGTTCGTGAGGTGCCAGATCGCCTGCAGCGAGCGGAACGCTTCGATCGTCCCCTGCGTCGAGCCGAGGAAATAGTACGCAATCCCGACGACCAGGAACGGCAGCGCGTACGAGCGCCGCACGCTGCTCCAGCGCCCGCGCAGCGTCAGCGCGAAATTCCCGCTTCCCGCCCAGACCGGCACCAGCATCCCGACGCTGAAGACGATCGCGAGCGTCTGGAACCACCAGGGCAACGGCGAGAACTCGTAGTGGTGCGCTCCGATCACCGGGTAGAAGACGAGGTTCGTCCAGAACCCGAGCACGCCGAGGGCGTACGAGTAGATCGGCCGGTTCAGCAGCTTCGGCAGCGCGTAGTACGTCGCGCCGAGCGCGAGAAAGGTGAACCACATCCCGACGGCGTTGTGCATGTAGAACGCCTGCACGGCTACTTGTCCCACGCCGCGCTGGTAGAACGGCAGGATCGCGACGATCCCGAGGATCGTGGTGAAGATGAAGCCGCCGATCGTGTACCAGTTCGCGATGTAGATGTCGTGCCCGACGCGCGCCGCCACGGTATCGACGACGACCCAGCCGCTCACCACGACGGCGAACAAGAACAGCAGCGTCGCCGGCCAGATCCATTCGCGGTACTCTTGGCTGCCGTTGCTCATCCCGAGATCGAGCGCCAGGATCCCGATCAGCGCCGCGGCGTTGAACGACCACAGCGCGAGCCACGCGAGCTTCGGGCGCCGGATCGTCACGCCGCCCGAGCGCGCCGCGACGTACATCGCGCATCCGACCAGCGCGATCGAGGCCCAGCCGAAGAACGTTCCGGTCGTGTGGATCGCGCGCAAGCGCCCGAACGAGAGCAGCGGGCTCGTCAGCAGATCGGGATAGCTGTACTTGAAGCTGACCAGCAGCCCGACGGCGGTCGAGAAGAGGAGCCAGATCGTCGCGCTGATCGTGTACCCCGACAGCACGCGCGCATCTTCGACGACACCACGGCCGCCGGGCGGGCCCACGTACGCACGTACGTCTTGCACGAAAACCTCCGGTTGGAACAGCCGTCGTTACATGGTCACCGGCCTGCCCCTGTCGGCGGAGGGCTCGCTAACGCGCCGTGCCGTCGCTCTCGAAGAGCGAGGTATGCGCGGGACACGGTGCGACTTCGAGCGCGGTCGTCGTGCGGCCGAACGCCGCGCATCCGCACGGCCACCCGACGTGCGTCGACGCGCTCGCGCCTTCGCGCTCGCGCTCGATCCCGTCGACCGCACCGAGCAGCGTCTCGAGCGCGTAGAGCGCGTACCGGTTGCCCGCGATCATCCGCGGCCGCCGACCATCGACTTCAGCGCCTCCGTCAGCAGCGCGGTCTTCCGGTCGTCGGCCGCTTGCACGTAGCGCTGGAACGCCGGTCCGAGCTTCTCGCGCAGCCACTGGTCGCGCAATGCCTTCGCGTCGTCGGACATCTCGTTCACGAAGCCCGGCGCGGGCCGCATGCAGCCGTCGATCCGGCCGAGCTCGAGGAGCTTCAGCACCGTGTACTCGCAGGCCGCGCGCTGGTACACGTTGCGGCGCGGGGTCGCGCCGGGCATGCGGCGCAGGGCGCGCAGGATGAAACCTTGCTCCTCGAGCGCCGCGATCGCCTCGAACACCGCCGACTCGCTCGAGAGACCGAGGTCCTGCGAGATCTGCTTCACGGTCGGATGGCAGACGCCGGTGGGCCCGCTCAGCATCGCCAGGTACAGGTACAGGCTGAGCTGTCGCGGGGTGAGGACGTGGAACAGGAAGCCGCTCCACCACGCCGGGATCTCGGCGAAGGGACTGCAATCGGGAGCGAAGCGGTTCGCAGCGTCGATCGGCGTGTTGGGAATTGCGAAGCACCACCCTGGCAAACGGGAACGGCGACGGCTCCGAGAGCCGCCACGAGCGCTGAGTCCTCGCCGCCTCGGCGCATACCCTGCGGCGACCGGGCTCCGAATACGCGGAGGGTGATCGGTGCGATCGCGTACCGACACGCGCCACATCGCGACGGACTGAAGCGGCGAGCATACCCTGCCGATAGAAACCTTGTCGGGTGATCGGGTCGCCGCCGCGGCCGGGCTAGTGTAAAGCAACCGTAAGGACGCTGGCTCGTCGCCCGCTCGAACGGCCGCCTAATGTAAACCGAGCGTCAACCGCTCGTTATCTTCTGGTAGGCCCAGGCTTTTCGCCTTCCTAAGTGCCGACCATATTGGTAAATTCGACCTAGGCCGCTGCGGGCTGCTCGCAGCGGTACCTGTACGTCTAGGAGTTACCAAGGATGCGCAGCCTCGCGGCGTCGACGATCGTGGTGCTGGCGCTGATCCTCCCCGGGATCGCGTCGGCCAAGCCCAGCGTCACGCTCAAGCTCACCGGGTCGCTCGTGACCAAGGCCTCGGACGGCCACACGACCCTCACCCCGGTCGAGAAAGCTCAGCCCAAGTCCGGCGACGAGATCCAGTACGGGATCGTGGCCGCGAACGGCGGCGACTCGCCCGCCTTCCGACTGGTCCCGGTCGGCAGGATTCCGGCGGGGACGTCGTACGTCGAGGGCTCGGCGAAGGCCGCGCGCGCGCACGCCGAGTTCTCGCTCGACGGCGGCAAGACGTGGTCCGCGGTGCCGACCGTGCGCGTCCGGCAACCCGACGGCTCGACCGTCGTGAAGAAGGCCGACGCATCGCTCTACACGGCGGTCCGGTTCGTGACGGACGGCGCGATCGCGCCGCACCAGAACGCCGCCTACGTCTATGAGGTCCGCGTCAAATGATGCGGCTTCTGCGCTTCTGCGCGGCGGTTGCCGCGCCGGTCATCGCCGGTCTCGGTCTCGCCACGATGGCTCCGGCCCTCGCCGGCGGGACGGCCGCCGGCACGCCGATCACGAACACCGCGACGGCGACCTACTCCGACGGCACCAACACCTACAACTCGCAGTCGAACACCGTCACGACGACCGTCCAGAACGCGCCGGCGATGACGATCGCGCCGCCGCAGGGGACGCCGGGCAGCAACACCGTCAGCCCGGGCGGCAGCATCACCGACACCTACACGCTGACCAACACCGGTAACGCGGCGGGCTACTTCCAGCTCTCCGGCGCGCTCGGCACCGCGAACGGCGTGACGGCCGGCCAAGGCACGTTCACGCAGTTCGTCGTCAACGCCGGGAGCGGCAACCAGAACTTCGCGACCGTCGCCGCCGTGAACACGTACCTGTCGACCGGGAACGCCGGCGGTCCGTTCCTGACCGCGGTGAACGGCACGATCACGATCGCCGTGCAGTACACGGCGAACGCGGGCGCGTCCGGCACCATCACGACGAACGTCACGGCGAACGTCACCCAGCCCGCGGGCTCGGGGACGACGCAGCAGACCTCCACGCCGAACACCGTCGGCCAGTACAACGACACCGTCGTCGCCGATGCGCGCATGGACGTGCAGAAGCTCGCCGCGGTCGGCGGCACCCCTGCCGCGCCGACGGTGCAGTACACGGTGCGCGCGAACAACGGCGGCGGCCGTGCGATGGTCGCGGTGAACCGCAACGGTCTCCCCGCCGGCTCGGGGATCACCGGCGCGGGCGTCATCCTGACCGACAAGATTCCGTCGTACAACGCCACGCAGCTGACGCTCAACGGCACGCCCTCGTGGGTCACGCAGCCGACCGGCGCGACGTTCATCTACTCGACGGACGGCACGACCTGGACGACGAGCACGACCGGCGCGGTCTACGTCGGTATCTTCATCCCGGCCTCCGCGATCACCGGATCGTTCGGCGCCTCGAACCCGGGGTCGTCGCAGGGCAGCGTGACCGCCGGGCAGGCGCAGGCGGCGTTCACGTACACGATCAACGGCTCGACGGCCGCGGGCGCGGCGAACGCGACCGCGATCACCAACGTCGTGAACTCGATCTACGCCGACCAGTCGGGCTACATCGAAGGCCCCGGCATCACGTTCCAGAGCGTGCAGAACAACGCGGGCGCGACGGCCGGCCAGACCGCGCCGGCGATCGCGAACACGAACGGGACGCTTACCGGCTCGGCGCAAATCACCTCGGCGGCCTCGCCGGCGGCGAATTCGGTCCTGAACGGGCCGAACGGATTCCCGGGCGCGACCGGTCCCGACACGACGACGAACACCGACTACACGGCGGTCAGCTACACCAACGGCGGGACGATCCTCGCCGCGGTGAACGGCTCGACGGTCTCGGTGCCGGCGAGCGCGGCGGCGATCACGACCGTCAACTCGCTGCAGAACACCGGCAATAAGGACGACACGTACAACCTCAGCGCGGCGACCGGGACGGGCCTCACGGCGCTCCCCGCCGGCTGGACCGTGACGTTCCAGAGCGCCGGCCAGAGCGCGAGCGGAGCCTGCGCCGCGGTCAGCGCGGGGACGGTGATCACCTCGGTCTGCGTCCCGTCGGGCGCGACGCAGAACTACCGCGTGATCTACACGCCGCCGGCGAGCGCGACGACGTTCAACGCCTTCGCAGCCTACGGCGACGCGATCACCGCGACGTCGACGAACGACAACACGAAGACCAACGTGACGATCGACGAGATCTTCGTCGGCGGCTTCGTGAAGCTGGTGAAGTCGTTCTCGGTCGCGTCCGGCCAGCCGTGCTTGACCGCGTCGAGCTGGACGCCGAGCGCGGCGAACGTGAACCCCGGCGACTGCATCCAGTACACGGTCACCTACACCAACGTCGCGCCCTCGGGCGGCACGAACGACATCACGCTGAACGCGTCGTCGTTCGTGATCACCGAGGACGGCAACGCGTCGGGCGGCTCCGGCAGCACGACGTACGCCAACTCCTGGGCGGCGCACACGGGCGGCCTCTACCAGGCACCGGTCGACTCGAACGGCGGAACGCTGGGCGGGTACAATCCGGGACCGGGTGCGGCGGGCTCCTCGAAGTTCACCGACACGATCGGTGTCCTGAACGCGGGCGCCACGGGGAACGTCACGTTCAAGGTCCAGGTCCTGTAATCACGGCATGCCGGGAGTCCTCGTGCGCCTCGCGCGCTCGATGGGCCTCGCCGTCTCCATCGCCGCTCTGGCGGCGGGGATCGGCGAGGCGTCTCCCGGCGCGGGCACGGTGATCGCCAACACGGTCACCGCGCAGTATTCCGACGGCGCCGGCACCACGTACGGCGTGCAGTCGAACACGATCACCGTCTCGGTCGCACCGGTCTCCGGCATCGCGGTCTCGCCCAAAGAGACGGCGGTCGACCCCGCCACCGAAGGATTCCCCGCAGGCACGAACATCGTGCGAACCTTCACCATCACGAACGCCGGCAACGTCACCGACGCGTACACCGTGCAGACGCTCACGACCGGCGCCGGTACGATCGCGTCCGCCGCGTTTCTCACCCCGTCGGGGCCGGTGCCGATCGCGCTCGGCTCGACGCTCTCGCCCGCGCTGCAGCCCGGCGAGTCGGTGAAGGTGCAGGTCGCGATCGCGACCGCCGGCGCGGTCGTCGGCACGGCGTTTCCGATCGCGCTGAGCGCGCGCTCGACGAACGCCGCCGTCGCCAACGGTCTCGTCACCGACGCCGGAAAGACGTGGGCGGTCGCGCAGCCCGGTGCGTCGCTCGCGGGTCCGCTCGGGCCGACCGCGTCGATCAACAAGCTGGTCGACCAGAAGCGCTCGCACAGCGCGAAGCCCGGGGAGACGATCACCTACTCGATCCAGTTCAAGAACTACGGCGGCTCGCCGGCGACGAACGTCGTGCTGATCGACGACGTCCCGGCCGGGATCGTCGCGCAGCCGCAAACGGTCATGCTCAACGGCGTCAATGCCGCCTCGTCGGCGGCGCTCGCCGGACAGCGGCTCACCGTGAAGGTCGGGACGCTGGGCGTCGGCGCGATCGAGACGGTCACGTTCGACGCGGTCGTGCAGAACGGCACGACCGCGGGCGCGACGTACGTGAACATCGCGACGGTCTCCGCCGACGGGATCTCGGCGACCGCGACGACGCCCGCGAGCGTCCTCGTCGGCCTCGGCAACGTCGTCTACGACGGCTACGGCGGCGGCGGGGCGCCGGTGAACGGCGCGGTGCTCACGCTGCGCGACTTCGCGACCAAAGCGATCGTGACGCTCCCGCAGACCGGCTCGGCGCAAGGCTCGTCGTCGCTGCGCTCGCCGCTCGACGCCCTGATCGGCGTCCCCGCCGGCGGGCTCCCGCCGAACGTGGGAAACAAGAACCCCTTCACGACCGGTGCCGACGGCGCGTACAGCTTCGTCTTCGACCAGGCGCAGCTCGGCACGGTCGCGCAGCCCGCGCAGTACGAGCTCGACATCAGCGCGTCCGGTTACCGCGACCGCCGCATCCAGGTCACCATCAGCCCCGATGCGAGCGGATTGCTCTACAACGTCACGCTCCGCCAGCTCGACGATCAGCTGCTCGCCGCGCCCGGCGGCTTCACGCTGATCGCGAACTCCGTCTCGCTCTCGCAGGTCTTCGGGCTGCTCGGGAATCTGCCGCTGTTCGCGCCGCATCCGCTGGCCGTCTCGAAGAACGTCGACCGCGACGTCGCCTCGGGCGGCGACCGCCTCGTCTACACGCTTCAGGTCGGCTCCCAGAACGCGCAGCTCGGCGCGACGACGGTGATCGACACGCTGCCCGCGGGGATCGTCTACGCGCCGGGAACCGCGCGCGTCGACGGCGTTCCGGTCGAGCCGAAGCGCGAAGGCCGCGTCCTCACCTGGACGTTCCCGTCGCTGACGGCGCAGCACACGATCACCTACGCCTGCGTGGTGATGCCGTTCACCGCCGACGGCGCGACGCTGGTCAACGTCGTCGACGTCGACGCGTCGTCGGGGACCGGCGCGCGGATCCACGGGACGGCGAGCGCCGACACGCGCGTCGTCGCCGGCGCGCTCGGCAACCGGATCGTCATCACCGGACGCGTCTTCGTCGACGCGGCGCACACCGGCCGGTTCCGCGAGGGCGACAAGGGCGTGCCGGGCGTGCGCATCTACCTCGAGGACGGCTCGTCCGTCACCACCGACCAGTACGGCCGCTTCACGTTCCCCTCGGTGCATCCGGGTCAGCACGTGCTGCGCGTCGATCCGAGCTCGCTCCCGGCCGGCGTGCGCGCGTACGACGATCACCGTTTCGACAGCCCGCGCAGCTTGCAGCGGCTGCTCCACGGCCTCTACGACGCCGGGCTGATGCACGACGTCAACTTCGCGCTGGAGCCGGCCGGATGAACGCTCTTCGCACGCGCATCCGCCGCTCCGGCGTCGCGTTCGTCCTGATGGGGCTGATCCTCTCGACGGTCGACGTGAACCCCGCCGGCGAGATCCCGGGCGCGCTCGCGGAGGAGTCCGCGACGGTCGCCGCGTCGCCGCAGCCGTCGTCTTCGCCGCTGCCCGCGCCGCCGGCATCGCCGTCGCCGGCGGCGAGCGCGTCGCCGGCAGCGAGCGCGTCCGCACCCGCGATCGCAACGGCGGGTGCCGTTCCGGCGGCGCCCGACGCGGCGCAAGCGGTCTCGGTCGCCGGGCCGAAGGCGCCGGAAGGCGGCGATCTGACGCATCTGACGTTCACCGCGAGCGACAACCTCGCCGCATCGCTGGTCGAGCCCGGCGACGATCAGGTCGCGGCGTCGACCGCGGCGAGCATCGAAGTGCAGACGGTGCCGGGCGCCGGCGTCGAGCTGAAGGTCGGCGACGCGGTCGTGCCGTTCTCGCGGATCGGCAAACGGACCGTCGACACGAAGACCGGCGTCACGCGCTACACGTACTACGGCGTCGCGCTGCAGCCCGGTCCGAACGCGGTCGCGCTGACCCCGCTCGGCGCGAACGGCATGCGCGGAACGACCACGATGCACCGCGTCTTCGGCCCGGGCC
>DATHLN010000211.1:0-11846 GCA_035488115.1 Candidatus Limnocylindrales bacterium | reverse complement strand
GTCGACGCCTCGCCGTACGCGATGCTGGTCGTCGACACGGCGGGCACCGTCACGCTGATCAACGCGCAGACCTCGGCGCTGTTCGGCTACGAGCCCGAGGAGCTGCTCGGCGCATCGGTCGAGAATCTCATCCCGGCGCGCTTCCGCGCCGGGCACGGGCTGCTCCGGCACGAGTACGCGCACACGCCGTCCACCCGCCCGATGGGGGCGGGGCGCGATCTCTTCGCCCTGCGGAAGGACGGCGCCGAGATCCCCGTCGAGATCGGGCTGAGCCCGCTCAGCACGCCGAAGGGCGACTTCGTCCTGGCCTCCGTCGTCGACATCACCGAGCGGAAGAACGCCGAGGAGATGCGGCTGCAGCGCGACCGCGCGATCGACGCCTCGAAGATCAAGTCGCAGTTCGTCGCGACGATGAGCCACGAGCTACGCACGCCGCTCAACGCGATCATCGGTTCGGCCGAGCTGTTGGGAACGACCGCGCTCGACGAGCGGCAGCGCGCGTTCGTCGGCACGATCGAGGAGTCGGCCGAGGCGCTGCTGGCGATCATCAGCAGCATCCTCGATCTCTCGAAGATCGAGGCCGGGAAGGTCGAGCTCGGCGCGCACGAGTTCGATCTCGAAGCGCTGGTCGAGGCGTCGGCGGGCGTGCTGGCGCAGCACGTCAAGCAGAAGGGTCTGCGGCTGTACACGTTCGTCGACCCGTCGATTCCGCCGATCGTGCGCGGCGACGCGGATCGCCTGCGCCAGATCCTCCTGAACTTGCTAGCGAACGCGCTGAAGTTCACCGAGCGCGGACAAATCGTGCTTCGGGCGCTGCCGCTCGAGACGTCGGTACGGCACGCGACGGTGCGCTTCGAGGTCGAGGACACCGGGATCGGGATCGCGCCAGACGTGATCCCGCAGCTCTTCGAGCCGTTCGTGCAGGCCGACAGCTCGTCGTCGCGGCGCTATGGCGGGACCGGCCTGGGCCTCTCGATCTCGAAGCGTCTCGTCGAGCTGATGGGTGGCACGATGGGCGTGAAGAGCGAGCCCGAGAGCGGCTCGACGTTCTGGTTCACCGCGCGGTTCGCGCGCGCGAGCGCCGCGGTGCCGACGCGCCGCGTCTACGGCGTCCGCGCGCTCATCGTCACCAGTGACGCCGAGCTCGCCGACACGCTCGCGCGCTACGCCGAGGCGTGGGGGATTCCGGCGGCGCACGCGCGCGACGCCGCCGGCGTCGCCGAGGCGATGCTCGCCCATCGCGGGACGCAAGAGGACTGCATCGTCCTCGCCGACGTCGACAGCGTCGACATCGAAGCGCTCGTCGCGGCGTTGCGCGACCACGGGATCGCCGAGGATGCGATCGTCGCGATCGGCGGCGAGGAGCGCGTCGCGAAACCGATCCGGCAAGCGGTGCTCTTCGACCGCATCGTCGCGGCGCTCGGGCAGACGGACGACGAAGCGGGGCCGGCGCCGCTCCCCGCCGAGACGGCCCCGGCCGGGAAGGTGCTCGTCGCCGAAGACAATGCCAGCTTGCAAGAGATCCTTCAGGAGCAGTTCGCTCGGCTCGGGGTTCCCGTGACGATCGTCTCCGACGGCGCCCGCGCGATCGAGGCGCTCGCGCGCGAGCCGTATGCGCTCGTGTTCATGGACGTTCACATGCCGAACGTCGACGGCTTCGCGGCGACGCGCGCCGTGCGCATGAGCGAGCGCGGCACCGGGACGCACGTCCCGATCGTCGCGATGACCGCGAACGCGTTCAAGGAAGACCGCGAGGCCTGCCTCGCCGCCGGGATGGACGACTACCTCTCCAAACCGATGCGCATCAACGACCTGCGCACGATGATCGAACGATGGATGGGCGACACCACGCCCGCCGCCGCTCGCTGAGCCGCCTGACCGCTCCCGCGCGTGTGAACGCGCGTTCACAAGCCGTTCACCGGGGCTACCGCCCGGTTCGTTAGCATCCGCGCATGCACAAGACACCGGACGAGCCGCTTCCGGCGACGCTCGCCTTCGTATTCTCGCTCGGCGGCCTCATCGTCGCCGGCTGGCTCGCCATGTACGTCCTGCTCCGGGCGAGGTGGTGAGATGCACGTCCACCGAGCGGAACGTCTCTGGATGGCCGTGGGGCTCGGGATGCTCGTGCTCTTCGCGGCGATCATCACCACCTCGGCGATCGTGGACGGGTTCGTCCCGCCGAGCCGCGTGCAGACCATCGATCCCACCAAGGTCTCACAGACGCCGCCCTTCGATCATCCGGGATTGCGGAAGATCGCCGAGGGCGCGTACGAGGCGTACTACGTCGCGCGGATCTTCTCGTTCGCGCCGGCGGAGATCAGCGTTCCGGCGGGCTCGCGCGTGACGTTCTACGTCACGAGCGCGGACGTGGAGCACGGCTTCAGCATCCCGGAGACCGGTGTGAACACGATGGTGACGCCGGGCTGGGTCAGCAGCGTCTCGCACACCTTCAAGGAGCGCGGGACCTATCTGCTGCTCTGCAACGAGTACTGCGGCGGCGGCCACCAGGCGATGGCCGCGAAAGTGACGGTGCGGTGATGGCCGCGACGCTCGACCGCGAGCCGGAAGCCGTTCGGTTCGGCCAGACGCCGCTCTCGCGCGCGGACGGCGACCTGCTCGCGCTGACGCATCTCTACACCGCGACGCTGGTGCTCGGGATCGGCGCGCTGTTCGGGATGCTGCAGAGCTTCTCGCGCGCCGGGCTGATCACGATGCCGCCGGAGCTCGACTACTACCGGATGCTGACCGCACACGGGGTGCTGATGGCGCTCGTGTTCACGACCTTCTTCATCACCGGGCTGTTTACGTTCTGCGTGTACCGCACCATCCCGCGCGAGCGCTCGACGAGGCTCGGGTGGATCGGCTACTGCGTGATGCTGGTCGGCACGGTGATGGCAACGATCGCGATCCTCGACGGCAGCGCGTCGGTGCTGTACACGTTCTACGCGCCGCTCAAGGCGAGCCCGCTGTTCTACTTCGGGGCGACGTTCCTCGTGCTCGGCACCTGGGTCGTCGCCTTCGACGTGTTCGCCAACGCGCTGTGGTTCAAGCGCGCCGCGCCGAAGGAGCCGCTCCCGCTCCCGGCGTTCATGGCGACCTGCACGATGGTCATGTGGATCATCGCGACGCTCGGCGTCGTCGCCGAGATGCTGCTGCTGATCCCGTGGTCGCTGGGATGGACAGCGGGGATCGACGTCGGGCTCACGCGGATGTTCTTCTGGTACTTCGGGCACCCGCTGGTCTACTTCTGGATCATGGGCGCGTACACGATCTGGTACACGGTCGTCCCGGCGACGTACAAGGGCACGGTGTTCAGCGACGGGCTCACGCGGCTGGCGTTCGTGATGCTGCTGCTGCTCTCGACGCCGGTCGGGCTGCACCACCAGTATCTCGATCCGGGCGTGAGCGCGGGCTGGAAGTGGCTGCACACGCTGACGACCTTCGGCGTGGTGATCCCCTCGTTCATGACGGCGTTCGCGATCTTCGCCGGGTTCGAGATCGGGGCGCGCAAGGCCGGCGTGCGGGGATTCGTCAACGTGATACGCTGGCTGCCGTGGAAGAACCCGGTGTTCGCGGGGCCGGCGCTCGGGATGATCCTGTTCATCTTCGGCGGGTTCGGCGGGATCGTGAACAACTCGTACTCGATGGACGTGCTCGTGCACAACACGATGTGGATCGTCGGGCACTTCCACATCACGGTCGGCGGGCCGGTCGCGCTGACCTTCATCGGCGCGGCGTACGGCCTGATCCCGGCGCTCTCCGGGCGGGCGTTGTTCATGCCGAAGCTGGCGCTGATCCAGGTCTACACGTGGTTCGTCGGGATGGCGATCATGTCGATCGCGATGCACTGGGCCGGTCTGCTCGGCTCGCCGCGGCGGACGTCGGACGTCACGTACTTCGGCGCGCAAGGCGCCGCGGGGTGGCACGCGCACATGCTGTGGGCGGCGCTCGGCGGGACGATCATCGCGATCTCGGTGCTGATGTTCATCGTCGTGGCGACCGGGACGTACGTCGCGAACCGCCGCGCGGAGACGCCGCCGCAGTTCGAGTTCGCGCCGGTGCCGGAGGGCGATCCGCCGCCGCCGGTGCTCGACCGGCTCGGGCGCTGGGGGCTCGTCGCGATCGGTCTCGCGGTGCTCGCGTACGCCGGGCCGGTGGCGCAGCAGATCCAGGCGCACGCGTATCTCGCGCCTGGCATGAGGACATGGTAAGCACGCCCGCCGCCATCGTCGCACAGGCGCCGGCTCCGCCGGCGCCGCGTGCGTTCGTGCCCGAGCTGCACGAAGGCGACGCGGTGCCGGACGTGCCGCTCATCGATCAGCGCGGCCGTGCGTTCTCGTTCCAGCGAACGGGTGGGCGCGTGACGGTGCTGTCGTTCATCTACACGCGGTGCGCCGACGCGCGGATGTGCCCGCTGGTGTCGGCGAAGTTCGCGAAGCTGCAGCGGGCGCTGCGCGGTGAGCCGGTGCGGCTGGTGCTCGTCACGCTGGACCCGGCGTACGACACGCCGCGCGTGCTCGCGCGCTACGGTGCGAGGTACGGCGCCGATCCCGACCGATGGGCGCTCGCGACGGGCGAGCCGGCCACCGTCGAGGAGGTCGCGGAGCGATTCGGGATCGCGGTGTCGCGCCCGCTGCCCGGCGTCGTCGCGCACACCGAAGCGGTGATCGTGATCGACGCGAACGCGCGGGTCGCGCGGATCGTCGACGGCGCGGCGTGGCTCCCCGACGATCTCGCCGCGAGTGCGCGGGACGTCGCGGGTCTGGGCGGAGATCCGGTGCGTCGCGCGTGGGCATGGCTTGCGGAGTCGGCGAGCGCGATCTGCGGGACGCGCGGTTCGCCGCCGGTCACGCCCGGCGAAGCGCTGGCGATATTGGCTGCGGCGGTTGTCGTTCTTGGGCTAGCGGCGCACCGCGCATTCAGAACCCACGCGGGAACGCCACCAATCGATCGTCACACCGTGCCCGCGCATCGACCTGACGCGGAATCTCATTATTGAATCCGGTCACTTGAAACACTGTGACTACGATTTCCCGGGGGCGTTCCTCGCATCGTGGCTCACCGGACCGGTGCCGCCTGGAGGCTTGGTCCGATCAACGTTACCCCGCGAAACGAGGCGCGCGCCTTTTTCGAAGAAATGATCGCCTTGAGGCTCGGGACGACCAGGCTCGCGAACCGGGCCGCTCGTCGATTTGTTGTTGTGGTCGCTCATGAACCCGCACTCTCCTGACCTTCGATGAGCTCGATGAACTCAATTTCGGCGCCGTTGACAAGCAGTCCCGCGCTCGGGACCTCATGTTGGAACGCGCCAGTGTCTGAGTCGAGCGTCCATTCTTCTTGGACGAAAATCTGCTCTGGGCACGGGTATGTTGAGGTTAGCGAACCCTTGGCAAGGAGCCCACCGACATACGCCCCGCTCTTGAGCCGAATCCGAATCCAACGCTCGCTAAGGTCATCGAAGACACGATCCCACGGTGAATATTCCGGTTGAAGCATATACGTAAAAACCTCTTTGCTCAGGATCCGTGGTGCCCATTTATGCCAATCTCGCATGAGGAGCACAATAGGAGGCCATGCAAGAGGAAGCACTAGAACAACGAGGTAGGCTGCAAACGTCTTCCACGGGCCGGCGGGCGCAAGAATATAGATCGGTAGCGTAAACGCGTAGTGTATTGCGCTATACGCTACGATCGCTGGCAGTTGTTTGACGAAGTCACGTTCGCCAACCGCGATAAACAGCCCGTAAATCTCGGTGGAGATGAACCCGGGCAAGAAAAACGCCAGAAAAAGAAAGAGCTTGTCCTGTTGCCAAATATCACCCATAGGATCCGGCTTGGCTTGCGCAGCAAAATTTACCTTCGCGTATTTTTCTCTCGTCCCGGATCAATTGTTGGATCGTTACGCGGCTTCGACTTTACTATCTGTGCTCGGTGTGCTCGGCGATGTACTGGTGCGGATCCTTGTCGACCGGTTTGACGCCGGTGACGTGGCGCGCTTCGTAGGCCGCGAACTTCACCGCGAGATCGTGGCGCAGCTGCAGCGAGGCGTGGCGGCGAAAGTCGGTCAGGCCTTCGCGCTCTTCTTCCGCCATGTGGTCGCCGTTGGCTTTGTTCGCGCTCGCAACCGCCTTGAACCAGCCGGCGCTGCCGACGGTGTGGCGCTCCGCTTCGGTGACCGCGTCGCGGATCTCGTTGTGATCCTTGATCGCGTCCTCCGTCTCGTCTTCCGCGTCGGACTTGCCGCCGCTGCCCTTTCCGACGTGCAGCAGCTCGGGGTAGAACAGCTCTTCCTCGGCCGCGGCGTGCGTTTCCAGGAAGGCCGCGAGCCGGCCCCACACCGCCGATAACGTCGCGGTGTCGGTTCCGTCGATCTGTTCGAGGACCGCGAAGAGGCGGCGCTGTTCGTGGTGGTCGTCGAGGATGAGCTGGGTGATGTCCATGCGGGCCGGGCGTTCGCCGGTCGGCGCGACCCGGCCCGCATGCGAACGGAGGCGTCAGTCCCAGACGCCGGGGATCTTCACCATGAGCTGCCAGCGCAGCGAGGTCTCGCCGGCGCGAACGTTGCGAACCTGAGCCGTCGCACGGCCGTTCACGAGCGGCACGGTCATCTCCGGCTTGCCGCCCGGAAACTCCGAAGCGCCCGACACGGTGAACGTGCAGGTCGCCGAATGTTGCGGCGGGACGCCGACGACTTGCAGCGTGACGACCTTCGTCCCGCCGATCCGCGTCGAGCCGGTGAGCGCCACCGTCGCGTCGACGAAGTCGGACGCGACGCCGTTGGTCGGAGTTCCGCCGGTCACGAGCGCAGCCGCGTGCATCCCGGGCGATGTTTTCACGAGCGCGATCACGCTGCTGTTGGACGCCGCGAGGACTTGCTGGCCCTCGGCGTTGCCGTCGATCTGCAAGCGCACGTTGCGCGGGTCGATTCCGCGCGTGCGGAACTCGACCGGTTTGTCGCGCTCCCACGCGGAGTTGCCGCCGACGATCGCCGGTCCGTTCGGCGGCGGCTTCGGCAGATCGCGCAAACTCGGCACGGAAAGGTTCCGGCCGACCCGGCACTCCGCCGGCTTGACCAAGTTCCCGCGCTCGTCGAGCCGTCTGGCCACCTGGACCAGCGCGATGCCGGCGGGGACGAAGATCGCGAACCGCTTCAGCGCATCGGTCGTACCGGTGTGCGCGGTGCGCGCACCCTGCTCGTCGACCGTCGAGTAGACGAACCCCGTCGGCCCCGTCGCGCTCGGGTCGACGACGGTGCCGACGATGTAGCCGTTGGGATCGCTCGTTCGCGGAACGTACGTCTCCTGGTCGAGCCTCGCTTGCACCGACGTCGATTCGCTTCCGGTGCACGGCTGCAGCGCGATGGGCGGCCCGCAGTCGAGCTTCCAGAACTTCGGCCACGAGAAGCCGCAGTGCGAGCCGACGATGTAGCGCCAGCCCAGCGGACTCGGGGCGTTCAGGTTGGCCGCGCGCAAGCTCGTCGGCCACGGCACGCAGCCCGGTTCCTTGCAGTCGATCAGCTCGAAACAATCTTGGGAGAGCACCTGCGCGAGCTTGTCGCGGCCACCCTTGAGTTTCGCGTTCAGCGCGGCGGGCGGCGTCCGGTTCTCGGCCTTGAACTGCTGATCCGCGAGCGCGAACGCGCCGATCGTGTAGTTCGTTTCGGCGAAGTCGGCCATCGGCGTGAGGTAGTCCGGGGTACTCGCTTCGATCGACGCCGCCAGCTGCGCCCCGCGCCCGGCCTTGATCTCGCGCGCGACGTGCATCAGGCTGAGCACCTGCATCGCGTACTTCGTCTGATCGGATGCGCTCGGCGGTCGCGGCACGACCGCGTTCTGCGCCGTCTGTGTGAGCTCGAGCGCCGCCTGAGCCGACGTCGCTTCGTCGCCGGTGCACGGCTGCAGCGCGATCGGCGGCCCGCAGTCGAGCTTCCAGAACTTCGGCCACGAGAAGCCGCAGTGCGACCCGACGATGTAGTGCCAGCCCAGCGGGTTCGGGGCGTTCACGTTGGCCGGGCGCAAGCTCGTCGGCCACGGGACGCATCCCGCCGCCTTGCACGTCGTCAAGTCGAAACAGCCCGCCGAGAGAACCTGTTTCACCTTGCCGCGCGCGCCTCTCAGCGCGGCGAAGACGTTTTTCGGAACGGGTTGCGGCGATGATTGCAAGACGACGCCGCCGAGGTAGAGCGCCGCGATCGTGAACGTGCTTTCGGCGAAACCCACGATCGGTGCGAGGTGGTCGACCGCGCGCGCCTCGATCGAAGCGGCGAGCTGCGCGCCGCGACCGGCCCGAATCTCGCGCGCCGCGTGCAAGAGGCTCAGCACTTCGAACGTGTACTCGCTCTCGTCGCCGCCGCTCAGCCGCGGCGCTCGTGCCGCCGCGGCGCGCGTTCGACCCGCGGCGGAAGCGGCGAGCGCGGCGCCCGCTGCGAGGAGCCTGGTGATGAACTCACGGCGCCAGAGTGCCATGCGTACCTCCGACCCGCGGCGGACACGCGTGCCGGGACCCGGCGAGGCACGAGATCCGACCGCGTGGGGACCCAGCGGCCAGCTGAGCGGTATCCCCGAAGAAGGGAGCGATCTCCTCTTCGGTCCCCGGGGGACGCGGGGGTCCCTAGCGCAGCGTCCGCACCGACTCGTGCGCGGCCGCGCGCGCTTCCCGCATCAGGTCGGCGACGATCTCGGCGGCGGGCTTCGCCTTCGCGAGGCGCGCCGCTTGGCCGGACCACAGCGAGAGGAACTCCGGGCGGCCCTGCTGCGCCGCGGCGGTGCGGATGTCGCGCGTCATCGCGTTCTGGAACGGGTAGGGCGCGATGTCGCCCGGATCGGCGAGGTCATCGACCATGCGGTTCGCGATGCCGCGCGCCGTGCGGCCCGAGAACGCGCGCGTGAGCACCGTGCGCCGAGCGGCTTCGGACGTAAGCATCGCGCGATGCGCCGGCGCGATCCCCGATTCCGCCGCGAGCAGGAACGACGTACCGACCGCCGCCGCGGTGGCGCCGAGCGCGAGCACCGCCGCCACGCCCCGGCCATCCCCGATCCCGCCCGCGGCGAAGACCGGCAGGCCGGTCGCGTCGACGACTTGCGGGACGAGCGCGAGCGTTCCGACGAGCGAGTGTTCGACCGGCGCGAGGAACGTGCCGCGGTGCGCGCCGGCTTCCGAGCCTTGCGCGAAGATTCCGTCGACTCCGGCGTCTTTCAGAGCGCGTGCTTCGTCGACCGTCGTTGCGGTGCCGATGGTGAATATCCCGGCGTCGCGGAAACGCCGCAGCGTTCGCGCGTCGGGGATGCCGAACGTGAACGTGAACACGGCCGGGCGTGCTTCGAGGATTGCATCGATCTGCGCGCCGTAGCGGTCCGGCGGGACGGCGGGATGCTCGGGATGCGGGATGCCGAGCTCCTCGCGGTACGCGCGCAGGCGTTCGTGCGCGTGCGCGAGGATCTGCGCGTCCGCTTCGTACGGCGGAGTCTCGACGAAGAGATTCACGCCGAACGGCCGTGCCGTCGCTTCGCGCACCGCCGCGGTTTGCGCGGTGATCTGCTCGGCGGTCGAATATGCGCACGGCAGGATCCCGAAACCGCCGGCGTTGCTCACCGCGGCGACGAGCTCGACGGTTGCGGAACCGCCCATCGGTGCGAGGACGATCGGAAGGTCGAGGAACGGCAGCGTCATGCTCCCACGCTACGCCGCGCGCCCTGCGTTGTCTGCTACTCCGGTCGCCGCGGACGTATACGCGCCGGTGTACCGCGGCCCAGTCGCGTTTCGTCTACAGGCGCGTCTACCGGGCGGGCATAATGCGGGCGGTATGGTGCGCTCGGTGGTGCTCTGGTCCGTGGTCGCGATCACCGTCGACATCGGACTCGCGCGGCTCGGCTACGGGCTGGTGCTGCCCGCGATCCGCAACGACATCGCGGGCTCGTTCTCCGCGTTCGGGCTCGTTGCAACGCTGCACTTCGCGGGCTATCTGATCGGCTCGCTCTCGGCGCCGCTCGTGCTGCGGCGCGACCGCGACGCACGGTTCAGCGCCGCGTTCGCGCACGCCGTCGTCGGCGTGACGCTGATCGTCTCGGCGTTCTCGCGCACGCTCGGCGAGCTGATTGCGGCGCGCGCCGTGATGGGGCTGGGCTGCGGGCTCGGCGTCGCGGCGGTGATCACCGGCGCGCTCGAGCGCGTGAGCCCCGCGCAGCGCGCGGGCGTGAGCGGGCGCGCGTGGAGCGGGATCGCGGTCGGGCTCTTCGTGTCGGCGCCCGCGACGCCGTGGCTGCTCGGCGGCGCGGACCGGTGGCGCGCGGGGACGCTGGTCACCGGCGCGATCGGCTTGGTCGCCGCGGTCGGGCTGTGGTTCGCGTTCGCGCAGCGGCCGAAGACGACGGCATTCGCGGAGGCGCGCGAGACGCCGTTCCGGCTGATCGATCTCGTGAAGGCGCGGCGGTATCTGTTCTTGGCGATCGGCTACTTCGGTTTCGGCGCCGCGTACACCGCGTACTCGACGTTCATCGTCGCCGCGCTGCGCAGCTACGGCTTGGGGACGCCGGTGATCGCGGCCGTGTGGACGGCGTTCGGCGTGACCGCGCTGATCGGCGCGCTGAGCGTCGGGCGGATCGTCGCCGGGCGGTTGCGGCAGGCGGCGTTCGCGCTCTCGCTGGGGATCGCGGCGCTCGGGGCACTGTTCGCGATCGTGCCGTCGATCGCGGCGGCCGTCGCGGGCGCGCTGTGCGTCGGGCTGGGGCTCGCCTCGTCGCCGGCGATCGCATCGGCGATCGCTCGTGCGCGGAGCTCCGCGGCGACCGGTGCGACGGCGTTCGTTGCGATCACGACGATCATGGCCGCCGGCCAAGTGCTCGGGCCGATGGTCGCCGGTTCGGCCGCGGACCGCTTCGGGCCGGCGGTCGTGCCGCTCGTCGCGTTCGCGATCTACGCCGGCGGCGCGCTCGCGGCGACGATCGACGGCGTGTTGCAGCGGACGCCCGCGCCGTACGCCGTCGTCGCGGCGTCTTCGGCGGCACGCGCGACGCCGGGCGAATCGGGTTAGCGCCGTGCCGCTGCAGAATCGCGTCACGCCGTTCGGCGAGCTGGTCGCGGTCGCCGGGCGCGGCACGCTGATGGGGAACCGCGGCGTGCTGCACGACGAGTCGCGCCGGGTCGTTCGCGATTGGCAGGTGCGGCGGTGGATCGCGTGCGTGCTGGAGTTTCGCGGGCGGTACCGTCCCGTGATGCAGCCGCGGCGGTACACCGAGCTGTTCTTCCTCGACGAAGCGACGGCGTTCGCCGCCGGTCATCGGCCCTGCCGGGAATGCCGTTATGCCGACTATCAGCGCTTCCGAGCGCTGTGGGAGACCGTCCACGGCGGTCCGGTGAATGCGGATGCGATGGACCGCGTGCTGCACGCGGAACGCCTCGACAGCCGCCGCAAGCGCACGTATCGCGCCCGGCTCAACACCCTTCCGGACGGAACATACATCGAGCTCGACGGAAGGGCGTGGCTCGTGTGGCGCGGCGAGCTGCTTCAATGGAGCGACACCGGTTACGGAGTTCGCCGCGGCATACCAAACGACGTGGACGCCGACGTACTGACGCCGCCGTCGATTGTCGCGGTGTTTGCCGCCGGCTATTCGGTCACGGCGCACTTGGCCGCGACGCGCGAATAGCTACTCGCGGACGCAACGGGGCAAGCGTACCTTTTCGGCCATGCTCGCCGTTGGCAGACGCTCTTGCCCCATGTCCTTGAACCTGATTTCCGGTGGATCGCGTTTCGATGTCGATGAACTACCGAGAGTGCAAGGAGGGCCGATACGATGACTACGGGTGAGCTTCGGGCGATGATCTCCAACGTTCCTGACGGCGTGCCGG
>DATHLN010000210.1:0-10269 GCA_035488115.1 Candidatus Limnocylindrales bacterium | reverse complement strand
GTCTAAGTTTGCGACAGCACGGAGACACGAACACGAGTCCGCCGGATAGGCGCGGCCAACGAGCCCGATTGACGTACAACGACCGTAACGTCGTAGCGTGCAGCGCAGGAACCCGCTACTGCTCGCACCGAATATCCGTTCGATTGGCGCCGCGGTATCTCGGCGGTCGAGTGTAGCTCTGCGCATTCGCAACTCGTCGGCATCTGTCGTTTCGTCCGCACAATCGCCTCACAGGGTCACTCCCGGGACCCGAAGCGTACCATACGGGTTCGGAGTATGCAAGAGTATTGTGGTCCGGAAATTCGTAGTATCCTACGATACCGGCGGGGGAACCTCATTTTTAGCGCGTTCCCGGGCGGCGCGGACCCTAGCCTGATGGAGTCCTTTGGAGCGCGGCTCCGGCGTCTACGCGAGGACAAGGCGTTCAGCGTGGCCGATCTGGCGTCCGCGGTCGGCGTCTCCGAGAGCGCGATCCGGCAACTGGAGGTCGGAAACGTGAAAAGTCCGAGCTTTGTGCTCGGTTTGCGAATCGCGATCCAGCTGAACGTTGATCCGTTCTATCTCGCTCTCGGGGAAGGGTCGAACATGACAGAGCGCTTCGAGACCATCGAACGACGGCTCGCTAAGCTCGAACGACGCGTCGCTTCCCTACCTTCCCCGCGCCGTTGACCCAGCGGCCTACGCCGTCGCGGGCGCGGCGAAGAGCCGGCCGAAGCGCCCCTCGAACGCCTCCGGATCGAGATTCGTTTGAGCGGAAAGGCGCGAGAGCCGCGGCTCCGTGAGGTCTGCTTCTTCGAGGCGGATCATGTACTTGCGCGCGACCTCGTAGGACTCGGTCGTCACGTCGACCATGCGGACGCGGATCCGCCCGGTCTCGGGGTCGAGCATCGACTCGAGGGTCACCGGGACGATGCGGCCGCCGGCGAGCGCGATCAGCGCGCCGCTGCCGCCGCCGAGGAGATAGCGCACCGCGCCGTAGCCGAGCGTGCGCGTGTACTCCGCGTCGAACGGGATCGGTTTCGCGCTGCGCAGCTCGTAGCCGATGTCCTTCGGCACGACCGTCGCGTCCAGCCCGATGTCGGCGAGACGCGTGCGCACCGCGTCGCGCAGCACGCTTCCGAGCGGCACGTCCGCGAGCCGGACGTGACCGTACGCGTCGCGCGCGGCGGTCGTGACGGCGGCGAGCTCTTCCGGCGCGATCCGCTCCGCGAGTCCTTCCGCGACGACGGCGACGCCGTGGTCCTGACCATGCGCGAGCCGCTTCACGATCGAGCCGACAATCGTGTCGACGATATCGTCGAGCGCGATCCGCTCGCCGGGGAACTCCTCAGGGATCACCGCGATGGTCGCGCCGGCGGCCTTGCAGATTCCGAGCGCGAGCGCGCCCGACTTGCGGCCCATCGTCACGGCGAGATACCAGCGCGAGGCGGTGCGCGCGTCCTCCATCAGGTTCTCGACGATCGCCGAGCCGACCGAACGCGCGGTCTCGAAACCGAACGTCGGCGCGTTGTCCGGCAGCGGCAGGTCGTTGTCGATCGTCTTCGGGACGGTCGCGACGCCGATCCGGCCCTTCGTCTCCGCCGCGATCCGCGAGGCGCCGAAGGTGGTGTCGTCGCCGCCGATCGTGATCAGATACCGCACGCCGAGCATCGTCAGCGCGCGCACGCACCTGCGCAGCGACTCCGGATCCGCGGCGGGGTTCGTGCGCGAGGTGCGCAGCATCGAGCCGCCGGCGAAGTGGATCCGCGAGACGTCGTCGACGTCGAGCTCGCGCACGTGCGAGGTGTCGCCTTTGACGAGATGGCGATACCCTTGGTAGATCCCGAGCACGCGGAGCCCGTGGTTGCGCGCCTCGATCGTCGCCGACGCGATGACGCCGTTGATCCCGGGCGCCGGCCCGCCGCCGACCAGGATCGCCAGGGTTTCGTCTTCGTTCATCTCGCCGTCACACCGCGGCGGACGCGGTCACCGCTCCCATCCGGCTGCGCAGCTCGGTATCGAGAGCGTCCAGGAATTGGTTCGTCGTCAGCCACGGCTGATCGGGTCCGATGAGGATCGCAAGGTCCTTCGTCATCTTCCCCGACTCGACGGTCTCGACGCAAACCTTCTCCAGCGTCTCCGCGAAATGCGTGACGTCCGGCGTTCCGTCCAGCTTGCCGCGGTGCGCCAGCCCGCGCGTCCAGGCGAAGATCGACGCGATCGGGTTGGTCGACGTCTCGCGGCCCTTCTGGTGCTCGCGATAGTGGCGTGTCACCGTGCCGTGCGCGGCCTCCGCCTCGATCGTCTTGCCGTCGGGCGACGTCAGCACCGACGTCATCAGGCCGAGCGAGCCGAAGCCCTGCGCGACCGTGTCCGACTGCACGTCGCCGTCGTAGTTCTTGCACGCCCACACGAACGCGCCGTTCCACTTCAGCGCGGCGGCGACCATGTCGTCGATCAGCCGGTGCTCGTACGTGATTCCGCGCTCCTGGAAGTCGGCCTCGAACTCGCGCTCGTAGACTTCTTGGAAGATGTCCTTGAAGCGGCCGTCGTACGCCTTGAGGATCGTGTTCTTCGTCGAGAGGTAGACCGGCCAGCCGCGCTGGAGCCCGTAGTTCATACTGGCGCGCGCGAACCCGCGGATCGACTCGTCCAGGTTGTACATCGAAAGCGCGACGCCCGGGTTCTTGAACTCGAACACCTCGCGCACGATCGGCGCGCCGCCGTCCGCCGGGGTGAACGTCAGCGTCAACTTGCCGGCGCCGGGGACCTTGAAGTCGGTCGCGCGGTACTGGTCACCGAACGCATGGCGGCCGATGACGATCGGCTGCGTCCACGCCGGAACGAGCCGCGGGACGTTGCGGCAGATGATCGGCTCGCGGAAGATCGTCCCGTCCAGCTCGTTGCGGATCGTACCGTTCGGCGAGCGGTACATCGCCTTGAGCCCGAACTCTTTGACGCGCGCTTCGTCGGGCGTGATAGTCGCGCACTTCACGCCGACGCCGTACTGCTTGATCGCGCGCGCCGCGTCGAGCGTGACCTGGTCGTCGGTCGCGTCGCGATGCTCGATGCCGAGGTCGTAGTACTTCAGGTCGACGTCGAGATACGGCAGGATCAGCTTGTCCTTGATGAAGTGCCAGATGATCCGCGTCATCTCGTCGCCGTCGAGCTCGACGACGGGGTTCTTGACCTTGATCTTGTTCAGGGGACTGCTCCTCGGCTGCGGGCGTGACCGCGGAGGGTTCAGCATCTGTCACCCTGAGCCTGTCGAAGGGTGCGCCACCGACTTCCCGGTCCGACTTTCGTCACAGATGGCGGGCCCGTCGCCACGCCGCCCGGAACCACCCGCCGATGCGCATCGTGAGCCTCTTGCCGTCGGCGACGGAGATCCTGTTCGCGATCGGCGCCGGCGACCGAGTGGTCGGCGTGACGCACGAATGCGACTTCCCGCCCGAAGCGAGGAGCCGTCCGGCGCTCACCTCCTCGCTGTTGCCGCACGAGCTCGATGCCGCCGGGATCGACCGTCACGTGCGCGCCCGGGTCCACGAGGGCTCCTCGCTCTACGGGCTCGACGACGCGAAGCTCGCCGAGCTCGAGCCCGATCTCATCGTGACGCAAGAGCTCTGCGCGGTCTGTGCGGTCTCATACGACATCGTCGACCGCGCGGCGAAGCGTTTGCGCGGCGATCCGCGGATCGTCTCGCTCGAGCCGTCGTCGCTGGAGGACGTGTTCTCCACCGTCACCTTCCTTGGCGCGCTCGCCGGCGCGCGCGACGGCGCGGCGCGCCTGCTCACGCAATTGCGCGCGCGCGTCGAATCGTTGCGCGAGCGCGTCAGTTCGCGTAAACGTGAACGAGTTCTCGTGCTCGAATGGACGGATCCGCCGATGAGCCCGGGGCACTGGCTCCCCGGGCTAGTGGAGCTCGCAGGCGGAGAACCCGTCCTAGGATCGCCCGGTGCGAACAGCCGCGTGCTGACGTGGGACGAGATCGCCGGCGCCGACCCCGACGTCGTAATCGTCGCGCCTTGCGGTTTCGATCTGCCCCGCACCCAGCGCGAGATCACAGCGCTGCCCGCGGACGCGGCCCGCGCGTTCTCCTCATTGCGCGCGGTGCGCAACGGGCGCGCCTACGCGATGGACGGCAACGCCTACGCGAGCCGTCCCGGCCCGCGCCTCGTCGATACCGCCGAACTCTTCGCCGCCGCAATCGCCGCGGAATCGCCGCCGTACGGCGACAAGATCGCCGCCGCATGCGTCGCCGGTGACGCGCTTGACGCTGCACGTTCGTGAAGCCGGGATCGCGGATCGCGATGCGATTCGGAGCACTCACCGACGCTTCCGTGATCTCTTGAGGTAAGCTTCGAGCGTGCGAACGCCCGCGCGCTGTAACAGCGTTTTCAACTGCATGTCGCTACGATGCCCGGCCGCAAAGTCCGGGCCGTATTCGCGGCGCAAGACGGCGATCGTCGTCTGCGGGCTCGGCGGCGCGAATTGCACCCCCGCGTCAAGGTTGCGCCTGTCGTACGAGATCTGGGGCTGCGGACGCGCGCTCGGTCTTCCTCCACGACGCCCGTTCTCGCGCGCGGCGGCGGCTTTCGCCGCGGAGGTCTTCGAACCGCCGCGGCGGCCCAGCTCGCTCATCCACCGCTTCGTGCCGAAAACCCCTTCGATCAGCGCCGGGATATAGTGGTCGACGTCGAGGCGCGGCCAATGCAATCCCGTACCCGGACCTTCCAGCACGACGTCCCGCAATTCCGCGGCGCTCGCTTCCTCGAGGCCTTGCAGATTCATGCGTGGGACGTGGAGCGTGCTACCGCTGGCGAATCGAATCACGACTTCATCGCTGTCGCCGTCATATGCCACGGAAACCGCTTCCGGGCGAGCCCATCGCCGGCTGCTCGCGATGGCGGCGACGATCTCGTCGTCCGTCGTCCGTATTCGATTACCGATCTTCATCGTGCATCGCTTCCCAAGCCCGTACGAGGTCAACGTACGCGGTCACTGCCGCTGCAAGAGCTTTCCGAACCTCGCTGCGAGTCACACGTCCGCGGATCGTGCCGGTTTTCCGGCGTGCCAACGCAACGCTTCCATCGCGGCGAAGGTCAATGATGACCTCACCGCTACCGACGAACGCGTGTGCGTGCCGAGGCTCGTGGTCTTCGGGATAGATCTTGAAACGGACCGCACCCACCCGGACGGTGCTCACCCGGCTAGTATACTACCCAATCCGCTTGGGTTTCAACTAGCTCCCGATCCAGCCACCGATCGTTACGACGCGGCCCGTGCGGTCTGGTTCAGGCGCGTGAGCCTCCACACGCCGTTCTCGCGGCGAAAACGCGTGATGGAAGCGGTCATGAAACGCACGCGCAGCGCGGCTCGCTCCGCATCGCCGAGAAGGACGCTGAGCAGCGCGTGCAACGGTCCCGCGTGGGTGGCGATCAGCGCGGTGCCCTCCGGCGGGGTTTTCGCCGTCACGCGCTCCACCGCGCGCGCGATCCTCGCCGTCAGATCGTCGAACGTCTCACCACCGCCGGGCGTGTAGCTCTTCACGCTGGTCAGATCGGTCTGGGCCAGATGCGGGTTCGCCGCGAGGATCTGCTCCCACGTCAGGCCTTCCCAGTCGCCGAACTGCATCTCGCGCCAAGCGGGATCGAGCCGCAGCGGGATCGCGCGCGCGCCGAGCACGATCCGAGCAGTCTCGACGGCGCGCGCCAAGTCGCTCGAGACCGCAATGTCGATTCGCTGATCGCGGAGCAGCGCCGCGAGGGCGGCGGCCTGCGCGCGGCCTTCGTCGTCGAGCGGGACGTCGGTGTGGCCTTGAAAGCGCTTGTCGGCGTTCCACGCGGTGCGGCCGTGCCGGACACAGATCAGCTCCACCTTCCGGCGCTTTGGTCCCGAGGAAGCCGGGCTCCTCGGCGGAACACCACCGCATGGAGTCCAACGGCCGCGTCGCGATCCGCAAGATGTACAAGCTCTACATCAACGGCGCGTTCGCGCGCAGCGAGTCCGGCCGCAGCGACCAGATCGACGGCGAGAACGTCGCGCACGCCTCGCGCAAGGACGTCCGCGATGCGGTGGTCGCGGCGCGCGCCGCGCTCGCGAAGTGGTCCGTGCAGACCCCGGCGCTCCGCGGCTTGGTTCTGTACCGGCTCGCCGAGATGATGGAAGCGCGCAACGCTGAGCTCGCCGCGCAACTCGTCGTCGGCGGCACGGTCGACGACGCCGAGGCGCGCCGCGAGGTCGCCGCGGCGATCGACCGCGCGGTCTGGTACGCCGGCTGGTGCGACAAATATCTCTCGCTCGCCTCGACGCGGAACCCCGTCGGCGGCCCGCACTTCAACTTCTCCACGCCCGAGCCGACCGGCGTCGTCGCGCTGCTCGCGCCCGACGAGCCTGCGCTACTCGGGCTCGTCACCGCGGTGCTCCCGGTCCTGGTCAGCGGCAACGCGGTCGTCGTCGTCGCGGGCGAGCGCGATCCGCGCAGCGCCGTCGTCTTCGCGGAATGTCTCGCGACCAGCGATCTGCCCGCCGGTGCAGCGAACGTCCTGACCGGGACGCGGGCGGAGCTCGCGCCGGTCCTCGCCGGCCACATGGACGTCAACGCGCTCGGCGCCTTCGGCCTCGACGCCGCGGCGGAGAAGCGCCTCGGAGAGCTCGCCGCCGAGAACGTCAAGCGCACGCATTTCGAGGACGCCCCGGCGCGCGAGGCGTGGTTCGGCGAGCAGTACGACGATCTCGAGCGCGTCCTCGCGTTCACCGAGCTGAAGACGATCTGGCATCCCGCGCGGATCTGAGCACGCGAGGCGTTCCGGGATCGCGGCGTGAAGTGCCCGGATCGGACCGCGGAGAGGTGGCAGAGCGGTTGAATGCACTCGCTTGGAAAGCGAGCATACTGTAAAAGGTATCGGGAGTTCGAATCTCCCCCTCTCCGAATCGCCCGCCGGGCCGTTAACGTGCGGCGCCTCCTGCGCCGATCTTCCACGGTAAGGGGGGCGGATGACCGAGGTGGACGGAACGCTCGCCGCCGCGGCATCGGAAGCGCCCGGCGACGAGCATCGTGAAGCGCGCGTGCGAGAGGTCGCCGCCCAGACGGGCGCGGCGATCGAACGGCTCCGTTCGGCGTCGGCACGGCTCACGGCGAACGCGGTCGAGCAAACCGCCGCGATCGTCGAGATCGCGCGCACCGCGCGTGCCTCCGCCGACCGCGTCCGCGGCGCGGGCAGCGCGGTCGCCGGCGCGCGAGCGCGCACCGCTGAAGCCGACGATCAGCTGCGCTCCGCCGGCCACGGGATCGAAGAGCTCACCACCGCGTCGAGCTCGCTCGCGGCGGTGACCAAGGACGCGCTCACCTCGATCGCCGAGCTGCTCGCGCTGACCGAGAAGATCGACGGGATCGTCGACTTCGTGCGCGAGGTCTCGGAGCGCACGAACCTGCTCGCGCTGAACGCCTCGATCGAGGCGGCGCGCGCCGGCGAGCACGGGCGCGGCTTCGCGGTCGTCGCCGCCGAAGTTCGCAAGCTGGCCGAGTCGACCCGCGCGGCGACGCGCGACATGGACGGCCTGCTGCGGCAGATCGCCGAGCGCGGCGCCTCCACCGGCGCGTTCTCGGAGTCACTCGACGCCGCGGTCGCCGAGAGCGAACGCTCCGCGGAAGGCGCCTATGCCGCGCTCGGCGCGATCTCGAACGCGGTGACCGACGTCGTGGCGACGTTCACCGACGTCGAGCGGCTCGTCGAGAGCGAGATCGCCGCCGCGGAGCAGTACGGCTCGGCCGCCGGTGCCCTGCTGCACGGCGTCCGCGAGCATTTCGCCGACACGGCCGAGACGCAGCTGTGGATCGGGAACGTCGAGTTCCAGAGCCGCGAGCTCACGGCGCTCAACGCGCGCGCCGAGGCGCCTGCGGTGCACGTCGCCACCCGAACGCTCCGCATCGGCTGCGCGGTTGCGCCGGAGTCGCTGCCCGCGCGGATGCTGCAGACGTTCAAGCGCGAGCTCGAGACGCTCACCGGCGGCGATGTGCGCGTCGAGCTGGTGATCCCGTACGAGAAGCGGCAGACGCAACTGCTCATCGACTTGCGCACCGGCGATCTCGCGATGGCGGCCGCGAATTGCTCGCTGGTCGGCAGCCTGCTCCCGCCCGCGCAGCTGCTCGAGCTGCCATTTCTGTTCCGCTCGCGTGTGCACGCCTTCGCGACGTTCGCCGGGCCGTACGGCCGGGCGCTGCTCGCACGCGGGGAGAGTCTCGATCTCGCGTTCCTCGGCTTCCTCGAGAACGGCGTGCGGCACTTCACCAACGACGTGCGCGAGGTGCGGGTCGCCGAGGACATGCGCGATCTGCGGATGCGCACGCTCGAGGGACCGCTCCCGCTGTATCTCGCCAGCGCGCTCGACGTCACGCCGTACCCGATGCCGATCGGGAAGGTCTACGAAGCGCTGCGCGCGCGCCGCATCGACGGTCAGGACAACCCGCTTCCGACGATCGTCAGCACGAAGTTCTACGAGCACCAGCGCTATCTCACGCTCAGCGCGCACAACTACACGCCGCAGATCCTGATCGCGAATCCGGAGATGCTCGCCGCGCTCGGCGAGCGCCGCGAGCTGATCGAGAAAGCCGCCGAACGCGCGATCGCGTGGCAGCGCGACTACGCCGCGAAAGCCGACGCCGAAGCGCTCGCGGTGCTTCGCAAACACATGCACGTCACGGTGCCGAGCGAAGCCGAGCGGCAGACGTTCGTGCGCGCGGCGGCGCCCGTCTACGACCGCGCCGCGGACCTGGTCGGCGAAGCGGAGCTCGCAGCGCTCCGCCGTGCGGCAGGCGCCTCGGCCGCGTCCTCCGGAGCCGCCGGCTGGATGTGACCTCCTAGCAGATTGGCCCGCTTTGGGCACGTCGGGGCAAACGTACGTCTTGCGAGCGCCGTGCGTGAGTGAGATGCTGCTCTCAGATGAAACGTCTCGCGCTCGCGGGTTTCGCGGCCGTCGCCGCACTGGCGGCGGTTCTCGTCGGCTGCGGGGGCGGCAGCACGCCGCCGCCCGCTCCAGCTTCGACGTCCGGCTTCGGCTCGCGCGCGCCGGCCGCATATCTCGGCTCGGTCACGCCGCCGCAGCTCTTTTTCGCAAACCTGGGCGGAGGGCCGACGCCGACGCCCACCCCGACGACCATCGTCGCAAGCGGGTTCAGCGGCGGCCTGACCGTGCTCGTGACCGCACCGCGCATCGTGACGGTGACGCCCGGTGTCGCGCCGGGTTCGTTCACTGTGACGCCGCTGGCGGCCGGACAAACGTCGCTGGTGTTGAACGACGGCAGCTCCGCGGTCGTCGTTCCGGTGATCGTCGGGGGCTGCCTCCCGCCTCTCGCGTTCCTGAACGGCCCGGTGACGTTAGGAGTGCCCGCCGATCGGCAAACCGGCGTCGCGCGGAGCATCGGACGTGTCCTGTTTTGGCAGCACAACTTCATCGGACAGATCGCCCCGCCGTTCACGCTGCGGCTCGTGGGCTCCGACGGCTCGGTGCTGAACGGGACGCTGCTGTCGCTGGCAGCGCCGCCGCCGGTGGTACCGCCCGGTGTACCGGCGGATGCCGTCTGGTCCGCGGCCACCATACCGCCGCTCAACGCGGACACCCTGTATCAGGCGCAGCTCATCTCGGCGGATATCGCATGCCTGTATCAGATGCCGCTCGGGACGTTCTCGACGTAAACGCTCGGAACCGCGATTTAAGTCAGCCGAAAAATGGTCACCTCATCGTGCTGCAGTGACGCGAGTGCATCGTCCCACGAGGCGCGGCGTGGCACTGTCCGGCGCGAGGCGCGGAACGTTTCAGAGACTACCGATCCTGAGTAAAACCTGACGAAGATCCCGACATAGGGGAGCCGCAGCTCTTCGCCGAGGTCGTGGAGCACCGCGTTCCAAAGTTCGAGAGTATCCGGTCCGCCGCCGTCGCGGTGCGTATGCGCCTTGCGCCGTTCGTCGATTGCGCGTGAGATCTTCGCCTCTGACCACCGCTTACGGCGCATACGAGCAGCATCTTTCACAAGCTCTTGCTCGAACGAATCGGACTCTTGCTGCAAGGTCAGGACCGTCCCGCAATCACAGTCGCCGTTCGTCGTCAGATATTGGCGCTCGTGATCATCGAGCACCAAACGCATCGACTTATTGTCGATAGGCGAAGCCGCTCGACCATGCCGTTCCATGACTGCTCGCAGCCCGGCAGCATCGTCGCTCGGGGCGATCAGGGTGATGAAATAGCACATGCAGCTGCGATCAACGCTTCAGCAGCGGCAGCACTTGCTCG
>DATHLN010000209.1:0-12232 GCA_035488115.1 Candidatus Limnocylindrales bacterium | reverse complement strand
GGCCGCCTCGCCGCGGCGTGCGCGGCGGCGCGGTGCGCGGGACGCGGCTGGGGCGGCGGCCGCGGCCGGATCGCGGGGACGTCCATCAGCCGATCGACCGGATGAACTCTTTGACGATCGTGTTGTCGGCTTTGCGCTGCTGCATCGCGACGTCGCGCAGTGTGTTGGTCTCGCGGAGCAGCTCCGATCGCTCGGAGGTCATCTCGTCGAACACCTGCGCCTGGCCTTGCAGCTGGAGCTGAAACACCATCTGCTGCGCGTTCAGCGCCTCGGTCGCGGCGAGGTAGCCGCCGTTCACCAAGTTTTGCGCGCTGTTGCTGAAGCCGCCGGCCGTCGACGCGGCGTCCGAGCCGAACGCGCCGGTGAGCGCGCCCGCGCCGATCGTCAGCGGGTTGCCGCCCATGGCTGCGCCCTGCGCGGCCCCGGCGACCGCGCCCAAGAGGTTGAATCCCATCGTCGAGTCCTTTCTCAGTCGGTGGTGGAGTCGTCGTCCGCCGCGCCGATCGTCGGCGCGAGGTCGCGGTCGCGGCCGTCCGTCTGCGGGAGCGGCCGGTACGCGGGCAGGCTGAGCGGCATCGCTGCAGCGGGGCAGTAGCCCAGGTCGGCCGCCGCGCCGCGCAGCGCGTCGACCGAGGCACCGCCGCTCTCGTCGCCGGCGCCGGTCGATCCGGGCGGCAGCACGAATCCGGCCGCGCCCGACGGGTCGCCGCCGCCCAGCCGCGCGTAGTGGCGCAGGACCGAGTCGGCGTAGCCGACGGGCCTGCCGTCGCCCCAGTCGGTCGTCGTCCCGGTCGCGGTCGGCGAACCGGCGTTGTACGCCGAGAGCGCGGCGCGGACGTCGCCGCCGTAGCGCCCGAGGTTCGACTCGAGCAGGCCGGCCGCATAGTCGGCGTTCTGGCCCGGGTCCATCGCGGCGGGGCTGCGGGCGAAGGCGTGCCAGCGGTCGTCGATCTGGAAGACGCCGCGGCCGTGGCCGCCGTCGCCGACGACGTTGCGGCCGGAGTCGGCGCCCGGGCCGCCGGTCTCTTGGGCGGCGACCGCGGCGAGGAGGCGGGGGTCGAGGTGGTGGCGGGCCGCCGCGGCCGCGATCTCGGGGCCGAAGGCGACGTTCAGGTGCGTATCCATTGCACCCGCCCGTTCACGCCGACCGAGCGCGTTGACAAGCCCCCCGCCCTGGTCTACCATGAGTCGGTTGCATGGGGTTCTCCTCGCGGGGAACCTCGTTCTATGGTATGGGTTCTTCACCGGTCATCGACGTCGGATCCGTCCTGTTCGCGGGGCGCCCGATCTCACTCGACGAGCACGTCGAGGTGCCGCCGTTCGGCACGGTCACGTTCCTGCAGCCGGCGCACGCTCGCCTGGATCTGCGGCGCGTCGACCGCGGCCTGGACGTCAGCGGGACCATCGAGGCGGTCGCCGAGGGGCCGTGCGACCGGTGTCTGGAGGACGTCGTCGTCCCGATGACGGTCGCGGTCGAGGAACGTTTCGATCCGCCGAGCGGAACGAGCGATCCCTTCGGCGAGAACAACGTACTGAGCGGCACGTCCCTGGACGTGGGCGACCTGGTCAGACAGCTCATGACCAGCGCGCTCCCGTACACGATCACGTGCCGCGAGGACTGTCGCGGGCTCTGCGACACCTGCGGACGGAGCAAGAACGAAGGGGGCGGGTGCACCTGTCCTCCCAAAACGGAAGGCGATCATGGCGAACCTCAAGTGGAAGACCCCTCGGTCCAAGACGCGTAGCCGGCGCGCGGCGAACTGGAAGCTCAACCCCGTCACGACGGTCGAGTGCCCGCAGTGCCACCAGCCGAAGCGCCCGCATTTCGTGTGCGATTTCTGCGGCACGTACGACGGCCGGCAAGTCGTGAACAAGGACGAGCACGCGGGCCACGCGCACGGCTGATCTGATTCGTTGAACGCGACCGGAGTCCGCATCGCGGGCGTCGGGCACCACGTGCCCGCAGGGCTGCTCACGAACGCCGATCTCGAGCGGATGCTCGACACGTCGGACGAGTGGATCACGACGCGCACCGGGATGAAGGAGCGGCACGTCGCGACCGCCGACGAGCCGACCTCCGAGATCGCGCTCGCCGCCGCGCGCCGCGCGATCGCGTCGGCCGGCATCGAGCCGAAGGATCTCGACTGCATCATCGTCGCGACCGTCACGCCCGACTATCTCTTCCCCGCGACCGCGTGCATCGTCGGCTCGAAGCTCGGGATCCCGGGCGTCCCCGCGTTCGACATGGAGATCGCCTGCAGCGGCTTCATCTACGGGCTCACCGTCGCCTCGAGCATGGTGCGCACCGGGGTCTTCAAGCGCATCTTGCTGATCGGTGCGGAGGAGCTGTCCCGCATCATCAACTACGAGGACCGCTCGACCGCGGTGCTCTTCGGCGACGGCGCCGGCGCGGTCGTGCTCGAAGCGAGCGCGACCGACTCGTTCCTCGCCGCGGAGCTCGGCGCCGACGGAACCGATCCGAAGAACCTGTACGTCGAGGTCGGCGGGACCGCGACGCCGGCGATCACGGCCGAAGACATCGCGACCCGCAGGAACAAGGTCGTGATGAACGGCCGTGAAGTCTTCCGCTTCGCCGTCACCAAGATGATCGAGGCGACCGACGTCGCGCTCGACAAGGCGGGGATCACGCGCAAGGACGTCACCTGGCTGATCCCGCACCAGGCGAACCGCCGCATCATCGACGCCGCCGCGAAGCACCTGGCGATGCCGAGCGATCGCGTGATCGTCAACATCGACCGCTACGGCAACACGAGCTCCGCCTCGATCCCGATGGCACTCTCCGAGACGGTCGAGGCCGGGAAGCTCAAGGACGGCGACGTCGTCGTCTTCGTCGGCTTCGGCGGCGGGCTGAGCTGGGGCGCCGTCGCGTGGCGCTGGAACGGCGATGTGAAGCCTTCCAGAAACGGCAAAGCCGACAGCTGATGCGCGTCGGGGTGATCTTTCCGGGGCAGGGGTCGCAGGTCGTCGGGATGGGCGTCGACGTCGCGCGCGCATATCCCGCGGCGGCGCAATGCTTTGCCGCGGCGAAGACCATTCTCGGCTACGATCTGCTCGCGCTCTGCGAGCACGGGCCGGCGGAGAAGATCACAGAGACGCGGTACGCGCAGCCCGCGATCTTCGTCACCAACGTCGCGCTCGCGAAGGCGGCCGGCGAGGCGCTCGAGCCGGTCGTGAGCGCGGGACACTCGTTCGGCGAGTACTGCTCGCTCACGCTCGCCGGCGCGCTGACGTTCGAGACGGCGCTCACGCTCGTCAACGAGCGCGGCTTGGCGATGCACCGCGCCGCGACGCAGGCGAACGGCGCGATGGCGGCGGTCCTCGGGCTCGCGCCGGACGCGTTGCGCGGCGCGGTCGCGCGAGCGGTCGAGGAGGGCGCCGGCCGCGTGCAGCTCGCGAACTTCAACGCGCCGGGCCAGATCGTGATCAGCGGCGACGCCGAGGCGGTGCGCCTCGCGGGCGAGTACGCGATGGAGGCCGGTGCGAAGCGCGTCGTCCCGCTGAACGTGAGCGGCGCCTGGCACAGCGTGCTGATGGATCCCGCGCGCGACGAGTTCGCGCCGCACGTGCAAGCCGCGGCCTTCATGCCGCCGCGCTTCACCGTCATCTCGAACGTCGACGCGAAGCCGTACGACGACGTCGAGAAGATCAAGGCGAACCTCGTCCGTTCGGTGACCGACGAAGTGCTCTGGCACGACACCGCGCTGACGATCGTCGCGAGCGGCCTCGATGTCATCGTCGAGTTCGGCGCCTCGCCGGTCCTCGCACCGATGTTCAAGCGGATCGAAGGGGCGCCGAAGGCGATCACCGTCTCCGACGCGGCCGGCGTCGAGAGATTACGCGCGCAGCTGACGCCGCAGCCCGAACCGGCGCGCGGATGACCGGAAAAGTCGCCGTGATCACCGGCGCGAGCCGCGGGATCGGCCGCGCCATCGCCGTCGACCTCGCGCGCAGCGGCGCCGACGTCGCGCTGTTCGGCCGCGACACGCTCGCGCTCGGCGAGACGAAGGCGGCGTGCGAGGAAGCGCGCCGGGGCGCGAAGGTCACGATGCACCTCGCCGACGTCGCCAGCGAGTCGGAGGTGAGCGAGGCGATCGCCGCGGTGCTCGCGGAGTTCGGCCGCATCGACGTCGCGGTCGCCAACGCCGGGCAGGCGAAGGACGGCTTGATCCTGCGCTTCAAGGGCGACGATCTCGACCGCCTGATCGACGTGAACCTCAAGTCGGCGTTCTATCTGAGCGCCGCGGTCGCGAAGCCGATGATGAAGCAGCGCGGCGGCGCGATCGTCTTCGTCTCCTCGATCGTCGGCCTGGCGGGGAACCCCGGGCAGAGCGCCTACGCGGCGACCAAAGCGGGCCTGCTTGGTCTCGCCAAGTCGCTCGCGAAAGAGCTCGGATCGCGCAACATCCGCGTCAACTCGGTCGCGCCGGGTCTCATCGAGACCGCGATGACCTCCGAGATGCCCGGGGCCGCGCGCGAGCACTATCTGAACACGATCGCCCTCGGCCGCGCCGGCGCGCCCGAGGACGTCGCCTCCGTCGTCACCTTTCTCGCCTCCGACGCCGCCCGCTACGTAACCGGCCAAACGGTGATCGTCGATGGCGGCTTCCTGATGTAAGCCGCTCCCAGCACCCGACTCGTTAGGAGACACACAAAGCACATGGCTTCCGACACTTTCGATCGCGTCAAGAAGATCATCGTCGAGCAGCTCGGCGTCGAGGAGAACGAGGTCACGCCCGAGGCGTCGATCACCGACGATCTCGGCGCGGACTCGCTGGACCAGGTCGAGCTCGTCATGGCGTTCGAGACCGAGTTCGGCATCGACATCCCCGACGAAGAGGCCGAGAAGATCAAGACCGTCGGCGACGCCGTCGCGAAGATCGACGCGGTAGCGACGCCCAAGGAATAGGATTTGCTCGAGGCCCTCTCCGAGCGCTTAGGCGCGATCTTCGACCGGCTGGCGAACCGCGGCCGACTCTCCGAGTCGGACGTCGCCGAGGTATTGCGCGAAGTCCGCATCGCGCTGCTCGAGGCCGACGTCGCGCTCCCCGTCGCGAAAGAGTTCGTCGCCGCGATCAAGGAGAAGGCCGTCGGCAGCGACGTCCTGACCTCGCTGACGCCCGCGCAGACGGTCGTCAAGCTCGTCCACGACGAGCTGGTCGAGCTGATGGGCGGCGCCGCGGCACGGCTGACGTACAGCGACGCGCCGCCGACCGTCTACCTGATGGTCGGCCTGCAGGGCTCGGGGAAGACGACGCACGCGGGCAAGCTCGCGCTGCGTCTCAAGGAGCAGGGCCGCCGCACGCTGCTGGTCGCCGCCGACGTCTACCGCCCGGCCGCGATCGACCAGCTCAAGACGCTCGGCAAGCAGATCGACTTGCCGGTGTTCGACGAGGGCCAAGGCGATCCGGTGCAGATCGCGCGCGACGGCGTCGCCGAGGCGCGCAGGCTCGGGATCGCGACGGTCATCATCGACACCGCCGGGCGGCTGCAGATCGACGAGCGCCTCATGGAGGAGCTCGAGAAGATCAAAACGGCCGTGAGACCGACCGAGATCCTGTTCGTCGCCGACGCGATGACGGGACAAGAGGCGGTCAACGTCGCGCAGACCTTCAACGCACGGCTCGGGATCACGGGCGTGATCCTGACCAAGATGGACGGCGACGCGCGCGGCGGCGCCGCGCTCTCGATCCACCGCATGACCGGCGCGCCGATCAAGTTCGTCGGCGTCGGCGAGAAGGTCACCGCGCTCGAGCAGTTCTATCCGGACCGGCTCGCGCAGCGCATCCTCGGGATGGGTGACGTCCTCACCCTCATCGAGAAGACGCAGTCCGTCTACAGCGAGCAGCAGGCCGAAGACCTCGCCCGCAAGCTGCGAAAGTCGCAGTTCACCCTCGACGACTTCCTGGCGCAGCTGCGGCAGGTCCGGAAGATGGGCTCGATGACGGACATCATGAAGATGATCCCGGGGCTCTCGAAGGCGCTGCCGAACGTCGAGATCGACGAGCGCGACGTCTCGAAGGTCGAGGCGATCATCTGCTCGATGACGCGCCGCGAGCGCGAGCGGCCCGAGATCCTCAACGGCTCGCGCCGCAAGCGGATCGCGGTCGGCAGCGGGACGCAGGTCGCCGACGTCAACAAGCTGGTGAAGCAGTTCGAGGCTTCGCGCCAGATGATGAAACAGTTGGGCGGCATGAAGAAAGGCCGATTCCCCAAACTCCCGCTCGGTATCGGGCGGTAAACCCTAGAAAGTCGACATGGTCAAGATCAGATTGCGGCGCATGGGCGCCAAGAAACAGCCGACGTACCGGTTCGTCGTCGCCGACGCGCGCTCGCCGCGCGACGGGCGGTTCATCGAGATCCTCGGTCACTACAACCCGCGCACCGAGCCGAAGACGCTCGTCGTCGATCAGGACAAGGCGAAAGACTGGCTCGCCAAAGGCGCGCAGCCGTCCGATCCGGTGCGCCGCCTGTTCGCGGAGCTCGGGCTCGTCGAGCGCGGCCCGCTCCCCGAGAACAAGCGCCCGCCGAAAGGCAAGAAGTCGTAGCGTCATGGCTTCGAGCAAGCGATGAGCGCGTTCGACGACGAGTTCGGCCTCTTCGGCGACGAGGAGTCCGAGGGAGAAGAAGAGCGGAAGTCGACGCTCGGCGCGCGCCGCATCGCGTCCGACGAAGCCGCGCACGACGACATCGAGCCGGAAGACGAACGGCCGCGGCGGGGTCCGCGCGGCGACCGCCGCGAGCGCACCGGCACCGCGACCGGTGAGGGCGGCCGGCGCGGCGGCGGGCGGCGCGAGTACGGCGCCGACCGCGGTGCGCGCAAGACCGACGATCCGGTGGTCGCGCAGCAGCGCGCGCTCGACCTGCTCGCATTCCTCGCGCGCAAGCTCGTCTCGAAACCGCAGTCGGTCCTGGTCGAAGAGGTCGAGACCGACAAGGGCCCGGTCGTCGAGCTGGTCGTCGAGCACGAAGATCTCGGCAAGGTGATCGGCCGCAGCGGGCGCGTCGCGCAAGCACTGCGCACGCTCGTGCGCGCGAGCGCCGAGACACGGATCAGCATCGACATCATCTCGTTCGAGGACGAGGTCCTCGAGCAAGAAGCCGAGCATGCTTCGACAGGCTCAGCACAGCGTGCGGGCGACGACGCGATCAACCTGCCGTCGGGTGAAGATCCGGGCGACGACGATCCTCCGACAGGCTCAGGACAGGCTGAAGACTGAAGCGAACGCCGGCCGCATCGCCGGCGTCTTCGGTCTGCGCGGCGAGCTGAAGCTCGCGGCGAGCCGCGTCGGCGAGGACGCGCTCGCCGAAGGTGTCGAACTGCGCGCGCGCCTGGCCGGCGGCGAGACGCGCGAGGTGCGCGTGCGCTCGCTGCGCCGGCACCAAGGCCGTCCGCTGATCGCGTTCGAGGGCGTCGAGGACGCGAGCGCCGCCCAAGCGTTCGCGGGCGCGACGCTGATGATCGACCGCGCCGGCGTCGAGCTGGCGGCGGGCGAGTACTTCGACGACGACCTGGTCGGGTGCACGCTGGTCGACGCGTGCGGCGTCGCGCTGGGCGAGGTCGTCGGCGTCGAGCATTACCCGGCGCAGGACGTGCTGCTCGTCGCCCAAGCTAGGGGCGAGAGCCGCGCGATGGTCCCGCTCGTCGGCGCGTTCGTCAAGGCGGTCGACGTGGGCGCGAAGCGGATCGCCGTCGATCTGCCGCCGGGGCTGATCGACGCGCGGGAGGCCGACGAGGCCTGAACGAAACGCCGCACGACCGGGATTCGCAGGAGGCGACCGCATGCGCGCAGTGCTCGTTGTAACCCTGACGCTCGCCGCGCTGAGCGTCGCCGGTCCGGCGTCCGCGCAGACGCCGTACACGTACCGCGACGAGAGCTACAAGCTGTGCTGGAGCTCGCGCCCGGAGATCGCGATCGCGAACTGCAGCGCGGTCATCGGCTCGAACGCGCAGATGCCGCGCGAGATGAAGGCCGCCGTCTTCTACCGGCGCGGCCTCGCCTACGACCGCAAGGGGCTCTACGACCAGGCGATCCAGGACTACGACCGCGCGCTCGAGGCGAAGCCCGATCTCGTCGAGGCGCTCGGCGACCGCGGCCTCGCCTATGCGCACAAAGGGCTCTACGACCGCGCGATCGCCGACTACGGCAGCGCGCTCCAGATCGATCCCGCATACTTCTACGCGCTGCACAACCGCTGTCTCGCGTACGACCGCCTCGGCCAGCTCGACCGCGCGCTGCGCGACTGCAACCGCGCCATCGCCCTGCGCTGGAGCGCGCCCGAGGGTTTCGCCGCGCGCGGGACGGTCTACCAAGACCAAGGCGCGTACGACCGCGCGATCGCCGACTACGACGAAGCGCTCGTGCTGAAGCCCAGCGCACCGGACGTGCTGACGCTGCGCGGGCTCGCGTATCTGCGCAAGGGCGCGTACGATCGCGCGATCACCGATTTCGACCGCGCGCTGGCGCTGCAGCCGAGCTCGGCGGACGCGCTGAACGACCGCGGCGACGCGTACGCGCACGAGGGCCGGTACGACCGCGCGATCGCTGATTTCGACCGCGCGCTGACGCTGCGGCCGCACTTCGCGGAAGCGCTCGCGAACCGCGCGCTCGCGCACGACCGCCAAGGCGAGTACGAGCGCGCGCTCGCGGACTACGGCCTCGCGCTGCAGCTGCAGCCGCACGCGGCGACGATCCGGTACGATCGCGGCAACACCTACGCGCGCGAAGGGCTCGACGAGCGCGCGCTCGAGGACTACGACGCGGCGATCGCGCTGAAGCCCGACTTCGCCGACGCGCTCAACAACCGCGGCGCCGTCTACAGCCGCATGCGGATGTACGACCGCGCGCTGCGCGATCTGGACCGCGTCCTCGCGCTGCAGCCCGATCACGCCGACGGCTTGCGCAACCGCTGCCAAGTCCGCGTGCTGCTGCACCGCGCGGCCGAGGCGCTCGAGGACTGCGACCGTGCGCTCGCGCTGCGGCCGCGTCACGAGCCGACGCTGAGCCTGCACGGCTTCGCCAACCTCGCCGCGAACCGGCCGGCCGCCGCGATCGCCGACTTCGACGCCGCGCTGGCGCTGAGCCCGAACGACGCGGCGACGCTCTACGGCCGCGGTCTGGCGAAGCGCGCGAACGGTGACGCCGCCGGCGCCGAGACCGACCTGCGCAACGCCGCCGCGCTGCGCGCGAACGTCGCCTCAGAGCTCGCGCGCTACGGATTCGCCGGCGAGTAGCTTCGAAATACGGGCGGATCCACGCCCACTAGGGGGTGCAGCCTCCTAGCTGCATCGCGGTCTTGGCGTGGTTCGCCGCGTCCTGCATGTCGCCGCGGATGTACTGCTCGGCGTTGAACGCCGCGAAGAGGAACTGCGCGCGGTCGTGCTGCTGTATCGCGTCGAGCGTCGATTGGGTGACCAAGGCCGCTTCCGGACTGAGCCCGCCGTTCGCATTCGACTCGGCGTCGCGCTGCTGCCACGTCGACCCCTGGAACGGGTTGGCCGCGTGCGACTCGTCGCTGGCGGTGTTGACGATCGTGTGCACCGGAAGCTCGTGCATGATGCCGACCGCACGGGCGATCGACTTGGCCAAGAACTTCTGCCGCTCTTTCGCGCCGTCGATCGCGTTCGCGACCGCGAGCATCTCGTTGCGCTTCTGCTCGTCGACGCCGTCGGCGTAGGCGGCCTTGCGCAGCGCGAGCACCTCGGCGCGGCCGCGCGACGCCAGATCGCCGAGCGCGGCGAGATCCGCATCCGCCTGTTTCAGTGCGAGATGCCGGTGCAGCTCGGAATCGAACCGCACCGCGCGCAAGTCTTTCGCGAGCTGCGGCGCGAGGTACTCGAAGGTGATCGCGGCGTCGATCCCCGGGCGCGCCTTCGCGAGCGCGGCACAGTACGGCGTGCGCGCGCGGACGCGGCCGATCTCGACCAGCGGTCTCACGATCGCGTTGTCACGCGGGGTCACGGTCAGCGTCGGCGGCGGCTGCTCCGCGGGCGCGGTCTGCGCGAGCGCCAGGCTCGCCGGCGCGAGGAGCGCGGCGGCGCACGTACCGGTCAGCGCGAGAGCTCGAAGACGGTGAACGCTCATATCTCACCCAGGGAACGGCGATCGCGGGATGACGCCGACGTTCGTCCCGCGCGGCGCGCGCTCCCGCGCGCTAACGGCCGCCGTTCGACCGGTTGAGATACGCGGCGATCGCGGCGTCGACGGCGCGCTCGGTCGCGAGGCGCTGGCCCTCCGTGCCGCCGGCCTCGCTCACGTGCGTCTGCCGCCACTCGACCTTCCCCGCGCAATCGCTCGCGGTCAGCTCGAACCGCGCGTTCCCGCCGCCGAAGATCGTCTGCCGCCGAACGCTCAGCGTCCCGGCCAGCACCGCGCGGACCGCGTGCGCGGCGCACGCCGCCGCGGCGCTCTGCGCGCGCTCGCCGCTCGTGTGCGAGACGAGCCGCTGCGTCGCCAGCTCGCGCAGCGCCGCTTCGGCATTCCCCGCGACCGGAACGATCGCGTAGGTTTCCGCGCTCGTGGCGCGCGGCGCGGTGGTCGTCGCCGCGACCGCGCGCGGTGTCGCCGGCGCCGGCGTGACGTTCGTCAGCGCGGCCGCCGGTGCGGAGGCGGCGGGGGCCGGGGTCGGCTTCGCGGCGGGCCTCGGGGTCGGCGTGCTCTTCTTGCGGCGGCTCAGGATCGAGGTGAGGTTCGCTTGCGGGCCGCCGCTCGCGGCCGGCGTCGGCGAGCTCTGCGGCGGCGGAGTTCCAATCCCCGCGAGCGCCCGGTTCGCGTGCGCCGCGACGAACTGCGCGAGATCGTCGCCTTGACCGGCCCCTTCGGCGTACGTGTTGATCTGCGCGCTCTGGCTGAAGACCACGATCCCGCTGGTCGTGCTGACGACCTGCTCGACGAGCGAGACGCCGGTGCCGAGCGGCGAGATGAACCCCGAGACGTAATAGTCGGCGCGCTGCGCGCGCGCGACCGAGAGAAAGTCCTTGCGCTCGGTCCCCGGCGGAGGCGGGACGACGATGACGCGCCCCGACTCGGCCATCCGCGTCGCGATCAGCGTCGCGAGCCGCGAGCTGGCCTCTCGGTCGACCGAGCTCCCGGTCGCCGTGAACGGGTAGACGATCACGCTCGGCTTGATGAGCAGCGAGCTCTGCGCGCCGGCGACCAGCGGGAAGCCGAAGAACGCGACGAGACAGACGGCGAGGAGACGACGCACGGAACGCGCTTCGTGCGCCGCGGGGACGATCCCTTACGAGGCGAGCGGCAGCGCGGGGCTCTGGCCGTCCTTCTCCCACGCCGCGCTGACGAACGCGCCGAACAGGAAGACGACCCCGATCAGATCCATCCAGAGCAGCAGCACGAAGAGCGCGGAGAGCGCGCCGTAGATCTGGAACGCGTTCGCGGCGAAGGTCGTGTAAACGGCGAACGCGATCTGCGCGATCGAGTACCCGACCGCGCACGTCAGCGCGCCGGGAACGACCGCACCCCAGCGCGGCCGGCGGTTCGGCAAGTACGCGTACAGCACCGCCGAGACGATGAAGACCAGCGCCGCCGAGGTCGCGTACGAGGTGATCTGCGGGACCCAGCGCAGGGATTCGAGCCGGGCGAACTGCACGATCAGCGTGATGACGACGGGGAGCACGGTCGCCGCGATCAGCACCACGCCGGCGAACGGCACGAGCGTCAGCGCGATCGCGACGTCCCACACGATGTGCCGGTAGCGCGTGATCCCGAGCGAGCGGTTCAGCGCGTACGTGAGCGCTTGAAACAGATTCTTCCCCGACCAGATCAGCCCGATCAAGCCGATCAGCCCGCTGATCCCCCGGAACTTCACGACCGCGTCGATGTTGGTCGAGAGCAGGTCGCCGAGCGCGGGCGCGTAGGCCTGGATCACCGCGTTCGCCCGCGCCATCCCTTCGTCGGTGCCGTAGACGAACGCCATCATCGAGACGGCGAGCAGCGTCAGCGGGACCAGCGAGAAGAGCGCCGTGTACGCGATCGCCTGGGACATGAACGCGGCGCCCTCCGCGGAGAACCGGAGTCCCGCCGCGCGGAACACTCGGATCACCCGTGACATCGCCTCACCTCCCCGTCGCGCTCGCCGCGCTGGTGCTCGTCCTCGTGGACGGCACGTTCGTTCCAGCGTTCCTCCGGCGACGCTCAGAGACGGGCGGGTCGTCGGGCCGGCGGGGCTGGTCGCGCGCTTCGCCGACCGGGTCCAG
>DATHLN010000208.1:0-7849 GCA_035488115.1 Candidatus Limnocylindrales bacterium | reverse complement strand
CTCGTACCGAACAACCCGTGAAGCGCTCAAGATTGCCCATCGCTTCCTTCGGACCGATCGACGAGCTCGCCGCCGCACGCACTTCAGCGCGATCCCGGCTTGCGAGTTCGACGAGGAGTTCCTCGGCATGCAGCGCCGTCTCGACGACGCGACCGTCGTCAACCTTTGGGCGCTCTTCGAACGCTCCTTGATCGAACATGTCACCGCGAGCTGGCCAGACGGAATCGACCGGCCGGAGACATTCGTCGTTCGGCTCCAGGAGAAAGCGGCACGTGAGATCGAGCGCTGGCGTGTTGAAGAGCTGCTGGACTTGTACAAAGGATGGGTCGGTTCGGAGACGCTGGGTGCCGTGAAGCAGGTGAAGTCATATCGCGATTGGGTGGCTCATCGAAACCCGCGGAAGGTGCCGTCGGCCGTGATCCGACCGGAGCCCGCGTTTGGTGCGGTCGTCGCGATGATGCAAACCGTCGTGGGCGACGAACCAGGGGGCTCGCAGCCGGCATCGTAACCTCTTCCAGCGGTATGCCGAACGAGCATGTCGCGATCGACGGATGGGGCCGCTTCCGGTAAGACCACGATTTCGCAGCTGCTCGCCGCGCAGACCGGGCATCTCTACCTCGATACAGGTGCGATGTACCGCGCGGTCGCCTCGAAAGAGGTGGTCGCGAAGATGCGCGCCGCGGTGGACGCCGCGCGCGCGTGATGTTCTACGCCTTCGCGACGGCGCTCACATCGAGGGGATGCAGCAATTCTGAATCGATGAACCTGTTTTCCATGTCAGGCGAAGCCGAACGCAAGCCGGCTTGTCCCGATGATGCATACGATAGACATCTCGCCATAGCGACCCGTATTGCAGGTTTCCGGCATACATTTCGCGCGATATGGCCAAAGTTGCCGTCCTCCCGGAAATGTCGCGAACCAGAAGCGGTGCCGACAGCGGGTGGTCCGGATCTCCATCTTTCTGGTACAGCTCACGCGCGCCGTCAAGGAGTTCTTGGGCCTCGACTGTTCTGACCGAGGTTGAGTCGCCGTGTGGCAAGATGGCGATGCACGAGTTGGCATCGAGATACAACACCACCGCGACGATGGCCGCTATGGCGGTACCGCCTCCAACAAACCAAGCGACATTCCGGTGCGTCAGTGGAACAGATCCTGGATCTGCGGGCCGTTGAGATAACCGAAGACGTTGAGGTTCTCTTGAATATGGAGTGCCTGCAGCATTTGGCTGATCTCTGATTGAGGAACGTTAGCGCCCAGGAGCAGCCCGTCTACCTAAGTATTGCTGTCATGGACAGAGGATCATAGGTCGGAGCCCGAGCCCCGTTCCGATCATAGGCTGTGACGTCTCTAGCGAGGACGCCTGCCAGGGCGGATCTCGACATCTTGACGACCGGCGCGTCCTCGAACGTGTTCCGCGCCTCACACGACGGACAGCGCCCGAGCCACCGCGCCGACTCGAACCTGCACCTCGACACTCGGGTTGAGATCCCGACGCCGTCGCGCAGCGGTGGACGCCTTGCCCAGCTTCGCGAAGCGGCAAATCGTGTCGGCCTTGCGCTACTGGACCAGGAATATCGTGGAGTCGACCATCGGTACGCTTGGCGTTGCGCGTTCTGTTCCGAGTCATTTCTCGGCAACGGATATTATCGACTTGCCGGGCGAGGATGTCCGCGATGCTGGCGCCAGCGCCGAGCCGAGGGAACTTGGTGGGCGGACCGAAAGACCAGGCTGGTTAATGCGTCGGAATAGGAACGTCGCGATAGACGGCTGGACAGCGAGCGGTAAAACGACGGTGGCTCAGATGCTGGCTGCGAGACTTTCCTTCCTGTATCTGGACACGGGTGCGATGTATCGCGGGGTTGCGTATCTAGCGCTCAAGAACGGCGTCGACCTCGACAACGAAGCGGGGCTCCTGGCGATGCTCGCGCATCATGCGATCTCGATCGTGCCGGACGCGCGTGTCCATGCCGGCTATCGCGTGCTGATCGACGACCGCGACACCGGCGAACGGCTCTTCGATCCGGACGTTGCGGCTGCGGTCTCGACGGTCGCCGCGCTGCCCGGGATTCGCGCCGAGCTCGTCGAGCGGCAGCGCGCGATCGCCGCACAAGGACCCGTCGTCATGGCCGGGCGCGACATCGGCACCGTCGTGCTCCCCGATGCGCGGTACAAGTTCTTCCTGACCGCCTCGGTCGACGAGCGCGCGCGGCGTCGGCAGGCGGAGTTCCGCGAGCGCGGGCTCGACGTGCCGTTCGAGGAAGTTCGCGCGCAGATCGTCGAGCGCGACCGGCTCGACTCGACGCGCGCGGTCTCGCCGCTCCGCGCCGCGCCCGACGCGATCACGATCGACTCGACCGAGATGCAGCCGGAAGAAGTCGTCGCGAAGATGCGCGCCGCGATGGACGCCGCGCGCGCGTGACGTTCTACGACTTCGCGAAGGTCGTCGTAACCGCGATCGTGCGCACGACGTTCCGGTTCCGCGTCGTCGGCGCCGACAAGGTTCCGCGGGACGGCGGGCTGGTCGTCGCCGCGAACCACCTCTCGAACTTCGACCCGCCGATCCTCGGCGTCGCGCTGCCGCGGCCCGTCTCGTACATGGCGAAGAAAGAGCTCTTCGCGATGCCGGTCCTCGGCCAGCTCATCCCCCGCCTGAACGCGTTCCCGGTCGACCGGCAAGCCGGAGGAACCGCCGCGCTGCGGGCCGCGTTGCGGATGCTGAAGGAAGGCCGCTGCGTCGGCATCTTCCCGGAGGGCGGCCGCAACGTGACGGGGACCAACGAAGAGAAAGCCGGCGCGGCGTTCCTGGCCGCGGCCTCGGGCGCGCCGGTGGTCCCGGCGGCGATCGTCGGAACGCGCAAGCTCCGCCCCTTCGCCCGGGTGACCGTCGCGTTCGGCGACCCGATGACGGTCACGCGCGACCGGCAGTCGGAAGGAACCGGCGTGGAGAAGAGTGCGGCCGAGATCATGCAGCGGATCCGCACGCTCGAGGAGAGCATTCGGTGATCATCAAGCGGGCGAAGACCCAAGGGTTCTGCTTCGGCGTCGCGATCACGGTCAAGAAGGCCGAGGAGGCGGTCGAGCGGCTGGGCGGCGGCGTCACGACGCTGGGCCACGTCGTCCACAACCCGCAGATGGTCGCCGAGCTCGAGGGCAAGGGGCTCAAGAACGCGACCAGCGTCGAAGACGTCGACACAGAGACGATGTTCGTTCGCGCCCACGGCCTGCCGGTCGAGGTGCTCGACCGCGCCAAGGAGCGCGGGCTCACCGTGATCGACGCGACCTGCCCGATGGTGACGAAGATCCACGTCCAGGCCGAGAAGCTCCGCGACGAAGGCTACAAGATCGTCGTCGTCGGCGACCCGAACCACCCCGAGGTTAAGGGGACGCTCTCGCACGTCCCGGGCGCTTGGTCCGTCACCAGGGCCGATGACGTCGCGAAGCTTCCGCGCGCGAGCCGGGTCGGCGTGGTCGTGCAGTCGACCTGGAACGGCGTCGAGTTCACCGAGATCGTCCGCAAGCTGAGCGAGAAGTACTACGAAGTCCGCGCCATCAACACGATCTGCACCGACACGAAGAACCGGCAGAGCGAGGTCGAGGCGCTCTCGCGCGAGGTCGATGTAATGGTCGTCGTCGGCGGGAAGACCTCGGCGAACACCAAGCACCTCGCCGAGCTCGCCGCGATGAACGGCGCGCGCTCGTACCACATCGAAGGACCGGACGAGCTGCGCGCCGAGTGGTTCGCTGGCGCCGCCACCGTGGGGCTGATGTCGGGCGCTTCGACGCCGGGCTGGCTGGTCGACCGGGTCGCGGACCGGATGGATGAGCTCGCCGGCACTCCTCGATAGCCTGGAGGCCGCGCTCGAGCGGGCCGTGGCCCGGTTCGACGACGGCTCCGCGATCGGCCGGCAGATCCGGTATCATTTCGGCTTCGGCGAGGCGGGACGCCGCGGCAAGCGGATGCGCTCGCGGCTCGTCCTGGCAGTCGCGGAAGAAGAGGGCGGGCGGGCGGACGACGCCCTCGCGGCGGCGTGCGCGGTCGAGATCGTCCACGAGTTCTCGCTCATCCACGACGACATTCAGGACGGCGATCAGATGCGCCGCGGCCGCGAGACGCTCTGGTCGCGCTATGGGCTGGCGCACGGAATCAACGCCGGCGATGCGCTGTGCTCGGTCGCGTATCTCACGCTGCTCGAGGGCGATGATGCGCCCGCGGAACGAAAGCTCGCGATGAACGGCGTGCTGCTGAAAGCGCACCTCGCAATGTGCGACGGACAGAGCCGCGACATCGCGTTCGCTACCGCGCCGGCCGTGACGATGGACGAGTACCGCGCGATGATCGCCGGAAAGACCGCCGCGCTGTTCGGCGCGGCCTGCGAGCTCGGCGCGCTCGCCGCGGGCGCGGAACCGCGGCGAGCCTCGGCGTACGCGCGGCTCGGCCACGCCTACGGGCTGGCGTTCCAGATCGAGGACGACGTGCTCGGTACGTGGGGCGACGCTGCGACGACGGGCAAGCCGTGCACCGACCTCGCGAACCGCAAGTGGGCGTTTCCCGTCGTCTGGGCATTGTCCGGCCCGCCGTCCGAGGCACGCGACACGATCGCCGCGGCCTACGCGCGGGGCGCCGCGCTGACGCGCGCCGACATCGCGAAGACGGTCGAGGCGCTCGACCGGCTCGGCGCGCGCGAAGCCGCGCATCGCGCCGCGCGAGAGGAGCTCGTCGGTGCGGGTGCGCTCGCCGCCGCGGCCGGGATCGACCGCAGCGGAAACGTACGCGCGTTTTTCGAACGCGCCGCGCGCCGGGTGGCGTGAGCGCCGGCGCCCGCACCTCGTCCGCGGCGATCGTCTCCAGGGCGCGCGACTGGTTCGACCCGGCCGAAGGGACGGTCGGGCTGACGCGCACCGACTGGATCGTGCTGTCGGCGCTGGCGCTCGCGGGTTTCGCGATCGCGCTGGTGCATCTCGGACGGCCGAACCAGATGTACTTCGACGAAGTGTACTTCCCGCTCTCGGCTCAGCAGTATCTGCACGGCTTGCCGCAGCGCGAATGGACGCATCCACCGTTCGTCAAGCTGGTCATCGCGTTCTCCATCATGCTGACCGGGGACCATCCGTTCGGGTGGCGCTTCCTGAACGTCGTGATCGGGTCGCTGGAGATCGGCGTCATCTACGCCTTCGCGAAGCGGCTCACCGCATCGACCCCGCTCGCGGCCGTGGCCGGCCTGATGCTCGCCTTCGACGGTTTCCACCTGAGCGAGGAACGCATCGCGACCGGCGAGATCACGATCGCGACGCTGATCCTGATCGCGCTCTACGCGACGTACCGGGTGTGGCTCGCTTCGCAGGTCCGCGTCGTCGAAGTCCGCCGGCTCTTCGGGGGCCCGTTCTGGATCACGATGGCGGCGGGGATCCCGTTCTCGTGCGCGGTCTCGTGGCTGATGAACCTGCAGCCGCCCGACCACCCGCTCACGGGGTTCATCGCGCGCGACATCAACAACACGGCCGGCCCGGACGCGAACTCGTACGCCGTCGCGTTCGTCTACGCGATGCTCGGCGTCTATCTCATCGCCCGGCTGGTCGTGGCACCGCGCTTCGCGCGGATCATCGGGACCCGCGTCACCCACGCCGACGGCAGCGTCGCGGCGCTCCGCGGCGGCAAGGCCGTGTGGACCGCCCCGGCGAGCGAGGGAACCACCTCACGGGTCTCGCGCAAGCCGGACGGATCGATGACGTACGCCGTGCCCACCGGGCGATTTCTGTTCGACGCGCGCGGTATCTCGGCCGGTGAGACGCAGCTGATCCGCGCGCGCGACGCCACGCGTTGGTTCGTCGTCCTGTGCTGCTGCCTCGGACTGCTGATCGCCAGCAAATGGAACGGCTTCTTCGACCTCGCGGTCGTCATCGCTGTGCTCGTCGGCGTGACCGCACAGCGCTGGCTTCGTGGGCCCGTGCTGTTCGGGAACCCGCGCGGCTTCGACCTGGCCGTCATGCTGCCCGCGATCGCATTCGCCTGCGCGACGATCTACGGCATGACGTACATCCCGACGCTGCTGCGGGGCCACGGACACACGCTCGCCGACATTCTCGCGCTCCAGCAGCAGATGTTCTACTACCACAGCCACGTCACGGGAACGCACCCGTACATGTCGGTCTGGTGGCAGTGGCCGATCATGCAGATTCCGATCGTCTACTTCTACAACGACGCCCGCACCAGCGCCGAACTGATGAGCGGGACCGGCTGCTGCGTCGCCGAGATCATCGCGCTGCCGAACCCGCTGGTGTTCCTGCTCGGTCTGATCTCGGTCCCGTTCACGGGCTGGCTCGCATGGCGCGAGCGCAGCAAGGCGTACACGCTCCTCGTCATGACGTACCTCTTCCAGTGGGTGCCGTGGATGCGCTCGCCGCGAATGCTGTTCGAGTACCATTTCTTCCCGAACCTCGCGATCATCGTGCTCTGCAACGTCGTGCTGTTCTCGCGCGTGCTGCGGCGGTTCGCGCATCCCAACCGCATGCTCGCCGTCTATTCGGCGCTCGTCGTCGCCGTGTTCGCGTACTTCTATCCCGTCGTCACCGGCACGCCGATCGGCTACCAGCAGTGGTATGCGCGGATGATCCCCGACAAGTTCGGCATCCCGTACACGAGCTGGATCGCGCCCCACCGGGGGACGCCCTGAGGGCCGTCGAGCCAGCGCGCGGGGCGGCGGCTGCCCGGTGCTGCCCGGCGGGAGAAGCGCGCCCGCGCCAGGGCGGCGGTCGGGCCGACGACGAACGGAGAGGCACATGAGCGCATCCGCCCGCGCTTCGTTCGCGCCAGCGGTGAGCGCGGCGCGCAGCAGCCTCGCCCCGCTCGGGGTCCTCCTCGGGATCGGCCTGATCCTGCGGCTGCTGTTCATCATGAGCACCGGGTTCGACAACGACGTCAAGGCGTTCGAGTCTTGGACGCTCACGCTGCGCGACAACGCGCCCTGGCTGTTCTACACGAAGGCCGGCTTCGCGGACTACCCGCCGGGCTATTTCGTCGTGCTGTGGGTGGTGGCGCGGATCTACGCGCTGATCCCGGGCGCGGCGGCCGACCCGATGCACGGCTACGCCATCTTGCGCGTGCTCATCAAGCTGCCCGCGATCGCGATGGATCTGGTGAACGCGTACGTCGTCTACCGCATCGCGCGCCGCTACGCGTCGGAGAAGATCTCGCTGGCGGCGGCGGCGCTGCTCGCGCTGAACCCCGCCGCGATCTACGTCTCCTCGTACTGGGGGCAAGTCGACTCGGTCTCGTGGGGACTGATGCTGCTTGCGCTATGGCTGGTGCTGCGGGCGGGCGACGAGCCGGCGAAGACGGTGCAGCGGCTGGTGATCGCGTGGCTGGTGCTCGGGTTCTCGGTGCTGATCAAGCCGCAGGGCGCGACGCTGGCGCTGCTGTTCCTGGCCTACCCGTTCGCCACGAGCGACGCCGGGGTGCGCGCGCGCCGGCTGATCGGAACGTTGTACGGCGCCGCTGCGTCGATCGTGCTGGCCGCGGCCGTCGGGCTGCTGTTCCACCCGGCCGCGGACGTGTTCGGCTGGCTCTTCGACCGCTACGCGTTCGGCAGCGCGGTCTACAAGTACACCTCGGTGAACGCGTTCAACCTGTACGCGCTGAAGATGGCGTTCTGGCGCGAGGACAACCAGGTCATCTCGCTCTTCGGCTTCCCGGTCGGGACGTTCGCGATCTGGGGCGTCGCGCTGGTGCTCGCCGCGACGGCGCTGATCGTGGGGCGGTACCTGCAGCGCCGGGACGATCGTGCGCTGTTGGAAGGGGCGATGCTCTGCGCGCTGGCGTTCTTCGTGCTGGCCACGCGGATGCACGAGCGGT
>DATHLN010000207.1:0-4214 GCA_035488115.1 Candidatus Limnocylindrales bacterium | reverse complement strand
CGTCGGGCGTCATCCGCACCGTGGTCAGCTCTTCCTGCGCCTTGTTCGACTCGGCCACCGGCCGCTCGGTGGTGTAGCGGATGATCGCGTCCCAGTCGTCGGCCGGGATCCCGGTGAAGCGCGTGCCGTAGCGCCACACCGTGCGCCCCTGGTGCTGCACGTTGTCGTGCCAGACGACCTTGACGCGCATGCGGAGATTGCGCTCGTCGAGGACGATGCGCACCTCGAAGTCGTCGCGCCCGATCGGCTCCTGGGTGAGGATGCACAGGCCGCCGCCGCTCACGTCGAGGCCGATCGCCGCCCGGGTCGCTTTCCCGTCGAGGCTGTATGCGGCGCGGTACGGCTTCCGCTTGCGGGGGAACTTCCGCCGGTTCTGTTCCTTCCCGGTGAACCACGCCAGGAGCTCGGGTAGCATCGCTGTGCCGTATCGTTGGCCGAGCGGCGCGAGAACTCCCCGCTCGCAAGCACCAGCCGCCTACCAAGCGGCTCGCGCGATCGCGTCCCACTGCTCGGGACCGGTCCCGTTCCAGTCGTAGAACGTGACGCCGATCGCACCGGCGCGGCGGCTCGCCTCGATCGCGGCGGCGAGCTCGTCGCCGGGCGGCGCGCCGCGCTTGGAGAGGACGCCGGTCTGCGCGCCGACGTCGATCGGGACGTCGCGCGCCGCGAGCCGGCGGACGAGCGCGACCGAGCCGGCGATCGCGGTCTGCACCTTCGGGACGGTGTCCCACGGGCCCATCATCCGCCAGTACGTCATCGGCTGCAGCACGTCGGCGTCGCGCGCGATCTCGCGGTACGGGAACTTCGTCTGGTCGAGGTGCTCGAGGTACGGGTCCTCGATCGTCGCGATCAGCAGCACGCGCGGGCCGACCGCGCGCCGCAGCGTCGCCAGGTACGTGCGCAAGTCGTCCTTCCCGCGCGGGCCGCCCATGAACTCCTCGCCGCGCTCGAGGTCGACGGCGAGCCCGGTGATCCCGTTCCCCGCCGACGTGCGGTACGCCGCGACCTCGGCGTTTCGCGCGAGGTCCTCGAACGACGCCGCGCGCGGGACCGTCCAGCCGATCGTGGCGATGCGGTGCGCGGCGAGCCCGTCGACGATGCGGTCGACCGTCGCCTTCGCGTCGGGCGTGCTCTCGTCGAACGCGCCGTACGCGAGCCGCAGCTCGACGGACCGAAGGCCGGCGCGTACGGCGGTCGCGACGAGGCGGTCGGGGTCGAGCTTCGCGTACGACTCGTCGTCGAGCGGGTCGCCGGAGAACGCGAGCCAGGCCGATTTCCCGCGGATCGCCTCGGCAGTGCTCGGCGGCAGCTCCGGCGGCACGTCGGTATGGACCGACGCGACGCCGCGGCCCGGCAGCTCGACGGCGTAGCGCACGACGCGGTTCGGTTGCACCGACGCGTCGTCCCAGGAGGACGCGGGCGCGCGCAACGCCGACGCGCGCGTGCGGTTGCCGCGCGCGTCGACGCGGTAGATCCGCACGACGCCGTCGCGCACCTGCGGAAACCAGCCGATGCGCACCAGATGCGGGCCGACCGGTGCGGCGACGACACGCGGCGTGCGCCAATCGCGCGTGTCGAACGACGCGCGCTGCTCGCCGAGCCCGGCCGGGCGGTTGGCGACGACGCGCACGTTCACCGGACCGTCGTCGCGCACGGCGACGATCGCCGCCGGGCCGCCGTAGCGCAAGCGCGTCTGCCACTGCGCCTCGCCGCGGTCGGTGAAGTAGTCGAAGTCGGCGCCGCGCCGCAGACGCGTCACGTTGCCCTGCGCATCGCGCAGGATCACGCGCACGAGCGCGCGCGCCTCGCCGTCCGGCGAGACGCCGAGCGGCGAGAGCTCGAGCGCGAACGACGCGGCGGGCGTGCCGTTCCAGAGCACCGTCGGCTGCGGCGCCGGTGCGGTCGTCGGCAGCGGCGTCGGCCACGCGAACGGCGCCGGGCTCTCGGCCGTCAGTGCGAGCAGCGCGAGCGAGGCAAGCGATGCGAACGGTGCGAGAAGGCGCGGCATGAAACGGAAAGGACGCCGGTCGTCGACCGGCGTCCTCCTTCGTTCGCGTACGAGCGCTCGCGCGGACCGCGCGCTAGAACTTCGTGCGCAGGTAGAGCTGGTACTGCGTCGGCGTCTGGTCCGGCGAATAGTAGTACAGCGTGTTGGGGACCGAGTTCGGGCCGTAGGTACCGAGATCGGGGTTCGGCCCCTTCGGGTACGCACCGTTGGTCACCGGGAAAACGTCGGCGAACTGGTTGTTGAAGATGTTTCGGACGTTCATCCCGAGCGTGACGGTCCGCCCGTTGTGCCGGAAGACGTCGTAGCCTATGTCCATCGACGCCCACCAGTTCGCACGCGCGAAATGCACCTTCGAGTCGTTGAGCGCCGCCGGACACGCGTTCGAGGCCGAGCCGATCGCATTGTAGCTCTGGTCCAGGCAGGTGTTGCCGGTGACGTTGTACGGTGCGCCGACTTGGTAGATCACGAACGGCTGCACGTGATACGGGCCGTGGTTGTAGTCACCGGTCCAAGAGACGCTCCACGGCGGCTGCGAAGGATTGCGGAACAGGACCCCGGTCGCGAGGAACTGGCGCAGCGCGGCATTCTGCCCCGAGAACGAGTTCGACGTGATCCCGCCGTACGGCGTTCCGCCGGCCAGCGTCCCGGACGTCACCGATCCCCAATAGTTGACGTACGTCGCGGAGAGGTAGGACGAAAGTCCGTCGCCGCGCACGACGTGGTTCCAGCCGAACTCCGCGCCCGTCGCCCGGTTCTGGATGCCGGTGCGGAAGAACGACGTGCCGGAGAGCGTGACCTGGCCGGTCGCCGGGTTCACGCCGTAGAGCTTGCTGAGCTCGAGCTTCCCGGTCGCGTGGCGGTAGAACGGCGAGACGCGGAACGAATCGACGCCGTTCCGGAGCGCGTGCGAGAACGAGAGGTCGACGTTGTAGTCGCGCTGGTCGCTCAGGTTCGTCCCGGGGTAGTAGGGCGAGTTGCAGCGCCCGTCGCCCGCGCACGCGCCGTTCGGGGAGTTGTTGAAGACGTACGCGGCCGGGATGAACGTCGTCGTGACGCCGTACGACCCGCGAATCGAGTCGTAGGGGCCGGCCGCCCACGTGACGCCGAAGCGCGGGCTGAACGCGTGCGTGCTGTACGGCCCGTACGCGTAGCTCTTCGTCACCGCGCCGGTCGTCGGGTTCACCACGTCGGGCCGGTTCGGGATGTCGTAGGTCTCGCTGTCGTACCGCAGCGACGGCTCGAGCGTCAGCTTCCCGAAGGTCTGCTTCGTCCCGACGTACGCGCTCGGCAGCGTGAGCGGATAGTCGACGGCGAGGAACAGGTTCGGGAACGTTCCGTTGTTGTTGAACGCTCCGACCCCGCCGCTCACCTCGTCGCAGCCGCAATTGTCGTAGTAGTGCTGGTTGTCGTTGTCACGCTCGTACGAGGCGCCGAAATAGTACGTCGCGTGGGCGTTCGGCGTGTACGTGAAATCGAGGTTCGCGATGTACATCTGGGAGCGCCGGTCCGACCATTCGTCCTGGTAGCCGAAGCCGGGCCCGGCCGGGGTACCGGTCGGGGCGAGGCCGGTGACGTGCAAGGGATTCTGCGTTCCGATCGGCTGGCCGGCGAGATACGGCGCGCCCGGCGTCGTGACGCCGTTGATCGTCGTCAAGCTGAACGGCTGGTCGAAGATGTACTGGTTGAAGTTCTCGGCGAGGCGGAACTGCGCGAACCACTTGTCGTTGATCACGTGGTTCCACTGCAGCTTCGCGAGGTTCGACCAGTGATACCATACGTTGGCCTGTTGCTGCGTCGTGTGGTAGTACTGCAGCCCGGTGTTGCTGAGTCCGGTGACGGTGGGAACCGGCGTCGGATTGGGGTTGCCCGGCGTGGCCGGCGGCGTCACGTTCTTCACGACCGGGATCTGGCACGGCTGACCGGTGCTGCTGACGCCGGGGTTGGTGATCGCGCCGCCCGAGACGACGACGCCTTGGCACTGCGTGATGGCGAGGATTCCCTGCGCGTCGACCAGCGCTTTGTTGAAGGGCAGCTTCAGGTTTCCGGTCTGCGTGAGGAACTGCACGTCGTCGCGCTCGGTGGGCCGCCAGTGGAAGTTGAACACGGCGTCGCGGGTGTAGATCGTCGACGAGGTATTGTCGCGCGCCGTCAGCGCTTGCCCGTCGAGGAACGGCTGGTAGCCGTTCGCGAACACCGGATCGGAGTT
>DATHLN010000206.1:0-20477 GCA_035488115.1 Candidatus Limnocylindrales bacterium | reverse complement strand
GCGAGCGCCCGCGCCAGCGCGACGACGCCCGCGCGGTCGTACACCGAGATCAGCGCCGCGCCGGCGTTAAACTCCGAGCGGTTCGCGCTCACGCTGCGGCTCGGGGGCGGCCGGCGGCGGCGCGATCGGGCGGTCGTCGAGCGTCGCGCTGATGATCGAGCTCACGCCGGGCTCCTGCATCGTCACGCCGTACATGCGCTGCGCGAGCTCCATCGTCTTCTTGTTGTGGGTGACGATCAGCATCTGCGAGGTCGAGCTGACCTCGCGGATCTTCGTCGAGAGCCGCTCGACGTTGGCGTCGTCGAGCGCCGCGTCGACCTCGTCGAGCAGGTAGAACGGCGACGGCTTCACCGCGATCAGCGCGAAGATCAGCGCCGAGGCGGTCATCGCGCGCTCGCCGCCGGAGAGCGCCGCGAGCGCGGTCATCTTCTTCCCCGGCGGCTGCACCGAGATCTCGATCCCCGTCTCGCTGAGGTTCTCCGGGTTCGTCTGCCACATCTCGGCCTCACCGCCCGGGAAGAGCTGCGCGAACACGGCGCTGAACTGCTTTTTCACCGCGTCGAACGTCTCGTTGAACTGCACTTGGCACGACGTCTCGATCTCCGCGATCGTCGCGAGCAGCGTCTCGCGCGCCTTGTGCAGATCGTCCATCTGCTCGCGCAGGAAGCGCTCGCGCTCGGTGAGCTCGTCGCGGTCGGCCTCCGCGTTCAGGTTGACGTTGGCTTGCAAGCGGGTGAGCTCTTCGCGCAAACGCGGCAGCTCGTCGGCGACCTCGTCCGGCTCGCCCTCGTAGCGCGCGATCACGTCCGCCTGCTCGTCCTCGGTCGCGGGATGCTGCGCGAAGGTCTGCTGCAGCATCCCGAGCTCGGCGTCGATCTCGGCGAGCCGGCGGCGGCCGTACTCGCCGGCGGCCGTCGCCTCGCGGTCGGCGCTCTGCGCGACGCGCTCGTCGGCCTCGCGCTGCGCGGCCTCGTCCTTGCGCGCTTCCAGCGTCCGGCGCGACGACTCGACCGCCGTGTCGGCTTCGGCGACGCGCTCGCGCGCCGCGGTCACCGCGCCCTCCAGCTCCGCCGCGCGCGCGCGCAGCGCGTCCAGCTCGCGCAGCATCGCCTCGCGCGCCGCACCGGCGCGCTCCGCGTCCGCGTCGAGGAGACCCAGGCGCGTCACGGCCGCGTCGTGCTCGGCGCTGAGCGCGGCGATCTGCTCGCGCAGCGCGCTCGCCGACGCGACGACCTCGCTCTGCTCGACCTCGACCGCGGCGATCCGCTCGCGCGCGGCGGCGAGCTGCGCTTCGAGCGCGGCGCGCTGGTCCGAGAGGTCGACGTGATCCTCGGCGACGCGCTCGAGCGCGTGCAGCCGCGCGCGCACCTCGTGCTCTTCGGATTCGAGCGACTCCGCGCGCGTCTGCGCGCTCGCGACCGCCGCGTCGAGCCGTTCGACTTCGGTGACGAGCCCTTCGAGCTGCGTGCGCACCTCGCGCAGCGCGACCTCCGCTTCGTTCGCGAGCTTCGTCGCCAAGTCGCGCTCCGCGCTCGCGGCGTCGAGCTCTGCTTTCGCCGCCGCGGCGTCGCGTTCGATCCGCTCCAGCTCGGCGCGCAGCTGCGGGATCCGCTCGCGCAGCGTCTCGGCCTGCGCGCGCCGCGCGAGGATCGAGCGCTCCTTGCGGAAGCGGCCGCCGGTGATCGCCCCGCCGCCCATGATCTGATCGCCCTCGAGCGTCACGATCGAGTCGCGGAAACCCTCGCCGCGGGTCAACCGGATCCCCGTCCGCAGCTCGTCGACGACCAGCACGCGGCCGACCAGGAACGCGACGATGCCGCGGTAGCGCGGCTCGGCGCGCACGAGCGTGTGCGCGTAGCCGATCACGCCGGCGCGGCCGCGCAGCGTCCCCAGCTCGCGGCCTTCGCGCTGCGCGAGCGTGTCGAGCGGGAGGAACGTCGCACGTCCAAGCTCGCGCTCGCGGAGATACGCGACCGCGGCCTCGGCGTCTTCGGAGGTCTCGGCGATGATGTTCGAGAGCCCCGCGCCGAACGCGACGTCGAGCGCGCGCGCGTAACGCTCGTCGGTCGAGATCAGGTTCGAGACGACGCCGTGCAGCCCGCGCAGCAAGCCGCGGTTCGACGCTTCGACGATCGCGCGCGTCCCGTGCGCGTGCCCTTCGAGCGCGGCTTCGAGCTCTTCGATCGTGTGCAGCCGCGACTCGGCGCCGGCGAGCTCGGATGCGATCTCGCGGTGGCGCCGCTGCAGGTCGGCGACGCGCGCGGCGGTCGCATCGCCGCGCTCGCGCGCGACGCGCGCGCGCTCGTGCTGTCCCGCCGCCTCGGCTTCGTAGCGGGCGATCAGCACTTCGCGCTCGGTGAAGCGCTCGCGCGCCTCGTCGGCCGCCTTGGCCTGCGCATCGCGCTCGGCGAGCGCGCTCGCGCGCTCGCGCTCGAGCCGTTCGATCTCGGTCCGCGCCGAGGCGATCTGCGCGCGCCGCTCCGCCTCGTTCGCCGCATGCTCCGCGGCGAGCGCTTCGACCGCGCGCAGCTCCTGATAGACGCCGTCGAGCGCGCCGCGCGCGTCCGCGACCGCGGCCGACGCCGCCAGCTCGCGCTCGCGCGAGCCTTCGGTCTGCGCGGTCAGCGGCGCGAGCCGCTCCTCGAGCGATGCGATCTGCTCGCGCAGCGTCTCGCGCTCGCCCTCGACGCGCTCGCGGTCGGCGACGACGGCGCTGGACTGGCGCTCGAGCCCGTCGCGGCGCGCGACCGCGGCGGCGAGATCGGCCTCGATGAGCGCCGCGTCGGCGCGCGCGCTCTGCGCCTGCGCGCGGTGGTTGTCGAGCTCGAGCTCGAGCGTGTAGACCGTCTCGCGCAGCGCCGCGATCTCCGCGCCGAGCCGCGCCGCGCGCGCGGCCGCCGCGGCGCGCGCGTTCTCGTGCTGCTCGAGATCCGCCGCGACGCGCTCGCGCTCGGCGCGCCGCGACGACGACGCGCGCAGAAACGAGAGGATCTCCAGATCGCGCACGCGCGCGGTCAGCTTTCGGTAGCGCTTCGCGCGCCGCACCTGCGTCTCGAGCTCCGGGACGCGCCGCTCGAGCTCGGCGATGAGGTCGTTGACGCGGATCGCGTTCTGCTCCGTCGCCTCGAGCCGCCGCAGCGCCTCGTTCTTGCGCGCGAGGAACTTCCCGATCCCCGCGGTCTCCTCGAAGAGCGCGCGGCGCTCGGTCGGCTTCGAGGAGAGGATCGAGTCGATCTGCCCCTGCGAGACGATCGCGTACGAGCCGTGGCCGAGCCCGGTCCCCATCAGCAGCTCGTGCACGTCGCGCAGGCGCACCGCCTCGCGGTTGATGTAGAACTCCGATTCGCCGGCGCGGTACGCCCGCCGCGTGATCTGCACCTCGGCGAAGTCCAGCGGCAGCATCCGCTCCGCGTTGTCGAAGGTGAGCGTGACCTCGGCCATCCCGAGCGGCTTGCGCACGTTGTTGCCGGCGAAGATCACGTCTTCCATCTTCTGCGAGCGCAGGCTGCGCGAAGACTGCTCGCCGAGCACCCAGCGGATCGCGTCGACCAGGTTCGACTTGCCGGAGCCGTTGGGTCCGACGACGGCGGTGGTGCCGTCGTGGAAATCGAGCGTCGTCGCCTCGGCGAACGTCTTGAAGCCGAAGACTTTGAGAGACTTGAGGCGCATGGGGTTAGACGGGCGCTCCGCTGTCGGGCGTACGGGGTGAACGTGGGCGGCGACGCTTGTCGAGCGCGATGACCCGGCCCCCGGTGTTCGACGCCGGCGCCGCCTGCGCTTCCGGATGACGCTTTCGTAACGTGGAGAGCGCCATCGCGGCGGCGCTCTGCTGGGCCGCCTTCTTCGACGGCCCGATCCCCTCGCCCAAAATTTCCTCGCCGACGCGGACCTGCGAGGTGTAGCGGCGGTCGTTCGGCGGCCCTTCGGCGCGCTCGAAGTACAGCGGGGTCACCCGCAGGACGCCCTGGGCGAACTCCTGGAGGTCGGTCTTCGCGTCGCGCTCGCCGGCGTTGCGGCGATCGGCCGGGACGAGGTGCTCCTTCTCGAGGAAGCGCGTTACCCGCTGGAGATCGGTCGCCTCGTAGAGCGCCGCGAGGAACGCCTCGAACGCGTCGGCGAGGACGCTCTCGTTCTCGGTCCCGCCGGTGCGGCCCATCCCTTCGCCGACGACGACCAGCTCGTTGAAGCCGAGCCTGCGCGCGGTCTCCGCGCACGCGGTTCCGCTGACGAGAAACGCCTTGCGCCGCGTGAGCATCCCTTCGGTATGATCGGGATAGGTCTTCATCAGCCACGCCGAGGCGACGAAACCGAGGATCGCATCGCCGAAGAACTCGAGCCGTTCGTTCGACGCGAGCGACTGCTCGCGTCCCGCGCTGGCGTGCACGAACGCGCCCTCGACGCGGCTCGCGTCCACGTCCGAGGCACCCGCGGCTTTCAGCAGCGCGCGCAGCTTCGCGCGCCGCTTCTCACCGGCCATGCGTTATGCGTGCCGTCCGAACACCACGGTCGTGTTGTGGCCGCCGAAGCCGAAGCCGTTCGAGAACGCGACCTCGACCTCGGCCTTGCGCGCGACGTTCGGGACGTAGTCGAGCGTGCACTCGGGATCGGGGGTCTCGTAGTTGATCGTCGGCGGCAGGATGCCGTCGTGCAGCGCGAGCGCCGTCGCGATCCCTTCGATCGCGCCGGCCGCGCCAAGCAGATGGCCGTGCATCGACTTCGTCGAGGAGACCGCGAGCTTGCCGCTCGTCGCGTGCTCGCCGAAGACGCGCGCGATCGCCTGCGACTCCGCCGCGTCGCCGAGCGGCGTCGAGGTCCCGTGCGCGTTCACGTAGCCGACCTGTTCTTTGCGCACGCCGCTGCGCGCGAGCGCGCGCTCGAGCGCGAGCACGACGCCCCTCGATTCAGGGTCGGGCTGCGCGATGTGGAAGGCGTCGGCCGACTGGCCGTAGCCGAGCACTTCGGCGTAGATCTTCGCGCCGCGCGCGAGCGCGTGCTCGCGGTCCTCGAAGACCATGATCCCCGCGCCCTCGCCGAGGACGAATCCGTCGCGGTCCTTGTCGAACGGGCGCGAGGCGCGCTCCGGATCCTCGTTGCGCGTCGACATCGCCTTCATCGAGGAGAAGCCGCCCATCGCGGTCGGGATCACCGCGGCCTCGCTGCCGCCGGTGACGACCGCGACCGCTTCGCCGAGGACGACCTTGTCGAACGCGACGCAGAACGCGTCGTTCGCGCTCGCGCAGGCCGAGGAGAGCGCGAAGACCGGCCCGCGCAGCCCGTAGTTCATCGAGATCTGCGCCGAGGCGGCATTGCCCATCAGCATCGGCACGAAGAACGGCGAGATGCGGTCCCACGACTGCTTCGGCCCGACCTCGAAGGTCGTGTTCTCGATCGTGATGATCCCGCCGATCCCGGTCGCCACGATCGCCCCGGTGTTTTCGCGCACCTCGGGATCTTCAGGGAACTTCGCGTCCTCGATCGCCTCGCGCGCGGCGGCCAGCGCCATCTGGGCATAGCGGTCCATCCGGCGCGCCTCACGGCGGCCGAAGAGCGCGTCGGGGTCGAATCCCTTGACCTCGGCCGAGATGCGCGTCGGCAGCTTGGAGGTGTCGAAGACGGTCGTCGGCCCCACGCCGCTGCGGCCCGCGATCAGTCCTTCCCAGAAGGCCTGGCGGGTGTTGCCGAGCGGCGTGATCGCGCCCAGCCCCGTGATGACGACGCGGCGTTGCTCCAAAACACGACGGGGTTCGGAGACGCGAAGAACGCCCCTCCCCCGCTGCGCCCGCTTGCCCGCCGTCAGCCCGCGCTGCGGAGGTAGTCGAGCGAAAACACCGGCTTCCAGGCGCCGCCGCCGGCGTCGACCGAGAGCGTCCACTTGTAGGCGTCATCGGTGCGGCGCGCGACGTCCACGCGGAAGTTCGCCGGGCCGGGCTTCCCCACGATCGCGCCGTCGCCGGTGAACGTCATCGTCCACACGTCGCCGTTCAGCGTGACCGGGCCTTGGGTGACCTCGCCGCGCGGGTCCGTGTACCACAGCGTCAAGTGCTTCGCGGCGGCGTCGTAGTAGAGGTTGCCGGCATAGCCGTTCGCGATCGTGCCGTCCGGCCGCACGAACTTCGTGGTGAAGCGGATGACGCCGTTCGGCGCGACGTCGTAGCGGGTCTCGATGAACTTCACGCCGCCCGGCAGCGCGCTCAGGTCCGCACGCCACGCACCTCCGGCGAGCCACGCGAACGGCGCGAGCTGCGGCGCGAGCGGCATCGTAGCCGGCGGCGCCGCACCTGCCGGGACCGGGACGGCGGCGACCGCGAGAAAGAGCGCGGGAAGCGCGCGCGTCAGCATGGTCGTGAGGAGTTCGCGCATGCGGGAGCGCTTGGTTCCTCGAATCGTCCGCCCCTCGCGGGGAAGTGACAAAGCGCTGCCCCGCGGAGTACAACGGAGCATGACCTCGCGCTTCCCCGCCGGTCCCTCACCGCTCGACGCGGCCCGCAGCATGTCGGCGACGGGAAGCCTCGCGCGGATCCCGGCGTTCCTCGCCCGGGTCGCGCGGACGTACGGACCGGTCGCGTCTTGGCGGATGCCGCGGGCGCGGTTCTGGTTCCTCGACGAACCCGCGCTGATCGAGCAAATCCTGACCGCGAGCGGCTACGACGTGATCAAAGGCCGCGGCCTGCGGCGGATGCGGCGGCTGCTCGGCGAGGGGCTTCTGACCAGCGACGAGCCGCTGCATCTGAAGCAGCGGCGGCTGGTGCAGCCGGCGTTCCACCGCGAGCGGGTCGCGGGCTACGCGGCCACGATGATCGACGCGGCGCGCGAGGCCGCAGAGCGGCTCGAGGACGGAGCAGTGGTCGCCGTCGACGCGCTGATGAACCGGCTCGCGCTGCGGATCGCCGCGGCGACGCTGTTCTCGGCCGACGTCGACGACGACGCCGACGCGATCGGCCGCGCGGTCACCGCGACGATGGACGTCTTCCCCGCGAGCCTGAGCGCGTTCGGCGAGCTGCTCGACCACCTGCCGTGGCATCCCGCGACGCGGCGGTTCAAGGCCGCCCGCGCGTCGCTCGACGCCGTCGTCTACCGGATGATCGGGGAGCGCCGCCGCGACGGGCGCGACCGCGGCGATCTGCTGTCCATCCTGCTCTCGGTCCGCGACGAGGACGGCGCGCCGATGCCGGTCGAGCTCGTGCGCGACGAGGCGCTCACGCTGCTGCTCGCCGGCCACGAGACGACCGCCAACGCACTCGCGTGGACGTGGGACGCTCTGACCCGCCACCCGGCCGCCGAGGAACGCCTCCACGCCGAGCTCGACGCCGTCCTGGGCGACCGCGACCCCGTCCCGGCCGACTACCCGCGGCTGACCTTCACCCGCGACGTCGTCGCCGAAGCGATGCGCCTTCGGCCGCCCGCGTGGATCCTCGGCCGCCGCGTGATCCGGCCGATCCGGCTCGGCGACTGGGACGTCCCGGCCGGCTCGGTGGTGCTGGTCTCGCAGCTCGTCACCCACCGGAACCCGCGCTTGTGGCGCGAGCCGGACGCCTTCCGCCCGGAGCGCTGGTCGAACGGCGAGACGGCCGGGCTGCCGCGCTTCGCGTACTTCCCGTTCGGCGGGGGCAACCGCGTCTGCATCGGTGAGAGCTTCGCCTGGACCGAGGCGGTCCTCGTCCTGGCCACGCTCGCCCGCCGCCTGCGCTTCGTCGGCCTTCATCCCGCCGAGATCCCGCTCGAGCCGCTCGTCACGCTGCGGCCGGGGGGCCCGATCGCGATGCGCGTGGAGACGCGCCGAACGGCCGTTTCCGTATAGCGCCGACGCGACGACCTGCTGCGGCGGAACGTTGCATCCGCAAAACGACTCGCCCGCGCGAGACGCCGAGAGGACCTGCCAGCGTGACATCCCGCCTCGCCACGATCGCGATCGTTGCGGTACTGCTCGTCTTTCCGTCGCTGACGTTCGCCGGCACTCCGACGGCCGACGACGAGAAATTGTACGCGGACACGATCGCGACCATGCGCGATCTGCCGGAGCCGCCGTTCGTCACGTTCCTCTTCGACGTCACCTTGCAAGGGAAGATCAGTACCGCGTTACTCGATCGCCACGGCAGGGCCATCTTCCGAATATGGACCGGGGGAGGGACCCCATGGGGACAGCCGAGCGGATCGTGGGCAACGAGTCATCGGGCGAGTGATGATCTCTCGTCAATCGCGAACAGACCGCACAGTCATCTCCTCTCGCGCTCGCCGCTCTTCAACCCGACGTGGACCGGCGCGTACGACTGGTTGCGCTACGGCATCGAACCCCCGCCGAAGCCGGCGCCACCGCCATCGGCTGCGTCCGACGAGCAGCTGAAGGTCATCGGCATGGTCAAGGCGCTCGGTCCGAGCTCATACCGTATCAGCGCGGCGGGCCCGGCCGTGTGCCCAGGGGGCGAACCAGGTCGACACCTTCAATTGGCGGCGCGAAACGGCGACATCAAGATGCATCCGCTCGCCGACGTGGTGATCGAGATCGCCCACACGCGATTTTGCAGCATGCGCTTCCACGCGCCCGCAGTCGAAGGCGTCTCGTTTGCCGAGCTTCACTTCGGCGCGGTTCACGGATATTGGATGACGACGAGCATCGATATGAATTGGCATGGGTTCGGCCAATTCGGGATCGGCGGCGAGCGGGCATCATGGCATGTGACGTACGACGGCATGCGCTTTCCGGATGCGCTCGACGACGCGCTGTTTCGTTTGCCCGACGTCGCCGAAGAGCAGTTCGATGCGACGCCGTATCTCCGCGCCCAACGGCTGGTCGACATCGGCGGACGGCGATTGAACGTGTATTGCACGGGTAGCGGCTCGCCGACCGTTCTCCTCGATGCCAACGAGAGCGACGACACGTCGAGCTGGCGCTTCGTGCAGCCCTTCGTTGCGCAGCACACGCAGGTGTGCTCGTACGATCGCGCCGGGTTCGGGTTCAGCGATCCGGGACCGCTGCCGCGCGATGCCGCCGCGACCGTCGCCGATCTGCGGGCGCTCCTCGACAAGGCTGCGATCGCACGGCCCGTCGTTCTCGTGGGCTATTCTTCGAGCACGCTCTCCGCACGGTTGTACGCCGATCGGCATCTCGATGAGCTTGCAGGTCTGGTCCTCGTCGAGCCGGACATCGAGGACCAAGAACCGGCGCTGTTTTCGGTCGCACCCGCGCTCGAGCCGATCTTTGCCGAAGGCACGGCCGCAGCGAAGGCGTGTACCGCCGCAGCCGAGCACGGCGCGTTGAAGCCGGGCACCGAGATCTACGGCGTGTGCACCGAGCATGACGAAGCGCTGCCGGCTTCACTCGCCGCCGTAAAGGCTCAGCGGCAAGCGCGTGCCGAGTGGTGGCGAGCCTACAATTCCGATCAGACGTCCGACCGAACGATCAGCCCGGCGGAGCTTCGTAACGAGCAGCGTCAGTACGGACGGTTGCCCTTGACCGTCGTCGCGGCCTCGGACGTTTTCTTGAACTGGCCGCTTCCGCCGGACCAACACCAAGCGGCACGGAAGTTCATGCGCGACTTCACCGCACCACTGACTCGATACTCATCGGCCGGCTCGCGCGTCGAGGTCGACGGGTGCGACCACGGCGACATCATCACGCGGTGCGCATCGAGCGTTGCGGCGGCGATCGACAAGGTCGTCGACGACGCCCGCCGAGCGCGGTGACGATGGAGGACCGCCGCTTCGCGGCTCGGCCGGGATGCCAAGCAAGTCGGACGGACGGTGCCGTTTGACCCGAGGCCCGGGGCTCTGGTATAGTTCTCCGGCTATGTTCCGGTTCGACCTTCAGCTGTTCGCGTCCAAGAAGGGTGCGGGGTCCACGCGCAACGGGCGCGACTCCAACGCCCAGCGCCTTGGCGTGAAGCGCTACGGCGGCGAGCTGGTCATCCCGGGCAACATCATCGTCCGGCAGCGCGGGACCAAATTCCACCCCGGCCAGGGCGTCATGATCGGCCGCGACCACACGATCTTCGCCGTCGTCGAGGGCCACGTCACGTTCACGAGCTCCAAGGACAGGAAGCACGTCAACGTCATCCCAGCGGCTGCCTGAGCCGGCCTTCGGCCCGACCACCGAAAGAGCCGTGATCGCGGCTCTTTTTCCTTTCGCCGATGCCGTGATGGACCGAGCGCAGGAGCATCGTGCACGGTTTCCCCGGTCGTTGCGAGGTCGGACCGGGGGCCCCACGCATCGCGTGGGGGGCGCGCAGCCTGGGGCGGAGCGCCTTTAAACTTGCAGTTCATCGACGAGGCGACGATCGGCGTCGCCGCGGGGAACGGCGGCGACGGCATCGTCGCCTGGCGCCGCGAGAAATACGTCCCGAAGGGCGGCCCCGCCGGCGGGGACGGCGGCCGCGGCGGCGACGTCGTGCTGCTCGCCGATCCGGAGCTCGGAACGCTCGTCGACTTCCGCTTCAAGAAACAATTCGGCGCCGAGTCCGGCAAGGCCGGATCGACCTCGAACAAGTCGGGGAAGGCCGGCGACGATCTCCTGATCCGCGTTCCCGTCGGGACGCTCGTGACGCGCACCGAGCTCGATCCCGAGGGAAACCGCGCGCACTCGCGGCTCTTCGCCGACATGAGCACGCCGTTCGAGCGCGTGCGCGTCGCGAAAGGCGGGCGCGGCGGGCTCGGCAACCAGCACTTCGCGACCGCCGCGCGCCAAGCGCCGCGCTTCGCGGAGAAAGGTGCGCCCGGCGAGCGCTGCGAGCTGCGTCTCGAATTGAAGCTGCTCGCCGATGCGGGCGTGATCGGATTGCCGAACGCCGGCAAGTCGACGCTGCTCTCCGTCGTCAGCGCGGCACGGCCGAAGATCGCCGACTATCCGTTCACCACGCTCGAGCCGCAGCTCGGCGTCGTGCGCGTCGCGGACTTCGAGTCGTTCGTGATGGTCGACGTCCCGGGTCTCATCGAAGGAGCGCACGAAGGCGCGGGGCTCGGCGACCGCTTCTTGCGCCACGTCGAGCGCACGCGCGTGCTCGTGCACCTTATCGCGGGCGACAAGCCGCCGGACGAGGTGCTCGCGGACAAGGAGACGATCGAGACCGAGCTGCGCGCGTGGAACGCCGCGCTGCTCGAGCGGCCGGTGATCGTCGTCATCACCAAGCTCGATCTGCCGCAGGCGCGCGAGACCTTCGAGGCGCTGCACGATCGGATCCCCGGCCTGCGCGGTATCTCCGCCGCGACCGGCGAGGGCGTGCGCGAGCTGATCTACGCGACCTGGGAGACGATTCGCGCGACGCCGCTGCCGGCGATCGCGCAACCGGAGCCCGCGCAGATCGAGCTCACCGCCGACGAGCCGTTCGAGATCCACGTCGACGACGGCGTCTACGTGATCAGCGGCGAGCGCGTCGAGCGGCTCGCGCGGATGACCGACTTCGACTCCGACGAAGCGCTCGCGCGCTTCGAGCAGATCCTCGCGAAGATGGGTGTCGAGAAGAAGTTGCGCGAGCTCGGCGTGCACGAAGGCGACACCGTGCGCATCGCCGGCGTGGAGTTCGACTACAGCTGATGCGCCTGGGCGTGTTCGGCGGCTCGTTCGATCCGATTCACAACGGACATCTGTTCGTCGCGGAAGCGGTGCGTGAGACGTGCGCGCTCGAGCGCGTGCTCTTCGTGCCGACGCGCGCGGGACAGCATTACCGCGACGGCGCGATGGGCGCGACGCCGCAGCAGCGGGCGCAGATGATCCGCCTCGCGATCGCCGCGAACGTCGCGTTCGCGCTCGACGAGAGCGACCTCGATCCCGAGGCCAGCGGCTACACCGCCGATCTGCTCCCGCGCTTGCAAACGCGCCATCCCGGCGCGGTGCTGACGTTCGTCGTCGGTGCGGACTCGCTGGTGCGCTCGCGCTGGAAACGGCTCGACGAAGTCGTCGATTTGATCGAAGCGCTCGTCGTCGCGCCGCGCGGCGAGGTCACGCACGACGATCTCGACCGCGCGCTCTCCGGGCTCGCGCCGGAGCGGCGCGCGAAGATCCGCATGCTCGATCTCCCCGTCGTCGCCGAGTCGGCGACGCTGATCCGCAACCGTCTGCAGGCGAAGGAGAGCGTCCGCTACCTGGTCCCTGAGCCCGTGTATCGCTACATCGGCGAGCACGGATTGTACGCGCGGTGATGACGGACGAGACGTTCGCACGAGACGAGTCGATCGGCGGCGTCAACGCGCGCGAGCTGGCAGAGACGTACGGCACGCCGCTGTTCGTGATCGACCTCGACGAGCTCGACCTCGAGATCGATCGCTTCGAGCGCGCCTTCGGCTCGCGCGGGATCGGCGTCGCGTACGCGGGCAAGGCGTTCCTCTGCGCGGCGTTCGCCGAGCACCTCGCCGCGACGCCGCTCCGGCTCGACGTCTGTTCGCTCGGCGAGCTCGTCACGGCCGAGCGCGGCGGCTTCCCGAGCGCGCGGATGTACTTCCACGGCTGCGGCAAGACGGACGAGGAGCTGCGCGCGATCGCCGAGCGCCGCGTCGCGTTCACCGTCGTCGACAACCGCGAAGAGCTCGAGCGCCTCGCCGCGATCGTCGAGGCGCACGGCGACGACGGCCCACCGGTCGAGGTGATGCTGCGCGTCAACACCGGGATCGAGGCGCACACGCACGCGTTCGTCCGCACCGGCGGCGAGAACACCAAGTTCGGGACGCCGGTCGAAGCGCTCCCGGCGATGCTCGCGCGCGTCGGCGAGCTGCCGCGGCTGCGCCTGATCGGGCTGCACGCGCACGTCGGCTCGCAGATCTCCGAGCTCGGCCCCTTCGTCGCGAACGTCGAGGAGCTGCTCGCGGCGGCGCGGACGGCGGCCGCGCTGGGGCTCCGGGTCGGGGAGCTCATCTGCGGCGGCGGGATCGGGGTCGAAGAAGGCCCGGACGATCCGCGCCCGCTCGATCTCGAGGCGCTCGCGGCCGGGCTCGCCGAGCGCGCGGCCGGGGGGATCCGGCTCTGGGTCGAGCCGGGCCGCGCGCTGGTCGCCCGGGCCGGAACTACCTTGTACCGCGTGATGGCGGTGAAGCCACAGGGGCACCGCCGGTTCGTGATCCTCGACGGCGGGCTGACCGACAACCCGCGCCCGATCCTCTACGGGGCGCGCCACTTCCCGGAGGTGCTCGCCGCGCGGGACCTCGGACCCGACGAGCCGGCGACGCTGACCGGGCGGACCTGCGAGAACGACGAGATGGGCGACTACGTGCTGCCCCGCGACCTCGCCGCCGGCGATCTGCTCGCGATGCGGACGACCGGCGCATACACGTACAGCATGGCGAGCAACTACAACCGCTTCGGGCGGCCGCCGGTCGTGTTCGTGCGCGACGGGCACCACCGGCGCGTCGTGCGCGGCGAGTCGGCCGAGGACGTCACGCGGCTCGACGTCGTGTGAGCGCGCGCACGCCGCTCGGTACGGTGACGGACGAACTTTTCGTGGAAACGTTGTCAGCGTGCGCAGGGCAACGTACACTGAGCTCATCGGACACGCAGCGCCTCTCACCGCGGTCGCGCTCGCCAGCGCATCACCTCGCCGGCGCGAGTTACTCGCCTCGCTGGGTTTGCATGTGCGCGTCGTCCCGAGCGGCTACGACGAGACGCCGCTCCCGCACCTGACGCCGGTCGAGCTGGCGCTGCGCCACGCGCGCGGAAAAGCCGCGGCCGCCGAACCGTCCGACGACCTGATCGTCGCCGGCGATACCACCGTCGACGTCGACGGCGAGGCGCTCGACAAGCCGCGGGACGTCGCGGAGGCCGCCGCGATGCTGCGCCGGCTCTCAGGCCGCTGGCACGTCGTGCACACCGCGTTCGCGCTGCGGAACGACCGCACGTCCGCCTCGCTCGCCGAGGTGGTATCGACGCGCGTCCGCTTCGCCGATCTCGATGAAGAGACGCTGGCCGCGTACGCGGCGAGCGGCGACGGGCTCGACAAGGCCGGCGCGTACGGGATCCAAGGCTTCGCGGCGACCCTGGTCGAGCGGATCGACGGCGACTACTTCACCGTCGTCGGCTTCCCGCTCGCCGCGTTCGCCGCCGCGCTCCCCCGCGTCGGCTACAAACTCCAGCCCACCCACGCAAAGGCCCCCGCACGATGAGCTTGGCCGGGACGCTCAGGGCGACGTTCAGCCCCGACCTCGGGATCGACCTCGGCACGGCCAACACCGTCGTCTACTCGCACGACTCCGGGATCCTGGTCAGCGAACCGTCGGTCGTCGCCTACCGGACCAGCGACGACGCGATCATCGCGGTCGGCCAAGCCGCCAAGGAGCTGGACGGCCGGACCCCGGGACGCATCCGCGTCGTCCGGCCGCTGCGCGGCGGGACGATCTCCGATTTCCGCGGCGCGCATGCGCTGGTGAAGACGGTCGTCGACCGCGCGCTCGCCGCCCGCCCGCGCGTCGCGCCGCGCGTGATCGCTTGCGTCCCGGGCTGTGCGACCGACATCGAGTGCAAGGCGGTCGAGGAGGCGATCCGCGCCGCCGGCCCGCGCACGACCGAGTTCGTGCCGCAGGCGGTCGCGGCGGCGGTCGGCGCCGGGCTGGACATCACCGGGACGCGGCCGGCGATGGTCATCGACATCGGCGGCGGGACGACCGAGATCGCGGTGCTCACGCTGTGCGGCGTCGTCGCGCTGAACTCCATCAAGGTCGGCGGCGACACGTTCGACGCCGCGATCGCGGCGAAGCTGCGCCAGGAGTACTTCGGAATCGGCGTGCTGACCGCCGAGAGGCTGAAGATCGAGCGCGGCTACGCGGGCCGCGCGCCGGGCCGCGCGCCGGTTACCGTCTCCGGCACCGACATGCGCAACCTGCGTCCCGGCCGGCGCACGGTCGACGAAGAGCTCGTCGCCGCCGCGATGCTCGACGGCGTCGACCGCATCGCGCGCGCCGCTTGGTCGATCCTCGAAGCGTGCCCGCCCGATCTCGCGGGCGAGCTGCTCGAAGCGGGGATCGTGCTGACCGGCGGCGGCGCGCTCGTCCCCGGACTCGCAGGCGAGATCGGCGCGCGCACGAACGTGCCGACGACGGTCGCCGACGATCCCCTGGGTTGCGTGGCACGCGGCGCCGGCGAGATTCTCGCGTCGCCTGGTCTGCTCGAACGGCTGCGGCCGCACGCGGACCGGCTGACGAGGTGGTACCAATCGTTACGAATCGGGATGAAAGAAAGCTATTCGCGCTGATCGGAGCGGTCATTCTGGCCGCTCTCATCGCGTTGCTGCAGCTCGACTTCGCGCGCGCCGGTAGAACGTCACCGCTCACGGCGACGGTGACGTCGGTGAGCACGTATCTGCAGCTCGCCGCCGCGTGGGTCGTGAACGGCGTGCGCGGGATCGGCGACGTCGTCGCGCGCACGCCGGGGCTCGCCGCTGAGAACGGGCGCCTCCGCGCGCAGAACGAAGCGCTGCTGCGGCAGAACGACGAGCTGAGCGAACGGCTCGCGCGCATCCCGGCGGCGCAGGACGTCGCCGCGGCGAAGCTCGCGCATCCCGACGGCATCGAGGCGACCGTGATCGGCTACGATCCCGAGGCGGCGACGCACGTCATCACGATCGACCGCGGCGCGAAGGACGGCGTGCATCGCGACGACGGCGTCGTAACCGGTCGCGGCGTCGTCGGGCGGATCGTCGAGGTGAGCCCGCTCTCATCGAAAGTGCTGCTGGTGACCGACGCGACCTCGAAGCTGCCCGCGGTCGTGCAGAAGGGCCGCTGGTGGGCGATCGCGGTCGGCACCTCGACACGCGTGAAGCTGCAGTACGTCTCGCAGGACGCGAAGCTGCACGTCGGGGACCGCGTCGTCACCGGCGAGGGCCGCTCGTTCCACGCCGGCGTCCTGATCGGCCGCATCAAGCAGATCGAGCCCGCCGCGGCGGGCGCGCTCGATCAGACCGCGATCGTCCAGCCCGCCGCCGACCTCGGGGCGCTCTCGCGTGTCGTCGTTCTACCGTAGGAAATACCGCAGCATCGAGATCGCGGTCGGTCCGGCCTACTGGCCGTGGCTCGGCTGGACGGCGCTGCTCGCGCTGGTGCAGACGGTGCTCGTCCCGCTGCTCGCGTTTCGCGGCGCGGTGCCGTCGCTGGTCACGATCGCGGTGGTGCTGTACGCCGTGCGCGCGGGCGCGCGGCGCGGCGTCCTGCTCGCGCTGCCGGCCGGATTGCTGGAGGACATCTTCGCCGGGACCGGCGGCGGGTGGACGATCTCGACGACGATCGTCGCGCTGCTGGTCGGCGGTTTCACGCGGCGGATGTTCGCCGACGGCGCGTTCGTGCCGTCGATGCTCTGCGGCGCCGCCGTGCTCGTGCGCGACGTCGTGTTCTGGTCGGTGATGCGGATCGAGGGCTTCCCGCCGGGCTACGCATCGGTCCACGCGCACACCGCGCTGTGGCGCGCGCTGCTCACCGCGCTGGTCGCGTTCGCATGGCTGGTGATCCGCGGGCGGCTCGTGACCGACAAGACGACGATCCAGCGGTACGGGTACGACTGATGGCCGCGGTCGACCGTCTTCCCGAGTCCGGCGAGCGCGGCATCCTGCGCGTCGTCGTGTTCGGCGCGGTGCTCGCGTTCGCGCTGATCGCGATCGTCGTGCGGCTGGTCGACGTGCAACTGGTCCAGGGCGAGTCGTTCGCCGCGCAGGCGCGCGCCAACCAGATCCAGGTGATCCCGGTCGCCGCGCCGCGCGGTTTGATCGTCGACAAGCGCGGCGTCGTGCTGGTGCGCTCGCGCCCCTCGTTCGTGTGCGCGCTGATCCCGAGCGAGATCACCGACGTCGACAAGACGCTCGCGATGCTGGCCGACGTGCTGCATCTTCCGGCCGAGAAGCTGCGCAACCGCCTGCTGCACCACCACGGCAAGAACTACGCCAGCTTCGATGAGGTGCAGACGTACGAGCCGTACGGCCCGGTGATCCTCGCGACCGATCTCACCCCGGCGCAGACCGCGCGGCTCGCCGAGGCGCAGAGCGATCTGCGCGGCGTCGACATGGAAGAGCAGCCGGTGCGCGACTACCCGTACCGCAAAACGGGCTCGCACATGTTCGGTTACGTCGGGATCATCGACGAGGACGAGTACAACGCGCGCAAGCGGCAGGGCTATTCGCCGAACGACGTCACCGGGAAGGACGGGCTCGAGAACACGTACGACCAATGGTTGCACGGGCGTGCCGGCGGCGAGCAGGTCGAGGTGAACGCGTCGGGCGCGCTCGTGCGCCGTCTGAAACCGCTCGATCCCGTCCCGGGAAACACGCTGGTGACGACGATCGACTGGCGCTTGCAGAAGATCGTCGAGAAGAATCTCCGCGCGCAGCTGATCAAATGGGGCAAGGCCCGCGGCGGCGTCCGGTTGGCCGGCGCGGTCGTCGTGCTCGACCCGAACAACGGCGGCGTGCTCGCGCTCGCGTCGATGCCGGAGTTCGACCCGAACGAGTTCGCGACGCCGATCGACGAGAAGAAGTACGCCGCGATCCTGCGCGACCGGCTGAACCCGCTCTACGACCGTGCGATCGGCGCCGCGTCGCCGAGCGGCTCGACGTTCAAGATGGTCACCGGAACCGGCGCGATCAGCAGCGGCGTGATCAAGCCGCATCAGGTGCTCTACGACTCGGGTGCGTGGTACTGCTACGGCACGACGTTCGTCGACATCGCGGCCGGCGGGCTCGGCAGCGTCGGTTTCGAGCGCGCGCTCGCCGCGTCGTCGGACGGCTATTTCTACCAGCTCGGCTGGCGGCTCGGTAACGACCGGCTGCGGTACTACGCGACGCAGTACGGCCTCGGCTCGAAGCTCGGGATCGATCTGCCCGGCGAGTATCCCGGCAACTGGCCGACCGAGGAGTGGGTGCAGGCGACGTTCGGCAAGGGCTATCACCTCGAGAAGAGCGACGCGTGCCAGCTTGCGATCGGGCAAGGCTCGATGCAGGCCACGCCGCTGCAGATCGCGAGCGTCGCGGCGACGGTCGCGAACGGCGGAACGCTCTACCGGCCGCACATCGTCGCCGAGATCCGCTCGCCGCGCGGCAAGGTGCTGCAGCGCTTCGACCACGAGGTGATCCGACGCCCCAACGTGACGAAAGAAGCGATCAAGGAAGTCCAAGTCGGGATGGCCGCGGTGACGAAGCCCGGCGGCACCGCGTACGGGCTCGAGATCCCCGGCTTGCCGTTCTCCGGGAAGACCGGCACGGCGGAGACCGAAGGCGGCCACGGTCCGAACACGACGTGGTTCGTCGCGTGGGCGCCGACGAATCACCCGAAGATCGCGATGGCGGTCTTCATGGAGAAGTCCGGCGGCTACGGCGCCTCGGTCGCCGCACCGATCGCCCAGCACGTCATCGCCGAGTACTTCGGCCGCAAGATTCCGCCGATCTAAGCGCGGGCAGCTTACACGCCGGAGAGGATCGGCAGCACGCGGCGGATCTCGTTCGCGCGGGCGTCGTTGCGGTCGGCGAGGTTCGTCTCGATCAAGTCGTCGCGCTTCGCGCGGTGCAGGCCGTACGCCGCGGCGAGCGCGACGGTCCCGTCGGTGTCGCGCAGCGCGCGCTCGAGCAGCGCGACGTCGCCGCGGCGCGACGCGCCGTCGATCGCGGCGTAGCGTTCGGGGATCGCGTACGAGGCGTACGCGCGCTCCAGCGTCGGCCCGACGATCTCACCTTCGCACTGGCCGAGCGACTCGATCGCCGCGACGCGCAGATCGCCTTCCTCTTCGTCGAACGCTTTCGCCAGGATCCCCGCGCTCCACACGTCGCCGACGATTCCGAGCCCGTCGATCACGCGCCGCCGCTCGCCCTCGTCGAGCTCGCCGGCTTCGGGATCGACCAGCGCCGGCCAGCTGACGTCGCGCGCGAACACGGCGACCGGCCCGGTCGACGTCGATTGCCAGGCGGGGTTCGGGCCGAGCGGGATCGTCTCGACCGGCGAGACGGCGGTGACGACCGGTTTCTTCGACTGCGGCCAGAACTGCGCGATGCTGAAGAGCGCGATCCCGATGATCCCGATGACGATCCCCGGGACGAGCAACTCGCCGGTGTACGCGAGCTGAACGCCGAGCACGTCCTTACGCTTTGGCTGCTGCTGCTTCGAGCGCGTCGCGCAGCGCGAGGCGCACGTCGCGCAGCGCGGCGTCGAGCGCGGCGTTCTGCGTCCCGGCGAGCACGCGGTGGAACTCGTCGAACGGCAGCGCGGCGACGTTGGTGAACGTGCCGATCAGCGCGCTGCGATACGTGTTCATCGCTTCGCCGCCGCGCGGCCGGACGAACGACGAAGGCAGCAGCTCGGCGAGGATCAGCCATGGGCGCGCGCTGCCGAGCGGTTCGGACTCGAGCGAGGCGACGTGCGGGAGCAAGTGCGAGACTTCGATCGGCCCTTCGAGGACGACCGCGGCGTCGCCGATCTCCGTCTCTTCGGCCGGCTTCGCATCCTGGAGCGCGCGCACGAGCTCCGCGAGCGCGGAGCGGCTGCTGCGGTCTTCGAGATCTTTGCCGGTCAGCGCGTAGCGCGGCATCCGCATCTTGATGAACAACCGGTCGATCACGCCGCGCAGCGCCTCGCGCTCGGCGACGAGCTTGCCCGGGACCTCGCCGTTGAGCCCGACGAACGCCGTCGGCAACAGCGTACGGATCGCGAACAGATGCGTGATCAGACCGCCGTAATCGGACTGTTCGAGGAACTGCAGCGCCCGCTCGAGCGCATCGCGCGCGAACACCAGCCGCACGCGCTTGGTGACCGCGGCGGGAACCGGCTCGGCGACCGCTTCCGGAGCGACCGGCTCGGGGACCGGTGCGGCGACTGCGGGTTGGGCGGCGGCCGGTTCGACGACCGCCGGTTCGGCGACGGCTGGTTCGGCCGCGGATCGCGCGGCCTCGGCGGCCGGTGCGACGGGTTCGGGCGCCGGCGCGGTCGGCGCCGCAGCGGCGGGCTCGGGCGGACGAACCGGCTCGGCGACCGCGGCGCTCGGCGCTTGCGCGGTCGCGACCTCGTCGACGTGCTCCGGCTCTTCGGGAAGCGCCGCGACGGAACCGGCCGCGACCTCCGCGTCCGGCATCGCCGGCTCTGCAGCCTGTGGCTCCTCGGCGACGGTGTGCGGCGGTTCGACGAGCTTCGGCTCGCTGACCGGCGGTTCCGGGAGCGAGATCTCCGCGACGAGCCGTTCCAGCGTCGCGTCGGTGATCTGCGGATTGACCTCGGTCGGCTCGGCTTCGGTCTCCGGTTCCGGGGCCTGCGGGGCCTCGACCTCGGAGGCGGGGGCAGCCGGTTCGGACGCGGTGACGGCCGGTTGCGATGCGGCGGCGGCCGGTTCAGGCGCGACAGCCGGGGGTTCCGGCGCGACCGGACGCGGCTGCGGCGGCGGCTCGATCCGCGGCGGCGCCGGCGTGAACCGCGCTTCGACGACGTCTTCGTCGTAGCGGAACGCCGGGCGCTCCGGCCGAGCCGGCTGGGGCGGCGCAGCCGGCGCCGCGGCGGCCTGCGGCGGCGGCGCCGCTTGCGGCGGCGGGCCGACCTGCGGCGGT
>DATHLN010000205.1:0-3075 GCA_035488115.1 Candidatus Limnocylindrales bacterium | reverse complement strand
CGCCGCGATGCTCCTCGGCACGGCGTACGCCCGCGGAGGTGACGTCGCGCGAGGCCTTGCCATTCTGCACGAGGCGGAGCAGCGCGCATCCGACGCCGATACCGACGTGGCGATCCGCTCGGAGATCGCGCTCGGGAAGGGGCTCGCGCTCTACCAGCGGCGCGATTTCGAGCACGCCGACGCGGCGCTCGACGAGGTCGATCCCGCGAGCGACGTCGTCTACGCGCGCGCGCTCGAATGCCGCGGCTGGATCGCGAAGGCACGCGGCGACTTCGGCGACGCGTCGGCGGCGTTCGAGGCGGCGCTCGCGCAGCTCGACCGCTCGCGATAGCGCGACCGTTTTCTCGAGGGGAACCTCGTCGCGGCGCTCGCGTACATCGCCGTCGAAGTGCTCGACTTCGCGCTCTGGGAAACGATCCTGGTCCGTGCGCGCGACGTGCCGTGGGACGCCGCGGGACTGGAGTACAACCGCTTCTGGCTCGAGATGACGCGCTCGATGGCGGACGAGATCGCCGGCCGTCCCCGCGAGGCGCTCCAAGCGGCGCGGAACGCCGCACTGTGCGCGCCATCGCGCGCGTTCCGCGCGTTCGCCGAATGCCGGCGCGCGTCGGTGCTCTTCGCGTACGGTGAGCTGCTCGGCTACGAGGATCTCGCCGCATCGCTCCGCGCGGAGCTCGACGCGACCGATCTGCGGTCGCTCCACGAGTTCGAGGAGATCAATCTGCCGGTCATGGTCGCCGAGACGCTAGCCGCGATCGGTGACGGCCCCGGCGCCGCGGCTGCGCTGCGCCGAGTCGACGCGATGTCGCCGGCGCAGCACGCGCTGTTGCGCGACGAGCCGCTCAAGCGCGCCTACCTCGCGTTCGTCGAAGGTCTCGTCACGGACGCGAACAACGACGCGCTGCGCGCGCAGCACCGCTATCGCGAGGCGCTGCGCGCCTTCTCCGAGATGGGGCTGACGCGGCGCGCGCTGCTCGCCGCGCTCCCGCTCGGCGAGCTCAGCGGCGACGAAACCATGCTCGCGTTCATCGCCGAGCAGGTGCGCGCGCTCCCCGCTTCGTCGTGGGTGCGCGCGAAGGCGGCGCGCCGCACCGCGTGGATAGGCGATGCGCTGCTGGCCGGCCTAACGCGCGCGGAGCGCGAGGTGATCGAGCTGCTGCACGAAGGCCGCTCCACCGCGGAGATCGCCGCGATTCGCGGCCGCTCGCCGCAGACGATCCGCAACACGATCTCGAAGCTGCTGCAGACGTTCGGCGTCGGCAACCGGCAGGCGCTCGTCAGTGAGTGCGCGCACCGCGGCGCTTTCCCGCCGCAGTCGTAGCCGAAGGCGACGACGACGGCGCCGGTGAGCCCGACGGACCCGGCGTCGGACTGACCGACGCGCTCGCGCTCGGCGACGGACTGGGTGACGGCGACGGGATCGGCGCGGCTGTGGGCGTCGGCGTGGCGGCCGGTATGAACGGATTGTGCGGCGCGCTCGGACCGCCGCCCATGACGGAACAGCCGCCGAGGATGACGGCGGCCGAAAGGATCGACGAACCGAGGACCAGATGAAGCGTCCGCACCAGCGTTGCCGTGCGATGGTTTCGGCGGAAGGCACCTCGTACTCCCGCTGCGTAGGACGTTCGATGCGCATCGCGATCCGCACCGGCACGTTCTACGACGGCACCGACGCCGCGCCGCGTGCCAACGTGACGCTCCTGGTCGAGGATGGTCGGGTCGCCACGATCGCGAGCGAAGACGCGCGCGCGAAGGCCGACCGCACGTACGAAGCGGCGTGCGTCGTGCCGGGACTGATCAACAGCCACGTCCACCTCGAGATGAACGGCGAGCCGGACATCCAGACCCTGTACATCGTCCGCACGCCGACCGAGACGACGCTCTACGCGGCGCGGAACGCGCGGCTCGCGCTCGAAGCGGGCGTGACGACGGTGCGCGACTTGGGCGCCGTCAACTCGAACGCGATCGCGCTGCGCGACGCGATCGCGCGCGGCGAGCACGCGGGGCCGACGATCGTCCCGGCCGGCCGCGCGATCTGCATGACCGGCGGGCACGGGCACTTCGTCGGCCGCGAGACCGACGGCCCGTGGGACGCGCGCAAGGCGGTGCGCGAGCAGCTCAAGGCCGGCGCGTCGTGCATCAAGCTGATCGCGACGGGCGGCGTGCTCACCAAAGGCGCGGTCCCCGGACAGGATCAGCTCAGCGAAGAGGAGATGCGCGCGGCGATCCTCGAGGCGGGCTCGCACGGGCTGCGCGTCGCGGCGCACGCGATCGGGACGAGCGGGATCAAGAACGCGTTGCGCGCCGGCGTCACCTCCGTCGAGCACGGGCATCTGCTCGACGACGAGGCGATCGAGCTCTTCAAGACGCGCGGCGCGTATCTCGTCCCCACGCTCGCCGCGGTGTGGCGGATCTACGAGAACATCGCGGGCGGCGCGCAGCCGGACTACGTCGTGCGCAAGGCGAGCGAGATCTACGAGCGTGCCGGCGAGAACATCCGCAAAGCGTACCGCGCCGGCGTGAAGATCGCCGGCGGCTCCGACGCCGGCACGCCGTACAACAAGCACGAGGACTACGCCTACGAGGTCGAGCTGATGTCCACGGTGCTCGGGATGACGGCGCAGCAGGCGCTCACCGCGGCCACCTCCACGGCGGCGGAACTGCTCGGCGTCGACGCCGGCGTGCTCGCGCCGGGACGCGCCGCCGATCTGCTGCTGCTCGACCGCGACGCCGGAACCGACGTGCGCGCGCTGCGCGAGCCGCGCGTGGTGATCAAGAACGGTACGGTCGTGCGCGAACGCACGGCGTGAGCGCGCTGCGCGGCCTGCGGGTCGCGGTGCTCGGTGCGATCTCCTGGCCCTCGCCACCGCCCGGCTACGGGCCGTGGGAACAGGTCGCGTACGACATCGCGCGCGGTCTGACCGCGCGCGGCGCCGACGTGACGCTCTTCGCGACCGCGAACTCCTCGAGCCCCGGGAAGCTCGCGGCCGTCGTACCGGCCGGGCTGAACGAAGATCCCGCGCTGAACGGCGAGGTATGGACCGAGCTGCACGTCGCCTCGTGCTTCGCGCGCGC
>DATHLN010000204.1:0-1812 GCA_035488115.1 Candidatus Limnocylindrales bacterium | reverse complement strand
CCAGCTCTGGCGCGCCGGCGCGTCGAACGACTGCGTCCCCGCCTGCATACCGCTGGTGATCATCAGCGCCCACAGCGGCGCGCGGTTCGTCACGATCAGCCCGAAGACGACGCACGAGAGCAGCGAGGTCAGCGCGTTGGTGACGAACAGGATCGCCCGGCGCGGATACCGGTCGGCGACGACGCCCGCGAACGGCGAGAGCACCAGCACCGGGACGGCGCGGGCGGCGCCGATCAGCCCGATCCCGAGCGCGCCTTCGCGCCCGTTCGTCGCCAGCGAGGCGACGTAGTAGCCGAGCGCGGTGAACTGCATCCAGGTGCCGAGGTTGCTGACGAGCAGCCCGATCCAGAGCAGACGGAAATCGTTGAAGCGGAACGGTCCGAGAAAACCCGGGCGGCGGTCGGCGATCCGCGGCTCGGCGGTGCTCAACCTCCGGCCGCGCGGACCGCGCACGCGATCACGCTCGCACTCCCGTCGACGCCGAAGCGCGAGGTGTCCACGACGAGATCGTAGTTGCGCGGATCGCCCCACTGCACGCGATAGCCTTCGCGCGCGTAGGTCCGGCGCGCCTCGTCGATGCGCGCGATCTCCGCCCGCGCCGCCGCTTCGCTCACATGGAGCGACTCGACGACGTGCGCGACGCGCCAGGCGAGCGGGGCGTGGACGAAGACGCGCAGCAGATCGGCCCGCCCGGCGAGGATCGCGCCGCCCATGCGGCCGACGATCACCGCGTCGCCCTCGGCTGCTTCCTCGCGCACGGCCTCCTCGATCGCCTCGCGCGTCTGGGCGGGGACGGGATCGTTCGCCGGCGGCTGCGCGGTCTCGGGGACGCCGCCGCCGAGCTGCTCCAGGACACGCTCGCCGAACCCGCGCGGCCGCTCCGCGACGGTCTCGACGACCTCCGCCGACGTCCCGAGCCGGCTCGCCGCGACGACGGGCAGCTGCTCGTCGACGAGCCGGTACCCGAGCTGTTCCGCGAGCGCGCGCGCGACCGCCAGCGCGCCGGCGCCGTACGCTCGCGAGATGGTCACGATCATGCGGCCATCATACCTTGAGCACGACGCCGAACTCGATGATGCGGTCGGGCGGGATCCCCAGCGTGTCGGTCAGCGGCGTCGCGTTGCGCATCATGTAGCCGAGCAGCGCGCGGCGCCAAGCGGGGAAACGGTGCTTGTCGGTGCGCGGGACGATCCGCGGGCGCGCCAGGAAGAAGTCGGCGTCCTCGAGCTCGATCTCCGGCGGCAGATAGGGGCGGCAGTGCGCGAGGATCTCCTTGACGTTCGGCGTCTCCATGAAGCCGTAGAACGCGGTCACGCGCGTCAGCCGCGGCACGATGACGTTCACGTGGACGCGGTTGGCCGGATCGGCGTACGGATGCCGTGTGCTCGTGATCGTGAGCAGCACGACCTCCTCGCGCAGGATCCGCGAGCGCAGCCAGTGGTGGCGCAAGATGAACGGGATCCCTTCGGGATGCGGCGTCAGGAAGATCGCGGTTCCGTCCTCGAACGTCGCCGGCTTGTGGTCGACCTCGCGGATGAACTCCTCGACCGGGACCGACAGCTTCGCGAGCGAGATCGCGAGCCGGCGGCGGCCCATCACCCAGGTCGTGAACAGCGTGAACACGACGACGGCGATCCCGACCGGGATGTAGCCGCCCTCCAGGAACTTCGGCACGTTGCCGATCAGGAACGCGAGGTCGACGACCAGGAAGAGCGCGACGATCGCGATCGCGGCGGGCACCGGCCATTTGAAGCGTCTCGTGAGCACCCAGCCGATCACCAGCGAGTCCGCCAGCATCGTGACGGTCACCGC
>DATHLN010000203.1:0-10972 GCA_035488115.1 Candidatus Limnocylindrales bacterium | reverse complement strand
GATCGTCTTGGCGCCGATCTGGTCGGGATGCTGGATCGCGTCGCCGTACATCGCACCGTTCTTGATCGCGGTGCGCGCCTCGGGCGCCGCGTCGTAGCCGACGACCGCGATCTTTCCTTGCAGCCCGGCGGCCTGAACCGCTTTGGCGGCCCCGAGCGCCGAGTCGTCGTTGATCCCGAAGACGCCCTTGAGATCCTTGTGCGACTGCAGGATGTCGTCCATCGACGACGACGCCTTGGCGCACTCGCCGCCACCGTCGATGTCGGAGACGATCGTGACGCCGGGGCAGTTCTGCGCGATCGCCTGCTTGAAGCCTTTGACGCGGTCCTGCACCGAGGTCACCTCGGGCTCGTCGATGATCGCGATCGTGCCGACGTGGCCCGGAATCGCCGCGCACATCAGCTTCCCGGCCTGCGCGCCGCCCTGCACGTTGTCGCTCGCGATGTGCGACACGACCGTCCCGCTCTTCGACGCGTTCGCGATGTCGGCGGTGAAGACGGGGATGTTCGCCTTGTTCGCCTCGACGATCGCGCTGCCGATCGCCTGCGAGTCGTACGGCGTGAGCACGATCGCGGCGACTTTCTGCGAGATGAAGTCCTCGACTTGGCTCTGCTGCTTCGCGTTGTCGCGGGCGGCGTCGACGACGTTGACGGTGTAGCCGTACTTGGCCGCCTCGTCCTTCATCCCGCGCTCCATGTCCTGATAGAACTGCGCCTCGCGGTTCTGGATCGAGACGCCGATCGTCTTCCCGCCCGAAGCCGCCGGGGCTCCCGACGCGGCCGTGGTGGTCGTCGTCGAGGTGGTCGACGTGTCGGACGACTTGGTGCAGCCGGCGAAGGCCAGCGCGATCGCGCATGCGAGGACGAGGGTCTTCTTCATACCGTCGGACCGGATGCGGGGACCGGCGCGTGAACCCCTGCGAGCGCGACCGGGCGCCCGGAATGCCACTTAGTTGACAATGGTTCTCAAAACCGTCGTGGTATCGAGGCAAGCGCTGTGGTTCGTGCGCCCGCATGGAACATCTCGCGACGAATCCGTACGTCCCCACCACGCGCACGGCCATTATCCACAGTATCGCCAGTCACACCTGTGTACCGTGTGGAGATTGGTTCGCAGTTCCCGGCGCCGGAAACTAAGGCGTCGAGCGGCGTTTCCCTCCGATGTTGATCCCGCCCGCGTGGTTGTTGATGTTCACGAACGCGGACTGCGGCGGCCCCTGGTTCGCGCTGCCGTCCCGGTGGTCCGTGAACGTGAGCGTGCACGAGCCGCCGACGTTCCCGCCCGTGACCTTCACCGAGACGGCCGGGCCGGTCGAGCTCGGGTTGAAGTCGGTCGTCGCGTAGCCGCTGCAGGTGTCCTGGGTCTTCGTGAACGTCCCGGTGTACGGCGAGCCGTCCGCGAAGTAGTCCTGGATCAGGAAGCTCGCGCTGCCGCTCGGCGAGACGTCGAGCGCGGTCGGGCTAATCACGAGACTGCCTTTGACCGGAACCGGCGTCGGCGAGGGTGTCGGGCTCGGCGTGGGGGTCGGCGTGGGGCTCGGCGTCGGCGTAGGCGAGGCCGGCGGCGTCGGCGTCGGGCTCGGGCTCGGCGTCGGTGAGGGCGACGGCGACGGCGGCGCCGACGGATCGCCGTAGATCACGAAATCGTACGGGACGCCGGCGGCGAGCGCGTAGTTCCCCGTGATCGCCGGGAACTGGACGTTCTTGAACGCGACCGTCCCTTGGCCCGCGACGTTCATGTGCCAGCCGCTGCCGTCGTCATACGCGAGGAAGAGCGGCACGGTCGGCGCCGTGGCGAGTGCAACGGAGAAGCCGGGGAGCGCCGTCAGCGTGACGTTCGCGTTGAACGTCATCGTGATGTAGACCAGCGGCTGCAAATTCGTCCAGGTCGCCGATGCGCGGCGGACGCTTTGGAGCGCGCGAAAGCCGGGCAGCGGCGAATAGCTGGTCGAGATCGTCACCGTCGTGTTCGCACCGACCGCGTTGCTCGCGTTCGGGAGCGCGCTGCTGCCGAACGTCGAGCCGAGGAAGACCGTCTCGGCGCTGCCGGTGTACGCCTGGGTTATCGTGCTGGAGAATGCCGCCGCCCCGGTGGGCGTCGGGGACGGCGTCGGCGTCGCGGGCACCACGGTCGGCGTCGCGGTCGGCGGCGGCCCGTTCCCGATCCCGGTACCGCCCCCGCCACCGCCGCCGCCGCAGCCGACGGCCAGCGCGGCGAGGATGAGCAGCGCGAAACGGAACCGAGCTCCTGAACGAGGCACCCTTCTCACAACGGGCGTCCTTTCGGCGTCGCCCCGACCGAGGCCGTCCCCCGCGTGAACTCTTAACGCCCGTCGTGACATGGCTCGGTCGCGCATCCGTACGATGCAACGGCGTGCCCGGCCGGTGTTCGCGCGCCCTTGCCGTGCGCGTCTCCGCGCGTGATGGGCGAGTGTGCTTGCTCTCGCCTTTTCCGCGGCGATCGCCGGGATCGACGCGCACGTCGTCCGCGTCGAGACCGATTCGGCCGCCGGCGTCCCCGCGTTCGCCATCGTCGGCCTCGCCGACCGCGCGCTGAACGAGTCGCGCGAGCGCGTCCGCTCGGCGATCGTCAACTCCGGCTTCGGCTTCCCGCCCGGGCGGTTGCTGGTGAACCTCGCGCCCGCCGACATGCGCAAGCGCGGCGTCGCCTTCGACCTCGCCATCGCGCTGGCGCTGCTCGCGACCGACGAGCAACTCGATCACACCTCGCTGCGCGACTACGTCGCCTGCGGCGAGCTCGCGCTCGACGGCACGCTGCGCGCCGTGCCGGGCGTGCTCGCGATGGCGCTGGCGGCGCGGCGCGCCGGCTTCGAGCGGTTGATCGTCCCCGACGCGAACCGTGACGAAGCGGCGCTGGTCGCCGGCATCGACGTGTACGCGGTGCCGACGCTCTGCGACGCAATCGCGGTCTTGCTCGGAAACGGCGCGAAGTTCTGGCGGCGCGGGACGACGGTGCTCGACACGAGCGATCGCGCCGCGTCGGGCGACTTCGCCGACGTGAAAGGCCAGACGCTCGCGAAGCGCGCGCTCGAGATCGCGGCGGCCGGCGGACACAATGTCGTCCTCGTCGGCCCGCCGGGCTGCGGGAAGACGATGCTGGCGCGGCGGCTGCCGTCGATCCTGCCGTCGATGACGAGCATCGAGGCGCTCGACGTCACCAAGGTGTACAGCGTCGCGGGGCTGCTCGGCGCGCGCCCGCGCGTCGTCACGACGCGCCCGTTTCGCGCGCCGCACCACACGGCGAGCCGCGTCTCGCTGGTCGGCGGCGGGTCGCCGCCGCATCCCGGCGAGAAACTGGCAACGCCATACGGCGATTCGGCGCACGCGCCGCGCTTTCATCGCACGATTCAACGAACGCGAACACGTGATATACTTCCAGGCCTTCCCCCTAAGCGTGGAGTGGCGGATGAAACGCCAGAACGACTCCCCATAAGGTAAGTGCGAGCGCGATGACCGCGATGATGAATGCAATCGTCTGGTTCGCTACCGCCCATCTCCAGATGCTCCGGAGACTGCCTCCATGCCGCGTCCACCAACCAGAATCGGTCTTTAACGTGCCCCGATAGGCACGCTCCGCAAGGGTCTGCATGATGTCAACCTTACGCAACGTGGACTGGTGCAGCGCGACGTACTCCTTGCGCTTGAACACCTCCGGCTCGTCCCGGCCCTTCATGGCCCCGAGCATAGTGATTCCGTTCTTCTCCACCAAAGTCTCGAATCGCGGATGGCCGATGTAGTCGGATCCGTACAGATCTTGAAGCAATGGGGAGAGATCAAGCCGACGCTGCTCGGGAATGTGCTCCGGGGTGCCACCCAGGACCGAGTAACGGTGCTCGATGGCCGGGAAGCCGAAGTTCGCGTCGCGCATATTCCAGTGCAGGTATGTCACCTCGCCGGCGCTACGGACGTAGGCAAAAAATTCGTCGAGCATCGCACGTTCAAGCTCGTCGTACCTCGCCTCAATGCCGGCGAGCGGTACGCCTCGGCTCTCCGCCACGCGGTGGATCGAGAACGACTCTGTACTGCTTGAATCGAGCCGGCGGACGGCGATCGACGTGATTCGGGGTGACCGTCCGTCAGGGCGGTCGTCCAAGCTTTCGCACGAGTAGTGGATCACGCGCGCGGAAGCGGGGTTCGCGAAGAGAGCTTTCAGCGCGGCCGCAGCGCGACGCTGTTGGTCGGGGTAAGGTCCGGGCACCTGTAGCCGTTCGCCATGTCCGGGTTGCGAATCTCCCCGGACGGCCGTAGCCCAATGCAGCCGGAGGGACAAGTGCTCGACAAACCGTTCTGGGAACCGTCGCCGGAAACGATCCATGCGTGGCAATGCACGTTCAAGGACCACATCGTCGCCCTCTTGCGGCCAGACCTCGACCGCGACGGCCGCGGCACGATGGTGGTTTGCGGCACCGGGACGTTCGTACGACCGAACGGGTGGGCAGCTCCCTACATCCTCACCGCGACGCATATCATTCCCGACGGGTGGCTCTACGCGGCCGCCGGACTAGGCGGCAACCCCATCCAACTCGATGAGGCCAGCTACGCGGACGAGAAGACCGACATCGCGTTCATCCCGCTCTCCTCCGTCCTCGCCGAATTTCCCGGAAAAGAGATCGTCCCGCTGGAGCCGTGGCCGCGTGACCCCATGCGGCCGGGGTCGCGAGTCGGCGTCGTCGGCTACCCGCAAGCGACGACGATGCAGCCTGACGGTTCCAACGAAAAACGGCTCCGCATCCACTCGTACGGCGGCACCGTCGACGAGGTCGACAAGCGACAGTTCAAGGCTCGCACGTACAGCCGCGCCCCCTATCCCGGCGCGGTCCCGCTCGACGACGCGAGAGGCCTGAGCGGAGCACCCGTGTTCGAGATACTCGAAAGCGGGTCAGCCATGATCCGCGGCGTCCACCACGGCGCATTCGTCTCGGGCGCGGAGGCGCAGATCATCGCGAACGATCTCGCCTGCGCCCCGCGTACGGAGCGCTATTCCCCCTCCCGAGCCAAACGAAAAAGCGTAAGGGCTCGACGTGTTTGCCGTCGTGCGCCAAACGCTTCTCGTCGTGCGGCATTGAGCGTAATGCCGCATACGGGGGTAGCCGTTACGCTGCGCCCGGCTTCGTCGAGTCCGGCGCGAGCGGGACCCGGTAGACGCGCGCCATCTTGGCGAGCATCCTAAGGTTGTTCGCGAGGAATTTGAGCCGGATCTCGCAGTCCGCGCCGGCGCCGGCCGTCACGCGCACCCACGCGCCGAACTGGCCGTGGACGACGGAAAACAGGCACTCCTCCTTGTACCGGTCGTTGTACTGCTCTTTCCAGAGCCGGGGGTTCTGGGCGAACGCGAGGTAGAGCGCCCGCAGCGCGTCGTCCTTCGGCTCAACGACCGTCGAGACGTAGCGCGTCCGCGGCAGCCACCCGAACTCGATGCACTTGCGGCGGACCGCGTCCTGGTGCGCCGTGTCCGCGGCATAGTCGCCCTTGTTCGCGAGGTGCGGCAGCACCCGGTCGAGCAGCGCGACGGCGCGCGGGCTTTCGCCGACCGGGCCGAGCGCCGTGTCGACCGCGGCCGTCATCAACGTGTCGATGCACGACAGCGCGACGACCGTCCAGTACGGGCTCACGACGCGGATCCCGTCTTCCCTCGTCGACACCTCACGCCGACCGGGCTTGCCGGCGGCCGTGATTTCCCCGCCGGACTTGCGCGGGCGGCGGTCGTTGAGGTAGTCGAACCACTTTGTGACGCCTTCGCCCGACCCGTCGGTGCCGATCCGCAACATGCCGCCGAGCGGCTCCACCGTCCGCGCCGTTTCGAGGAGGAGGTCGTCGAGGAGCAAGACCGTCTCCGGCTTGCGGAGGAACTCGCACGAGGCGCTCACGTTTGGGAACCTCATGCCGATGTAGCCGTCGACGCGCTTCCCGAGGAACTCATTGCACCAGCCCGACGCCCACGCGATCGACTTCCGGTGGTACACGAACACGAGGGCGAGGAAGAGATGCGCGCCGACGCTGTATCCCTTGTTGCCGCGCGCGCCCGGCGCGCGGACCTTCTGCGGATAGCGCAGCATGATGTCGCGAGCGAGATCGTAGAAGTCGACCGATTCGTAGTACAGCGACTTGTCGTAGTCGCGGCGCATCCGCTTGTAGCCGCCTTCGAGAATCGGCACTCCGGTCGCTCCGACGGCCGCCCCGCCGTGCTGCACGATCAGCTTGCCGATGATCTCGCGGTGATCGGCCTTGGTCATCTCCCTGGGGTCGTACTCGTTGCCCCAGTCGTCGAGCGTGGGCCCTTCGTGGACTGCGACGCCCATGAGGACCGCACGCTTGTAGATCGCCGCCCACTTGGGGACGCACCGCTTCCCGCGGTATGGGAACCGCACGACCTTCGCGTAGCTGCCCCATGCGGCGCAGTCGCCGCAGCGGCACGACGCCGGCAACTGGGCGAACCCGAGGAGGCCGTCGCGGCGCTTGTGGTTCGGACGCATGTCGCGCACGAGAACGTTCGACGGCCAGTCCGAGAGGTCGACGACGGGCAAACCGTCGGGATTTTCCGCGAAGGCGAGGGCGAACCCCTCGATCTGCGCGTCGGTCGTCGGCCGCGGGACCGGGAGGTCGTCGAATGGCGATGGCGGGACGACGCGGCTAGCCCGTTCCGCCTTGGCGACGTCCGGGACCGCCGGAGCGTCCAATTCGGGTTCGGCTTTTCGCTCGGCGCGATTCACGCTTGCGACCTCCGCGCACGTCCCGAAACGCGCTTCGTCCGCTCGTTCTTGCCGCGGGACCTCGCGCAGTTTTCGCCCCTAAACGCGGCGCCCATCTCGGAGTCACCGAAAAACGCGAACAGCACCTGTGCGATTTCGCGATTCGCGTACCGTATCGCCGGCCGGAATGCGATGAGTCCCGTTCCCTCTGCGCCCGTTCCGCCTTGGTAGCCTGCATTTTCGTACCGGATATCGCTGGGCTGCACGTCGCGCCGTGCCTGCGCGAGGAGTTCCCGCTCGCGGGTCTTCTCGTCCATGTTTCACTCCATTCTCGTCGATGGTTCGCCCCAGCCGTTAGCGTGGGGACACAGGTAGACTGCGGTGGCGCAATGCCAACCTCTTGGCATTGCGTGGTCACGCGGACGCATAACGATGACGGCCATTAGCCGTGCGATGACGTACCGCCGAGGAGCCGGCCGCGTGCGAAGGCGCGGCCTACTTGGGCTTCGACCGTCTCCGCTTTTTCGGGATCACGGTGAACCCGGGCTCGCAGCGGATCAACGTCCACGGTCCGAGCGGCGGACCGTGCACGATGATGCCCAGCTTGACCCCCTCATTGCGAAGATAGCTGAGCGCCTCCCACATCAGCTTGCGACGATCGGGGGAAGCATCGAACCGCGCGCGGCTCTCGGGCGCGAGCGCCTCGGGAAAACGCGCGTGAAACTCTTCGCGCGTGAGTCCGGAGGCGCCGGCCGCCGCAAAGACGTCGTAGGCCGCGCGGCGGAACCCGCGGAGCATAAGCGGGTCGTTCTTGCGAAAGCCGGCGTGACGCTTGCTGACTCCGTAGTGGCCGCGCATTTCGCGGAGCAACTGGCGATCGACGTCGTCGACCGGGTCGTAGCCCTCTCGAAGGTACGTGACCCTTTTGTTGATGTCGGCCGCCATTTCTTTGCGCTGTTCAAAATAGGAGCGGATGGAGAACGTGGCCGGGGCGCCGTTGCCGCCGCGCGTTGCGCCGGCGGCAACGGCACCTCGGCCACGGGCGGAAACGCTACGAGCTGGGATGCCCGGGACGTCGGAGGGGTGACTCATCTGGGCCTCCAGATGTGAAGCCTCGGCTCCCTAGGCCGCGCCAACGGTCCGGGGAGCCTCCCTGCCCCTTATCGGCGGGGATAGGCGTGCGATTTGTCCCCATCCTCTCACGCACCGCAAGTTGATCGGGGAGTTGAGCGTCACGCCCGTCCGCACGCGCCCTCCTCCGGTTCCACCCAAGGCTTCAGCCCCGCGGAGATCGCCGCCGCCGCGGCAGGCGTCACGATGACCCCGAACGTGCCCGGATGCGCCTTGCGCGCCGCGCGCTTCGCGCGGCCGAGGACCGCTTCGCGCCGGAAAGCGCCAATGGCTCGCCGGGCTCGTTCTCCCCGCCGAACAGCAGCCATCGCTCGAACCCCTCCACCCTCATCTCGGCATGAAGCGAGCAGTAGTCGGGATCCTGGGGCGGTTCGTGTAGCTCTACGCGGACGATGTACTGCACCGGCCGACCCTTCACGCACCTGCACCTGGCCTCAAGCAACATTTCCTGCCCCAATCGTCCGCGCACGGCGACCGGACGCGCTTGCCGAGAGGACCCGAATGCCGCATCACGCCCTCTCGGAACTCGAACTCAAGACGCTTTACGCGGCGATCTCGCTAGGCGACGGCGCCGGCCTCGCGGCGATCCACGAGAAGATCGTCGCGACCGGAAGGCCCCTCGCGAGGACGAACTTCTACGACGTCGTCAACGCGCTAGAACGCAAGGGCCACGTCCGCACGACGATGGACCGCGCTCGCACGCGCGGGCGCACGCACAACGTGCGGATCTTAACCGTGACGGACGGCGGCATCGCCGCGGCCGCCGCCGAGCATCGCGCCTACGCGTCGCTGGCGAACGGGATCGAAGAACAACTGCGCCGATGACCGGCGCCATGACGACAGGGGAGATCGCAGGTTCTCCCCCTTTTTCATCGCTACATCCTATGTTGGCCCTCCACGGCGATAAGCTACGACGTGCCGCTTTCGCCTTTGAGACGAAGGATAGGGGTGACGGCGCGCTTCAGGAGGTCGGCCGGGATCTAAAACCCCTTCGTGACGGCGGCAACCGTGTAATCCTGACGCCGGATTACTACATCTCCCACAACTTGCGTGGGGCTGGGCACGTCGAGTTTGTCGAAGACGAATTTCAAGCGGCGGAAGTCGACCCTTTCTTGCGTGCGACGAATTGCCGTGACGCCAAAAAAGTTTCGCGTCACGCTGTCGCTCTGGATTGCGACCCTGAGCGCATTCGCATAGCGGGCCGGAGGAGCGTATCGTGCCGGCAAAGTTGCCGCGTTGCCCTGGAACGCGATCTGGCTCCGAGCGGGACAGAACGGAAAGCTCTCGCTCTTGTTTTGGACCGTGTCCTGGAACGTCGCGAGCACGCAAACCGCGTTCGGGTTCGCTGTGTCCAGCGGCGTGAACGCGAGATCGTACGACGCGTCGTTCTGGTGCATGCTCGTGTCGTTACCAAGCGCGTTCGAGAAGGTCAGCGAGTCGTCCGCCCTCGTGCCTGGAATTGGATCCACCCTGAACAGCGATACGCCGACGATCAACGCGCTGCCGGACTGGAATGCGACGCGCGCCCGCGACCTGGACGCGTCGAGGGAAATGGAGATCCCGCGCGGCGTCGCACTCGGTGCGGCGGTCGGAAGCGGGAGCGAGTTCGCGCCGATGTTGGGGCTCGGCTTCGGACTGGCCCCCGGGAGCGGCTCCGCGCTGCCGCTCGGCGCTGGACTCGCAGACGCGCTCGGGCTCGCGGACGCGGATGCGCTCGGGCTCGGCGCCGGTGTCGGGGCAGGCGGCGCCGTCGGGCCCGCGCCCTGTAAATCCGAGAGCGCGTCGTTTGCGAGATTCGCGCAGTTCAGCGAAGGCGCGGGCGCGACCGGCGCAACGGGCGGCTGCGGCGCTGGCGTGCCGAATAGCGAGCCCACCGACTGCAATATCTTCCGGAAGTTGTCGATCGACGCCTGGACGGAAGCGCCTGCCGCGCGGCCGTCCTTCGTGCCGACTATCAAGGAGTCCACGAAGAGCGCCGAATCGACGATCGTCTCGTGGCGGTCGCCCAGCGGAATCGCTTGCGTCGCGCGGATGAGCTTCAGCCCGCCGTAGCATTCCGCTTGGAACCCCTGCTGGTCGTAATGCGCGCCGACGTTGAAGATGTTCAGGACGTTGGCCCCGAGTCCGGCGTTCGTGCTCACCAGGTCGAGGCGCTGGTCTGCACCGACCCCGGCGACGGTCTCAACGTCGACTGGCGGCGCCGCACTCCATTTGCCGTTACCGAGATATTCCGCGCCGACGATCGGCGATGTCACGACCGGATAGTCCAACATCAGGAACGGCTCGGCGTACCCCCTGAAGGCCAACGCCGGCGCGATCGCCACGCCGACGAAAGAGCATGCCGCAAACGCGGCCGCGATGCGTCTTGACACCACCCTGCATCCCTCCCGGGCTGTTAGGTTGCTCCTTGCAGCATAGCATCCGACGTTTCCTGAAGTCCAGTCCGTTGTTCGAGTCGGGGCGCGATCGAGGCCGCCACGCGACTTCGGACCGCGCTTGCCGCTACGTCCGGGCTGCCTCCGCAGTCTCGAAGACAACGACGCTGGCGCCGTCCGCCCGGCGGAACACCCGGAGCGGCTGCCACGAACGGTCGTGCCAAAGCGCGACGAGTTGAAAGCCGGGTCCGCGCTGCGGCCGATCTCCGTCGGGCGGTTCGTCCTCGCCCACCTCTTGGAGGATAACGCCGGATTGATTCGTCCGTGGCGGGACGGGCGGCCCCGCGCACGCTGCAAGCGTCTCGCGCGCGAACAATTCGAGCTGCGTCGCGCCGCGCAGGCGGCTCCGGGATCCCTTGTACTTGGTGCTCATTCTCGTCGCTCCGGTCGATGTCGCCGGCCGCGTCCTCGCGGCCCCGGGAGCACCACATTACCGGCAGGTGTCTGCCAACGTCATGGCATTGTGGAATCGAAAATGGGGAGAGATGGCGGTCGGCCCGGCGAAGCCGACGCCATGCCGCGCGTCAAGATCGACGGCTGGGAGTGCTCGCGCTGCGGCCACGTCTGGGTCTCGCGCGAGGACGCGAAGCCGCGCGTCTGCCCCCGCTGCAAGTCGCCGCTCTGGGACGTGCCGCGCGTCCCCAAGCCGCCGGCGGCGCCGAAGCCCAAGCCGTGGAAGCGCGATCGCCCGCCCGAA
>DATHLN010000202.1:0-11732 GCA_035488115.1 Candidatus Limnocylindrales bacterium | reverse complement strand
CCTCGCGAGCACCAGCGCCGATATGCACCTGCTTCCCGGCGAGTACGTCGTGCACGAAGGCGACGCACACCGTGTCCTCTTCGCACTGCTCGACGGGCGTGTCGAAGTCACGAAGTTCATCGACGGCGAAGAGCTCGTCATCGGCGTTCGGGAGCGGGGACAGCTCTTCGGCGAGGTTCCGGTCATCCTCGACTCGCCGTTTCTCGTCAGCTTTCGCGCGGTCGAGCGCTCTCGCATCGCGCGCATCGAAGCGCAGGATTTCCACGCCGTCGCCGCAAGCGCGCCGGGGTTCGCCGAAACGGTCCGCGCGATGGCTCTCGACCGCCTCGGCGGCCTCGAGGAGGTCGCCGCCAGGTCACATCACGCGGTCGCGGTGATCGGCCCGCGATGGCATGAAGAGACGCACGAGCTGCGCGGCTTCCTGCACCGGAACTCCGTCGAGTTCGACTGGTTCGCGCCGGACGACTCCGCCGCGGCGCCGATCGTGGAGGCGGCGCCCGAGCCCGAACACTTCCCGATCGTGCGGTTCCGCAACGGCGACGTGCTGTGCTGCCCGCCGCTGCGTGACATCGCGCGCGAGATGGGCTTGCCGGTCTCACCGCAGCGCACGTCGTACGACGTCGCGATCATCGGCGGCGGACCGGCCGGGCTCGCCGCCGCGGTGTACGGCGCCTCGGAGGGGCTCGCGACGCTCTTGCTCGAGCGCGAAGCGCCGGGCGGACAGGCCGGCACGTCCTCGCGGATCGAGAACTATCTCGGCTTCCCGTTCGGGATCTCCGGCGAGGAGCTCGGCTACCGCGCGCTGCAGCAGGCGAAACGGCTCGGCGCCGAGGTCGTCGTCACGCGCAGCGCCGAAGTGATCGACCCGGTTTTGCGCACGATCACGCTCGACGGCAGCGACGCGATCCACGCCCGAACGATCGTCCTTGCGACCGGCGTCACATGGCGTCATCTCGGTCTTCCGGCGCTCGACCGTTTCCGCGGCCGCGGCGTGTGCTACGGAGCCGCGCCCGGCGAGGCGAAGTACGTGCAGGGAGCGCACGCCTTTCTCGTCGGCGGCGGGAACTCGGCCGGACAAGCGGCGATGCACTTCTCGGCGTTCGCCGACTGTGTGACGCTCATCGTGCGCGGCGAGAGCCTCGCCGGCAGCATGTCGTACTATCTCATCGAGCAACTGAAGACCAAGGCGAACGTGCGCATCGAAACGCGTTCCGAGGTCGTCGACGCGTCCGGCGACGGCCATCTCGAGCGGATCGCAATCGCCAACCGCGCGAATGGCACGACCTCGTGGCGCGACGCATCAGCGCTGTTCGTCCTGATCGGCGCCGACGCGGAGACGGACTGGCTCCCGCCCGCGATCGCGCGCGACGAGGGCGGCTACGTGCTGACCGGGCGGAACGTCCTGGGAGACGGCCGCTGGACGGCCGACCGCGATCCGTACCTGCTCGAAACCGCCGTCCCCGGGATCTTCGCGGTCGGCGACGTCCGCGCCGGTTCCGTGAAGCGCGTCGCCTCCGGCGTCGGTGAAGGAAGCATGGTAATCGCGCTCGTCCACCAGTATCTCGCCTCGGCCGACGCCATGCGAGACGCGGCTACGGCGAGTCGCTGATCACGGCACGACCGCAGCGGCGCACGGGCCGTCGATCTCGATCGTACCGAATCCCACCGCATGGAGAAGCGAGCTGAGCTCGTCGTCCTCGAACCCGGTGAGCCACGGTTCGCCGGCCGCCGCAGCGCGATCGCCGAGCGCGGCCGAACGCCCGAGCCGCGTGAACGTAAAAGCGATCTCCGTACCGCCCGCCAAGCGTGCTACCGTCGCGAGCGTCTGCTCGACGGCCTCGCGCGTGAGGTACATCGTCACGCCGAGCCATGAGAAGAACACCGGCTTTTCGAGATCGATCCCGGCTTGCGCGAGCCCCTCGCGAAGCGGCGTCCGCTCGAAGTCGACGGCGGCGAAGCGGACGTTGCCGGGCACCGTGATCCCGCCGAGCCTGAGCGCTTCGCGCTTGGCGTGCTGCGTCGCCGGCTGGTCGATCTCGACGATGCGCAAGCCGCGCGCCCATTCCGGCTGCCGGTACGCGAACGTGTCGTATCCCGCGCCCAGCACAAGGTACTGCCCGACGCCGCGCTCGAGCACCGCTCGCCGCAGCCGCTCCTCGGCGAACACGGTGCGCTGCGCGATGTGCTTGCGCAACGCTTCGGAGCCCGCCGGATCTTCGTCGAACCGATTGGCCGCGGGCCCGAGCGCGACGCCGGCGTAGAGCCGTACCGCAACATCGTCCTCGTACACAGGTTCCGGGTCGACCGTCTGGTGCAGCGCGCGCAACGCGAGTGCCCCGATCGCCGTCTTGCTCGCCTTGGTTTCGTCTTCCATGCAGAAAGTCTGGTAGCGCCAACGGGAGTCGAACCGTGTCCGCAAACTATGCAGCCTTCACCGTCCGGCCCGACAGTCTTACGCGCAGCCGTTTTCCGAGTGCCCTTAGAACCATGGAAAGGTTGTCCATGCCCGGATTTCCGCTCGTCGAGAGCATTCGGTGCAGACTCTTTGCGGGCTTACCCGTCAAAGTCGCTAATCGCTCGAACCCCATGGTGCCATTCACCAAGTCACGCAAGACGAGCCGTGCGGTTTCCGGCTCGCCGTTGAGAAACAGGGTTACTGCTTCGTCAAGGAGCGCTTTCGCGAAAGCCGGGTCACACTTTACGCGTTCGACTACAGTGAGCTTTGAATCGCGCGTTGCCGCCACGCCGTTACCGTTCCCTTTCCACCTGCTATCGCCCTTGCGCGCCTTGTATTCCGTCCATAATGCCTTTGCGCTCGATGTCGAGTTATTGACGACGCTTCGTGCCGCCACCGAGCAGAATTACGACGTTCGCACCGTCTTGCGCAAGGTAACTCAGATACCCGGGTCCCCGGGTCGATCCCGCCACCCTGGCGTCGTCGGTGAAGATGATGATGTAAGGGTCGTCCTCGCGCAGCGGGTCCAGGTCGAACTGGACGCCGCCGGGCGGCCATCCGCGGGACGGTGTCGGCGCCCTCGGCTAGGGCGTCTGCGACTTGGCTGACGCTCTCGGCTTCCTCGCCCCGCAGGGGGCAGTTCGGCGTCATACATGGCGATCCGGATCATACAACTTGCTAACAAATTGTGGGAGTGCCGCTGCGTCTCAGGCCTGCCATTGGGTTTAGGCCTGACACTGGACCATCGCCATACGGCAGCCAGCGAGCAGACGACGCTTTACATCTCCCCGGCCCGGCGTCGTCGCCACGCGGCTTCCATCATGTGCGCGTACTCAACAAGATACTGACAAGTTTCGTCAATATGTTCGAGTAGGGCACCAACGTCGATCTTGAAGGCTTTGTCGCCTAGAGACGGCTTTCCGCCTTGTAGCGCATATCGCAACGCCGTCGAACGCTCGTCAACGAACGCGAGTTCAGCCACGAGGTTTTCGACCTTGTCACGCGCCGGCTTAAAGTCGACGAAGGGCGCAATATCTATCACCTCGCGCGCCTCACTCCAGAGATCACGGATGTCGTGGTGCTTCGGCGGCTCCATGCAAAGACCGAGCAACGCGCCCATGCGATGATGCGTTTGCAACTGAGTTCGATGAAATGGCGAAGACAAAACAGCATGGGATATACGGACAATTCTCTCCCTGTTCGCCGTTCGAGCATGTGCTTCGCTACGATCTCGGCCGCCATCAGGAACCCGATCCGGTGAAACTCGTCGTCGCCGGCTTTCCAGTTGGTCAGGACGTGGTCGTCGTTGTAAGTCTTCGACTCACCAAAGATCCTTCGGTAAGGTAGCGGGTCGCCGTCCATGGGGACGTTGTTCGAGTTGCCCGGCAACTGCAACTTCCGGCCGCGGCTCGCAACGCTGTATGGTCGTCGCTCGTACATGAATAGCCGTTCGCAAGAAACTTTCGCGAACGGCCGTTATCCCAAATTCCGGATTGCCATCGGCGCTTCACTCCCAAATTCGAGCGCCGGTGCGAGCGAATTTGGGAGTGAGCATTGTCATGGTAGCGCCAACGGGAGTCGAACCCGTCTCTCCGCCTTGAAAGGGCGGCGTCCTAACCGATAGACTATGGCGCCCCGAGAATGGGCCCGGCTGGATTCGAACCAGCGCGCGACCAGTTATGAGCCGGCTGCTCTACCGCTGAGCTACGGGCCCGTAGCCATCACCCCTTCGACAGCGCGGCGAAAGCTCTCTTCCCAGGATAACGGGCCGTGCTCGGGCCAAGTTCGTCGGCGATCGCCATCAGGCGGTTGTACTTCGCGACCCGGTCGCTGCGAGCGAGCGAGCCGGTCTTGATCTGGCCGGCGCCGGTCGCGACCGCGAGGTCCGAGATCGTCGTGTCCTCGGTCTCGCCGGAACGGTGCGAGATCACGGCGCGGTAGCCAGCCTTGTGCGCGGTCTCGACCGCGTCGAGCGTCTCGGTCAGCGTGCCGATCTGGTTCACCTTGATGAGGATCGCGTTGGCCGAGCCTTCGCGGATCCCGCGCTCGAGCCGCGTCACGTTCGTCACGAACAGATCGTCGCCGACCAGCTGCACCCGCGAGCCGAGCGCCGAGTTCAGCAGGTTCCAGCCCGCCCAGTCGTCCTCGGCGAGACCGTCCTCGATCGAGACGATCGGGTACTTCGCGCATAAGCCTTCGTACAAGCCGACCATCTGCGCCGCGTCGAGCGGGTGGTCGTCGGGAATATGCGGCCAGTACTTTCCGTCGCGGTAGAACTCCGTCGCCGCGGGGTCGAGCGCGATTGCGATGTCGTCACCGGGCTTGTAGCCGGCCTTCTCGATCGCGTTCACCAGCAATTGCAGCGCTTCGTCGATCGAGTCGAGCTTGGGCGCGTAGCCGCCTTCGTCGCCGACCAGCGTCTGGTGGCCGGCGTCGTGCAGCATCTTGCCGAGCGCGTGGAACACCTCGCTGCCGTAGCGCACCGCCTCGGCGAACGTCGGAGCGCCGAGCGGGACGATCATGCACTCCTGGAACTGCAGCGCGCCTTCGGCGTGCTTGCCGCCGTTGATGACGTTCATCATCGGGACCGGCAGCGTCGCCGCCGCCGGACCGCCGAGATAGCGGTACAGCGGGACGCCGACCGAGACCGCCGCCGCGCGCGCGATCGCGAGCGAGACGCCGAGCAGCGCGTTCGCGCCGAGGTTCGCCTTGTTCGGCGTGCCGTCGAGCTCGATCAGCGTTTCGTCGATCTCGCGCTGGTTCGTCGCGTCCATCCCCTCGATCGCGGGGCCGATGATCTCGTTCACCGCGCCGACCGCTTTGAGCACGCCTTTGCCGCCGTAGCGCTTCGGGTCGCCGTCGCGTTTCTCGACCGCTTCGTACGCGCCGGTCGACGCGCCGGACGGGACCATGGCCTCTTCGACCGCGCCGAACGACGTCGCGACCGCGACGGCGACCGTCGGGTTTCCGCGCGAGTCGAGGATCTCTCGCGCGCGCACGCTCTCGATCAGCGGCCGCCCGCCGCCGCGCAACGACTCGATCGACGACATCGCGATTACTTTGCAGCGACCCAGTCGCCGAGAATGTGCGCGCGCGGGAACAGCTCGTCGTCGCGGAAGAAGATCGCCACCTCGCGCGCGGCCGACTCCGCCGAGTCGGAGCCGTGCACCAGGTTGCGGCCGATTGTTTGGCCGTAGTCGCCGCGGATCGAGCCGGGCGCCGCTTTGATCGGATTCGTCGCGCCGATGGTGGAGCGGCAGCCTTCGATCGCGTCCTCGCCTTCGATCACCATCGCGATGACGGGCGAGCCGGTGATGTAGTCGACCAGTCCCTGGAAGAAGCCCTTGCCCTCGTGCTCGGCGTAGTGCCGCCGCGCTTGCTCGAGCGTGACGTGCATCAGCTTCAGCGCGAGGATCGTGTAACCGCGCCGCTCGAAGCGCGCGAGGATCTCGCCGACGAGCCCGCGCACGACCGCGTCGGGCTTCGCGAGGATCAAGGTCCGTTCGACTGCCATAGCGGACCTGCTATACGTGCCGGACGATGACGCACCTCTCCTGGACGCCGCGCGCGTGCGCGCCGCGCTCGCCGGCACGCGCTTCGCGGACGTGCGCTACGTGCGCGAGACCGCGAGCACGAACGACGACGCGACCGCGCTGCTCGGCGATCCGCGAGCGAGCGGTGCGACGTTCGTCGCAGAGTTCCAGCGCGCCGGACGCGGCCGCAAAGCGGGCCGCACCTGGATCGCGCCCCCGGGCAGCGCGCTGACGTTCACCACGATCCTCCCCGATGCGGTCGCCGCGGCCGCGCTGTGGGCCGTGCCGTTCTGGACGGCGCTCGCCGTCGCCGACGGCGTCGAGGCCGGATGCGGCGTGCGCCTCGACCTGCGCTGGCCGAACGACCTCGACCTCGGCCCGCGCAAGGCGGGCGGGATCCTATGCGTCTCGCGAGTCGCCGGTCCGGAGGCCTTCGTCGGGTGCGGAATCGGTCTCAACATCCGCCGTCCGCCGGACGCCGCGGCAGCCGCGATCAAGCCGCCTCCGGCCTACCTCTCCGATGCCGCGCCGCATGCCGAGCGCGAGGCGGTCCTCGCCGGGATCCTAGGTGCGATGGACGCGCTGACCGATCTCCTGAACCGCCCCGCCGACGTCGCCCGCGCGTGGGAAGAGCGGGCCGGACTGCGCGGGCGCTCGTATCGCCTGCGACTGGACGCCGACGGCTCGATCGTCGCAGGGACCGCGCTGCGCCTCGGCCCCGAGGGCGGCCTCGTGCTGAGCGCCGGCGGACGCGAACGGATCATACACCTCGCGGACGCGCGCGTCGTCGACTCCGAGCCGCCCGTCGCATAGACGCTTCGTAGACGCGCCCGCGGCATGCTGCGGCCATGCACTACGCGCTCTACCGTGGATTCGGTTCGGGCACCAGCCCCGGCACGACGCGCCCTGCCGAGCGGAGGAAGACCGATCGCATGCACGCCTACTACCCGCGGCCGGAAAACCTCCGGACCGCGCTGATCTCGCAGCTTCCGCACCGCTTCGCGTGGGCGTGGAACGTGCACGACATGGAGGCCGCGTTCGCGGACTTCGACGACAACGCGGACTTCGTGTCCGCGGACGGCGCGCATTGGTTCGGCTTCGAGGAGATCGTCTCGAAGCACGACGCGCTGCACGAGAGCGCCTTCGCGAACAGCGAGCTGACGATCGACGACGTGCGCCTGCGCCTGATCACCGTCGACAGCGCGTACCTGCAAGCCGACTGGACGATGCGCGGGCAGACGGCCGGCGCGGCGCACGGAACGCTGCTGTTCGTCGTCGCGCGCCAGGGCTCGTCGTGGCGCGTCTTCGCCGCTCAGAACACCGAGCGGCGAAGCTAGACTATCGCGCGACGCCCCCGAGCGTGACGTTCGCCTTGCCGAGGACCGCGATCGCGGTGGACTCGGCGGTGCCGTCGACGCTCAGCGCCAGGTTCGCCGATGCGTTCACGTGCGCCGGCTTGGGGATCATCTTCGCCGTCACGCCGCCGTCCTTGAGCGCCTTGGTGGCGATCATCGTGTCGGCGTTGGACGAGAAGAACAGGATGACGTCAGCCATGGCGCCTCATTTCGAGCCCGCCACCAGCTCGTCGAGGCCCTTCGCGACTTCGTTCAGCTCGCCGACGCGCGCGACGGCCTGCTGCGTGCGCGACGCCATCTCGGAGGCGAGCGTGTCGATCACCACGATGTCGCCGAGGATCTCGGCGTTGAGGGCCGAGGCGGCGAGGATCTTCTCCGAGACGCCGGTCGCGGTCGCGACATTTCCCTCGGGCGAGCCGTGCGCCGGACCGGTCGCGGCCTGCATCAGCAGCTCTCCCTGGCGTTCCACCGCTGCGCGCGTCTGCGCGACGTGATCGCCCGAGACCTCGCTGCCCACGATGACGACCGAGAGCTCCTTCGCCGACTCGCGCACTTGGCGGCTGCGCGCGCTCAGCTGGCGGCCGAGGCGCTCGATGATCGGCAGCCCGATCGCGAGACCGATCAGGATCCCCGCGATCCCCCACAGCAGCAGCGAGGTGATCGTGTGCTGCTGCACGTCGGTGAACGTCGCGAGCGGCACGCCGAACCAGCGCGCCGCGACGACCTGCATCTGGTCGTTCATGATGGGTTCGACGCGCACGAGGTACTCGACGCCGCCTTCGCGGTCGACGCCGTAGAACGGCTGCTTCAGCGCTTTGACGCTCTCGGAGGCGCCGTCGTCGACCAGGCGCGTCCCGTCGGGGCGCGTGATCGAGCTCGAGATCAGCTCGCCCTCGAAGATCACCGCGGCCTTGCCGCCAAGCGCGTGCGCCGCTTGATCGACGACGTCGTAGTAGTGGTCGACGACGATGCCGCCGTAGACGGCGCCGATCGTGCGCTCGTTGGCGTCCGAGATCGGGACCGCGGAGATGATCCCGAGTCCTTCGACCAAGCCTTCGCGTCCGGGCCGCGTCGATTCGATTTGCGGCTCGAGCAGCTCGGGGACGAGCTCGTCGTGCGGGAGCGTCGCGGCGGTGCTCACGGTCTCACCGGCGAGCGCGCGCTTCACGAACGGCGATGGCAGGTTGACGCCGGGCCGCCCGCCGGTCGCGCGCGCGATCACGACGCCTTTCGCGTCGACGATCGTCAGGAACGAGAGCCCGCCTTGGTGCGCGATTCCCTGCAGCGTCCCCTCGAGGTTCTTCGCGTGGGCCGCGGTGCCGCGGCGAATCACGTCGTTGATCGCGGCTTGGCCGACCATCAGCTTGACCAGATCGCGCTTGCCGTCCCAGTAGCCGGCGAAGCCGGTCGAGCCGCTCCCGACCTGCTGCGCGGCGAGCTTGTTCAGATCGGTCGCCATCGTGTTCCGCGCGGCGAGCGCGCTAATCGCCGTCGAGATGACGATCGCGCCGACCAGCGTGCCGACCAGCTTCGTTCTGAGCCCGAGCTTCATACCGGTGTCCCCTCCGTGATCTTGTGATCCGTGTCCATGATGGTGTAGCGGCCGAGTTGCCCGTCGATCGCGGCGGCGCGGCGAGTCATCTCCTCGACCGATTCGACGATCCGCTGCGCGGCCGATGTCACCTCGGCGTTGACGTACGTGAGCACCTCGACCGACGAGGCGTTCTGCGAGCTGATCGCGGTGATCGCGTCGAACGCGCTCGACACCTCGCCGGAGTGTGAGGCCATCCGCGTCGTCGCGGCGAGGTTCGCGGCGACCGAGGTGGTGATCTCCTCGATCGAGCGGATGACGCGGAACGTGTTCTCCGACATCGAGCGCGTCACCGAGCTGATCTGCGTGATCTGCCGGTTCGCGTCCATGACCGTCGTGACGATATCGCGCAGCGCGGCCGAGGCGCTGTCGGTGGAGCTCACGCTCTGCTCGAGCCGTTCGTTCAGCCGCGTCATCGCCTCGGTGACCTGCGCGACGACCGATTGCGTCGAACCGATGTGGCCGGCGATCTCCTTGGTCGCCTGAACGCTGCCGTCGGCGAGCTTGCGGATCTCGCTCGCGACGACCGCGAAGCCGCGGCCGTGCTCGCCCGCGCGCGCCGCTTCGATCGCCGCGTTCAGCGCGAGAAGGTTCGTCTGTTCGGCGATCCGGTCGATGACTTTGACGATGTCGCCGATCTGCTCGGAGTTCTCGCCGAGCCGGCGGATGTCGGCGCCGAGGTCCGCGATCGTCCCGCGGATCGTCGCCATCGCGTCGACGATGGTGTGGATCGCGTTCCCGCCGCGGTCGGCGGTGAGCGTCGTCTCGGACGAGATGGTCAGCAGCGAGTCGACCTGCGCGGAGACCTCTTCGATCGAAGCCGACATCGAGGAGACGTTCCCGGCGGTCTCGTCGAGCGAGCGCGTCTGCTGTTCGGCGGAGCCGGCCAGCTCGGCGATCGCGTCGGTCATCGCGCGCACCTTGACCAGCGCGCCCTCGACGATCTGCGACTGCTCGACGATTCCGTCCTCGAGCTGCTTCTGCGCGATCGCGCCGCCCTCGATCACCGCGAGCGACGCGGATGCGGTCGACTGCAGGTCGCCGCCGGCCTCGCCGAGGCGCTGGGCCTCCTCGTGCATCGTGCCGAGGAAGTCGCGCATCCCGAAGATCAGCTTGTTGAGGCCGACCGCGAGCTCGGAGAGCGGGCCGTCCGCGACGGCGAGATTCTTGGTCAGATCGCCGGCGGCGACCTCACGGACCCCGGTCGTGAGCGCCGCCATGCTGCGCCCGAGCGGGGACTCCGGCGGCAAGGCGAGCCGGTCCGGGCCGCCGAGCCGTGCGAGCGTGTCGTCGTGGGCGCCCGGGGTGCCGAGCACCCATGCCGCGAGCGCGCCGGCGAGGAAGAGCGCCAGCGCGGCGGCGATCGTCGGGGCCGGGCCGCCGGCGGGGTGCGTCAAGTACACGGCGAGCGCGACGGCGGCGACGCCGGTGAAGGCGGCGACGGAAAAACGCACCGTGGGTGAGGGCCGGCGGCGAGCGGGGGCGAGACGCTGAAGCATCACTCCTCACCACCATCGGCCGAGCGGCCGAGCGGCCTTAGGCTGAGCGGTTCGCTCGGCTGCGTCGCTCGCAGGTCTCGCAGAAATGCGAGAACTTGTTGTCGGTGTCGAAGACCGAGTTCGAGTAGTACATCGCGCAGCGCGCGTTGTAGCAGTGCTTGAGCCCGAGCGCGTGGCCGAGCTCGTGCACGCTCTCCTTCAGGAGCCGCTGGAAGAGCGCGTTCTCGTCCGCCGGGTCACCGTAGAACTCCGAGCGCAGGCGGTGCAGCGAGACGACCGCGCAGCGCTGCGCCTCGCTGGAGGACCCGAAGACGAAGGGATGCGAGGTCTTGTAGAGATCGTAGTCGGTGATCCCGAGGATCACCTCGTCGCGCGTCTCGTAGGCTGCGGTCAGGCGGCTCGCCAGCGAGGCGAAGAAGAGCTGCCCGCGCGTCGCGTTGAGCGCCGCCTTCGGGACCGCGAGCGCGGCGCGGATGACGGCAGTGGCCAGGAAGCGCTCTTCCAGACAGAGCGCCAGCCGGGTGAGCAATCCCGCGTCGATCGCGTTGATCGGTACGATGCTGATCTCGCGCACGCCGGAGTGTGCATTTCGGTCGGGTGCCGACGCTATCCTCGTCGAAGGGTGCACGATGATCGTCGGCATCGGGATCGACCTCGCGGAGGTGGAGCGCTATCGCTTCGACGAGGCGCAGCGCGCGCGCTTCGCGCGCAAGGTCTACACGGAGGAAGAGATGGCGTACGCGATGCGCAAGCGCAACTGGGCCGAGCGGCTCGCCGGCTTCTTCGCCGCGAAGGAGGCGACGCGCAAAGCGTTCGGTCACGCCATCCCGTGGAACGCGGTCGGCGTCTCGCACGAGCGCAGCGGGAAGCCGGTGATGCGGTTCTACCGCGGCTACGAGCAGCTGCTCGAGCAGCGCGGCGTGCGCGCGATTCACTTGACGATCACGCACACCGCGACGACCGCCGCGGCCGTCGTCGTGCTGGAGGGCTGATGCGCGCGGTCACCGCGGCGCAGATGCGCGCGATCGACGCGGCGGCGGTCGCGCGCGACGGTGAAATCCCGCTGATGCGCGCGGCCGGCGAGGCGATCGCCTCGCTGATCGACCGCTATGCGCGCGGCGACGGACCGTTGGTCGCGATCGCCGGCAACGGGAACAACGGCGGCGACGCGTACGCGGCTCTGGCTGCGTATCGCAGCCCGCGGACGCGAATCGTGTACGGCGATCCGGCGGTCAGCGGCAGCGCGGCGCGAGCCGACGCACGCGCCGCGGCCTCGAGGAGCGGCGTCGAGGAACGCGC
>DATHLN010000201.1:0-40196 GCA_035488115.1 Candidatus Limnocylindrales bacterium | reverse complement strand
GCGGCTCGTCTCTGAGGGATACCGCGTGCGCATCTACGTCCCGTACGGAACGCACTGGGCCGGCTACTTCTACCGCCGCATCACCGAGCGCAAAGAGAACGCTTTGTTCGCGCTGCGCTCCGTGTTGAGCCGTTAGCCGTCGCGAAGCCGCTCCACCTTCGTCATCCGATCGATCTCGATGAGGCGGCCGAGCGTCGAGAAGCCGCTCTCCACCTCGCCGAACACCGTGAAATCGCGGTTCAGGTGCAGCTGCGGCGAGAGCGTGATGTAGAACTGCGTCCCCGCCGAGTCGCGGATCGCGTGCGCATCGGGCGGATCGGTGTAGTTCAAGCCCATCGAGATGACGCCGGAGCGCTGCTCGAGCGGGTTCTCCTCGGCCGGGATCATGTAGCCGGCGTCGCCCTCGCCGTCGTCGTGCGGGTCGCCGGTCTGCACGACGAAGTCGGGGACGATGCGGAACCAGCGCAGGTTGTCGTAGTAGCCGCGGTCGACGAGGTTCAGGAAGTTCGCGACGGTCAGCGGCGCCCACTCGGGATAGAGGCGCACGACGAGCGTTCCTTTCGTCGTTCCGATGCGCACGCGCGGGTGCGGGCCGGGCATCGGACCGTCCATCAGCGCGCTCGACGCCGGGAGCAGCGGCAGATCGAGCCTCGCGTCGGCGGCGGCCGGCTTGCGCGGCGGGGAGAGCCCGTTCGGGCGCGGCAGCGGCGCCTCGGTGTTCGCGGGCTCCGGCGCCGGCGTGGCGATCTCGGCCGGGATTGCGCCGAGGTGGTCGGTCCGCTGCAGTCCGGCGAGCACTTTGATGGACTCGTAGGCCTGCTCGCGGACCCGCCACGACGGATCCTTCAGCAGGTTCTGCAGCGGGCCGAGCGCGCTGAGCTGCTTGCGGCGCGCGGCCAGGTCGGCGAACTGGATCCGCACGAGCTCGTCGCGGTCGGCCAGCCCGGCTCGCAGCGTCGCCGGGGATGTCAGCATCGCGAAGCCGCGCCGCAGCGTCCAGGCCTCGTGCCACCGCACTGTCGGATTGGTCTCATGGGCAAGGGAACGCTCGACCTGACCGGCGAAGGACTTCGCCGTGGGCCCGTCGTTCCAGGCGGAGAGCGCCGTCGCCGCTCGAGCACGAACGATCGGGTCGGAATCGCGACCAAGCAGGGTAAGAAGGTCAGAGGCGAGGGCTGCCGAGCCCGGGTTCTTCGCCGACTTGGCTCGCCAAGCGGCGTCGATGGCGGCGATCCGAACCGTTCCGGCCGAATCATGGAGCTTTTCGGCAACCAACTTGCTTTCGAGAGGGGTCTTAGCGGCCAAGAGTCCGTACCCGTACAGAGCCAGAGCACGAATCGGAACATCTCGAGCCGCGGTCGCGTTCCTTAAGGGCCCGGCCGCGCGAGGATCTTCGGTTCTTCCGAGCGCCAGCGCCGCCCGCCCCGCCAACCTTGCGTCAGGTGACGCCAGCGCAGCGGTCAGCTCGACGGAAAACGTCCGGGTGCTCTCGAGCTCCACCAGCCGCCGGTATCCCAACTGCTCGTCCTGAGCAGCGGAGACAGGCGCAAGGATGCCTGCGGCAGCGACCGCCGCACTGGCAATGACCGCCCGAGCCTGGAGATGGATCGGTCTTCCGCCGATGACATTCATGGGTTCGCTTACGTTACTGAGACAGGTCGATTTTCATCCCACGAGGTTCACCCCCACACATGTCAACCCCAGAGCGCAAGACCGGCAGCGGTATGTCCGTCCGCGAAGCCGGGCAAAAAGGCGGCGAGACCGTCAAGAAAAAATATGGGCCCGAGTTCTATGAGATGATCGGGCGCAAGGGCGGCCAAGCCACCAAGAAAGCCCACGGCCACGCATTCTACGAGGCCATCGGCAAGAAGGGCGGCAAGAAGGGCGGCGAGGCGACGCGCGATCGCTACGGCCCGGAGTTCTACGAGACGATCGGTCAGAAGGGCGGCCAGAAGGTCAAAGCTCTGATCGAGCAAGGCAAGAAGGCAGCGGCAGAGGCCGCCGAGGCAGAGAAGAAAGCCAGCTAGTCGTCCTCGACAAGCTCAGGATGACAATGCCCGGCGTTCGCCGGACGGCCGTCGTCGCGACGGCCTTCCTCCTTCTCTGCGCAACTTGGGCACTCGGTGCCCGATGGGCGACCGCTCAGTCCTCAGGGCAGCACGTGCTGCCGGCGGGGACGGCGGTCGTCTTCGTCACGGACGCCCCGCTGGACGCGGGTCGCCGTGAGGGCGACGTGGTCGCCGTCCACCTCCGCGACGCTCTCGCGCTCGACGGTACCGTGCTGGCCGCCGCCGGCACGCGCGCGTACCTCGTGGTCGGGAGCATCGAAGGTCCGAACGGGACGCGGCGTCCGACCGTCTCGCTCGACCGCTTCTCGATCAGCGCCGGGCTGCTCCCCGTCAGGGCCGCGCAGCCGATCGTCGTGCCGGTTCCCGCCGGCGCGCAGATCGACGCTCTGACCGAGGCGGCCGTCGAGCACATCGGCGACCGCTACTCGATCCGGGTCCCGTTCCCGTTCCGGCTCTCGAACGACGTGCCGGCGTCGACCTACACGCCGACGCCGGCCCGCACCGCCTCGCCGACGATGATGATGCAGAAGCGTCCGGCGAGTCCGACGCCCTCGCCCGCGGCCCCGGCTGCCACGCCGGTGCCGGCCCCTTCCGCAACCAAGGCGCCGGGCGCGCCGTAGCGAACGGCGGCGCCATGATGCGCCGTCGTTCGATTCTCGTCTTCGCGGGCGCGCTCGCGCTCGTGCCGCTCACCGCGGGTGCGCAGTCGCAGCCGCCGATGTCGATGCCGATGCCGGCGGCGTCCGCGACCGCGCGGCCGGCTCCGACGCCGGCGCCGTCGCCGAACGCGGCCGAAGCCGCGTTCCTCAAGCGGATCATGACGAATCTTCCGAAGCGGTATCCGAACCCGGCGGCCGCGATTGCGGCCGGCTGGATCCGTTACTCGCGCGAAGACCGCACCGGCGCGATCAGCTACGTCAACACGAAGTACTGGGACACGACCGATCCCGATCTTCCGGCGCAGCTTTGGTACGACGTGAACGGACGTCTGCTCGGCGCCGACTTCAGCATCCCGCAAGCCGAGTCGAGCACCGGCGCGCCGAACCGCTTCGGGATCGATCCCTCGCGCTGGTTCAAGCTCAGCGCGCACATCCACTACGTGCAGAAGAACGCCTACGGGACGATCGCGTACGGGAAGGCGATGAGCGCGCAGCGCTACGGTGCGGCGAACGGCGGCGACTATTCCCATCCGACCGCCGCCGGGCTCGTCGCCGCGGGCGTCGTGCAGGACGCGTCGACGGTGCCGTTCGTGTTCCTGTATCCGGCGATCTGGGACGTGACGGTGTGGGTGGTGCCGAACCCGCTGGGCCAGTTCGCCGACGCGAATCCCGCCGTGACCCCGAGCCCGCGCGCCGGCCGCGGCGAAGACGAGGCCATGTAGTGTTCGCGCAAAATGCGCGAACACGCGCGCCCCTCCTGGGCGCGCTGCTCGCGTGCGCGCTGATGCTGACGGCGCAGGCGCCGGCGCCGTCGTCGACGACGCTGCCCGAGATCGGGCGGACGCGCGCGAAGGGCTTCTGCACGACGGTGCGCGACAACGTCGCGCCGGCCGTGCTCGGGCTGATGAAGACCGACGATCTGGTCGGCGCGGGGCACCGCGGCGCGCTGAAGACCGCTGACGACAGCCGCTCGTCGTCGCAGAACGCGCTGGACCTGGACTACATCTACCTGCGCGCCGTCGCGGCGCGGATGTCGCACAATCTCGACGTCATCAAGAAGATGCTGGCCGACGAAAAGCGCTTCCCGAAGAACCCGGTGACCGAGGACGACAAGTTCGCGCTGCTGATGAAGGCGCAGCTGCAGGCCGCCGCCGACCGCCAGGCGGTCGCGCTGAACCACATCAGCGGGATCGTCGAGACCGTCGCGATCGGGACGAGCATGAAGGACGTCGACGCCAACATGAGCGCCTCGGTCAACGGAACCGCGCCCTCGTCGAAGACGCCGTCCTCCGGAGCGCCGTCGACCGCGGACCAATTCCTCGGCGCGGGCTCGCTGCCCGGAGCGGGTCCGGGTGCGATGTTTCAGCGCGGCAACGTCTCGCCGTCGAACAACCCGGGGCAGACGATCTGGGACAAGCTCGCGCTGGACATCGAGATCCAGCAGCGGAGCATCGCGGGCGCCGAGCAGGTCCTCACGCCGACGGTCGTCGCCGCCGCGGCCGCCTGCCGCGACAACGGGGCGACGCCCGCACCCGAGAAGTCCCCGTAACAGAACGAGGCCCGCGAATTCGCGGGCCTCGTTGACGTCATCCTGAGCCTGTCGAAGGATCACTCGTTGGACCAGTAGTCCTTGAGCGCTTTGCCGCGGCTCGGATGCCTGAGCTTGCGCAGCGCTTTGGCCTCGATCTGGCGGATGCGCTCGCGCGTGACGCCGAACTCCTGGCCGACCTCCTCGAGCGTCCGCTGGTGACCGTCCTCGAGCCCGAACCGCAACACGAGCACCTTGCGCTCGCGCTCGGTGAGGTTCTTGAGGACGTCCTGCATCTTCTCTTTGAGCAGCATCACCGAGGCCGCTTCCGCGGGCGCGACCGCTTCCTGGTCTTCGATGAAGTCGCCGAGATGCGAGTCTTCCTCTTCGCCGATCGGCGTCTCGAGCGAGATCGGCTCCTGCGAGATCTTGATGACCTCGCGCACCTTCTCGGGCGTGAGCCCCATCTCGTTCGCGATCTCCTCGACGGTCGGATCGCGCCCGAGCTCCTGCAGCAGCTGCCGCGAGATCTTGATCAAACGGTTGATCGTCTCGACCATGTGCACGGGGATGCGAATCGTCCGCGCCTGGTCGGCGAGCGCGCGCGTGATCGCCTGGCGGATCCACCACGTCGCGTAGGTCGAGAACTTGTAGCCTTTGCGGTAGTCGAACTTCTCGACCGCGCGGATCAGCCCGAGATTCCCTTCCTGAATCAGGTCGAGGAACAGCATCCCGCGCCCGACGTACTTCTTCGCGATCGACACGACGAGCCGCAGGTTCGCCTCGGTCAGCGCCCGCTTCGCCTCGTCCCCGCCCAAGATCACCGCGTTGTCGGCGGTGCCGTTCTTGAGCGCTTCCTTCTCGCCGGACTCGATCGCCATCGCCAGACGCCGCTCGTCCTCCATCGAGAGGAGCGGCACGCGGCCGATCTCTTTCAGGTACATCCGAACCGGGTCGTCGAGGGCGAGACCGGCCGGCATCGCGACCTCTTCGGACTCCTCGCGATCGGCGGGCTTCTCGTCCTTCGTCTGCTCTTCGACGATCTCGATCCCGAGCGAGGCGATCTCCTCGAGGAGGTCGTCCATCCGTTCGGGCGCGACGTCTTCCGCCGTGTCGAACACGGCGTTGATCTCTTCGTAGGTGAGCGTGCCGCGCTTCTTGCCCGCGGCGAGCAATTTCTTGATCTGCTCGTCGAGCGAGAGCTGCGGCGGTTCGTTCGGCGGTCCGCCGCCCGGTTTCTTCGTGCGTGCCATGCTGGTCCTCACCCCCTTTCCTCGGCGGGAATTCGGGCTATCCTTTCAGTTCGGCGGCGAGTGCCGCATGTTCTGCGCGGAGATCGGTCGGAACCGGCTCACCCGACTCGAAGAGGCGGTCGATCCGCTCTCCGAGCTCCCGGTAACGGCGCTCGACGTCGTCGCGCGCGAAGCGCGCGACGACGCGATCGAGCTTCGCTCGCCGCTCCTCGGAGTCGTTCAGCCGAACGGCGCCCGAGACGGCGGCGAGCGTAGCTGCCGCGTCATCATCTCCTGCAAACACGGCGTGGACGTCGGACGGTTGCACCAGCGAGCGAGCGTGCCCCCGAAGCGTCTCCCACAACCGCCTCAGCCGCGGGTTCTCGAACCGTTCGCCGGGTATCCGCTCGCCGTACTCGGCCAGAAGCGAGGGCTCGTCGAGCACGATCGCCAGCAGCTCGCGCTCGACCGACGGCTTCTCCATCGCCGCCGGAACGAGGTGCCGCGAAGCGTTCGCCTCGCCGGCGCGCGGGGCGAAATGGACGGGGTTCACCAGCAGCCGTGCGCGCCGCAGATCGTCGACCGACAGACCGAGCCGCCCGGCGGCGTAGACGCGCCAGCGGTCCTGCTCCTCGGGCGGTGCCAGGCGGCGGATCGTCTCCTCGGCCCAGCGCGCGAGCGCGCCGCTCTGCGTGCGGTTCCCGCGCCGCTCGATCTCCGCGTCGATCTTCACCTGCGTCGCGGCGAGCGGCTTCGCGAGGAGTGCGCGGAACGCGTCGGCGCCGTTGCGGCGCACGAACTCGTCGGGATCCTTGCCGTCCGGGATGCGCAGCGCCCAGGCACTCACCCCCTCCGCAGTCAGCACGTCGATCGACTTGAGCGCCGCGTCGACGCCCGCGGCATCCGCGTCGAAGCACAGGATCGCGCGCGAGGCGACCTTGCGCAGCTCGTGCGCCTGCTCGGGCGTGAACGCGGTCCCGAGCGCGGCGACGGCGTTCGCGAAACCGGCCTGGTGCAGCGCGATGCAGTCGAGATAGCCTTCGACCACGATCGCGCTGTCCTCGCGCGCCGCCGCGCGCCGCGCCACGTTGAGCGCGAACAGATAGCGTCCTTTGGTATAGACCGGCGTCGTCGACGTGTTGAGATACTTCGGCTCCTGGTCGCCGAGCGCGCGCCCGCCGAAGGCGATCGTCTCGCCGGTCGTCGCGAGCGTCGGGATCATCAGCCGGCCGCGGTAGAAATCGTAGAACCCGCCGCGCTGGCTCGGCTTGAGCAACCCCGCCTTCGCCGCGAGCGCGAGATCGACGTCGTTGCGGCGCAGCTCGCCGACGAGCCCGTCCCACCGGTCCGGCGCGAACCCGAGCGAGAACCGCTCGATCGTCTCGTCACTGATCCCGCGGTTCGCGCAGTACTCGCGCGCGGCGGCGCCTTCGTGGGCGTCGAGCAGCATGCGGTGGAACCACGCGCGCGCGACCTCGTTCGCGTGGTAGATCGCCTCGCGCTCGCTGCGGCGCCGCGCCTCGAACGGGTTCTCGGTCTCGACCTCGACGCCGTAGCGCTTCCCGAGGATCCGCAGCGCATCGGGGAACGCGACGTTCTCCTGCTTCTGCACGAACGTGAAGACGTCGCCGGCGACGCCGCAGCCGAAGCACTTGAAGAATCCGCGGTCGGGATGGACGTGGAACGAGGGCGACTTCTCGCCGTGGAACGGGCACAGCCCGACCAGATCGGCGCCCCGTTTGCGCAGGGTGACGTACGCCCCGATCACCTCGCCGATGTCGGCGCGCGCGAGGATCTCCCGTTTCACACCCTCGTCGATGCGCACGGAACGTACGTTCGACGGCGCGGCTGGGAGGTCCGCCTCGCGTGCGCTACTGCGACTCGACGACGAACTGGTACGGGACGGGGACGGGAGTCGCGAAGTTGTCCAGCGAGTACGTTTGCTGGATCGTGATCTCGATGTGGTTTCCGGAGATGGTGTCGGCGCCGGTGATGTGGCGCATCATCGCCAGCATGTTGCCTTGGAAACCTGAGCGCTGGCATAGCACGTTGCTCGCGTGCGCCATGAAGACGCGAACCTCGACGATGAACTGGTCTTGCTGGCGCGCTTCGGTGAAATCGATCCAGCCGCTCAGATCGAAGGCCGGCGTCTGGATGCGCACGATTCGGGTTTCGGCCGCCGCATGCGAGCTCCAGACGTTGTCGGCGTAGACGTAGATCTTCTTCAGCCGCGGGTCGTGACCGTCGCCGTCGTGCCGCGACGGCTGCGGAAGGCCGTCGTCGTACGTCGTCCCGCCGACGTGGGGCACGGGGATTTTGACGCGTTGCGAGACGGGGATCTCGGGCATGAAAGGCACGTTCGGCGCGGAGGCCGGCCGCTCCATCCCGAAGAGGCTCCGATGCTTCGAGCGCTCGTCCTCGCGCTCGCCGCGGCGGCGTGCTGCGCCGCGCCGTGCGGCGCGCAAACGCCCATACCACCGCCCGCGCCCGCGGTCGGCGCACCGCGCGTGATCGACGTCCCGACGCGGCCCGGCGTAACGGAGCGCGTCCTCTTTCTCGCGCCGGCCGCACCGAAGGCGGCGGCGATCCTCTTTGCGGGCGGGAACGGCTACGTCGGCATCGGCTCCGGCGGAGCGCTCACGAACGGCGGGAACTTCCTGGTGCGCACGCGCGCGATGTTCGCCGAACGCGGGATCGCGGTCGCGGTGGTCGATCCGCCGTCCGACCGCGCGCGCCCGCCGTATCTCGGCGACTTCCGCCAGAGTGCGCAGCACGTCGCGGACGTGCGCGCGCTGATCGCGTGGCTGCGCGCGGAGGCGCGCGTCCCAGTGTGGCTGATCGGCACCAGCCGCGGCACGCAATCGGCCGCGTACGTCGCGACGCAGCTTCCGACCGCGGCCGCCGGCGGCCCCGACGGCGTTGTGCTCACTTCGACGATCCTGGTCGGCTCGAACTGGCAGGACCGCCCGGTGACCGAGATGGACCTCGCCCGCATCGCGGTCCCGGTGCTGATCGTCCACCACCGTGACGACGGCTGCGCGCTGTGCCCGTTCGCCGACGTGCCCAAGCTCGCGCGCGCGCTGCGCGCCTCGCCGCGCACGGAAACGATCCCGGTCGATGGCGGCACGAGCATCGGCGACCCCTGCCAAAGCGTTCGCGCACCACGGCTTCAACGGCATCGAACCACGCGTCGTCGGCGCGATCGTGGACTGGATCGCGCGCTAACGCCGTTCAAGACGGGCGCGTCGCCGCCGGCTTACGATGCGCAGCGTAGCACCCGCACGCAGGAGACTCGCCGATGCAACGTCCCGGATTTCTCGCCGCGCTCACCGCCTCGGCGCTCGCGCCCGCTCTGGTCTTGCCACCCGGCCGTGCCCGAGCCGCGGACGACGTCCGCGCGAAGCTGCTCCCCGGCCAGCGGCTCGTCGCGTTCGTCGTCACGCCGAGCGCGACGGTGATCGACTTCGCCGGCCCGTGGGAGGTCTTCCAGGACACCGGGCTCCCCGGCCGCGACAACGAGAGAGCCTTCATCCTCTACCTCGTGGGTCCGTCATCGAGCCCGGTCGAAGCGACCGCCGGGATGCAACTGATGCCGCGGTTCACGTTCGCGAACGCACCGCGCCCCGACATCGTCGTGGTCGGCGCGCAGCGCGGCGCGCCGGAGCTCATCCCGTGGCTTCAACAGCAGGCGAAGACGGCCGAGGTGATGATGTCGGTCTGCACCGGCGCGTTCAAGTTCGCGCAGGCCGGCCTGTTCGACGGCAAGCGCGCGACGACGCACCACGATTTCTACGACGCCTTCGAGAAGCAGTTTCCGAAGGTCAAGCTCGTGCGCGGGCCGCGTTTCGTCGACGAAGGGAAGGTCGTGAGCGCCGGCGGCCTGACGTCCGGGATCGATCTCGCGCTGCACGTCGTCGAGCGCTTCCACGGCGCCCAGAACGCCAACGACGTCGCCGGCTACATGGAATTCAACCGCACGCAGCGCCCGGCGCCGGAGAGCCGCGCGTAGTGTCGCTCGACGTCTCGCGCCCGCTCCCGCGCGGGACGTTCTTCGGCCGAACCACGTCCCTGCGCCGCTGCGACGCGGTGCTCTCCGAGGTGCGCCATGACCGCGCGCGGATCTGCGAAGAGCACGTCCACGAAGCGGCCTACTTCAGCCTGCTGCTGGACGGCCGCTACCGCGAGACGTCGGGCGCGATCACCGTCGACTACCGGCCGTACACGATCGCGTTCCACCCGCCGCTCACCTCGCACCACGACGTGATGGGGGACGGAACGCGGGTCTTTATGATCGAGCTCGGCAACGAATGGATGGAAACGATCGCCTCGTACGGCGCGCCGATCCGCGAGCTGCACCAAGTGCGCGGCGAGGACGCGACCTGGCTGGCCGTTCGCCTGCATCAGGAATTTCTTCGCGGCCAGGACGCGGCCGATCTGACGATCGAGTCGCTGCTCTACGAGCTGTGCGGCACGGTGGCGGAGGGCGGCGCGCGCGTGGAGATCGCCGTCCCGGCATGGCTCGCCGCGGTCGAATCGGACGTCGAGCACAACCCCGAGCGCCGCTTCGACCTGCGCGCGCTCGCCGCGAACGCCGGCGTCCACCCGACCCATCTCGCGCGCACGTTCCGCCGTTTCCACGGCCGTTCACTCGGCGACTACGTCACCGGCCTGCGCATCCAGCAGGCGTGCCGCGCGCTCAGCGAAACGACCGACACCCTCGCCTCGATCGCAAGCGACGCGGGCTTCACCGACCAGAGCCATTTCACGCGTACGTTCAAGCACGTGATCGGCACGACGCCCGCCCACTACCGCCGCCTCCACGCCGCGCACACGAACGGCATCCCGCACGCCGACACAATGTCATCCTGAGCCTGTCGAAGGATGAGCCAGGGGCACCACTCCGGCTTGCGGCTCATCCTTCGACAGGCTCAGGATGACATATATCGACGATCTCGCCCGGTCAGCCCGAGAGCTGGCTCCAGAAGAACGCGTACCGCTCCGCGTCCGCCTCGACGCGCTGCTGCAGGGAGTTGCCGATGCCGTGGCCCTGGCCGCTCTTCTGCAGCAGCAAGATCGGGTACGGCGATGACGAGTCGGCCTGCAGCAGCGCGATCATCTTGCGGGAGTTGTACGGATCGACGCGCGGGTCGTTCTCGCCGGTCGTCATCAGAACCGCGGGATAGGCGACGCCTTTGCGCACGTTCAGATACGGCGACTGCGCGCGCATCCACGCGAACTGTGCCGGATCGGTCACCGTCCCGAACTCCGGGATGTTGAACGCGCCGTTCGGTGTCAGCTCGACGCGCAGCAGGTCGTAGATCCCCACGCTGCTCGCGACCGCGCGGTACAGCTCCGGATTGCGCGTGAGCGCGAGGCCCATCAAGAACCCGCCGGCGCTCCCGCCCATGATCCCGAGGTGCTTCGCATCGCCGTAGCCGTTCGCGCCGAGCCACTTCGCGCACGCTGCGAGATCGTCGGCGCTCACCGTCTTCGTCGCGAGCCGCCCCGCCGTGTGCCACTCCTCGCCGTACTCGCCGCCGCCGCGGATCATCGCCGACGCAATCGCGCCGCCGCGCTCGAGCCACGCCAGCGCGGCGGCGCTGAACCGCGGCCGCGTGATCGAACCGTACGCACCGTACGCGCCGAGGATCGTCGGCGTCCGTGCACCGCGCGTCCCCGGACCGCTCACGATCTCCAGCGGAATCTTCACCCGCCCGTCGAGCGACGGCACGAACGCGCGCTCGACGCGCACCCGCGAGAAATCACCGGGCGCGCTCTGCGCGATCGAGGTCGGCACGAGCACGTTCCGCACGGCGTCGTACCGCAGCCACCGGGGCGGCGCCGTATAACCCTCGACGTCGACGATCACTTCATTGCCGCTCGGATCCGCCGTCGCGAAGTCGATCGTCGACACATCCGGCACCGGAACCGTCGCGCGCGGCGTACCGTCCGCAGCGAACGTGCGCATCCCCGAATCGCCGCCGTTGACGTCGAGCGTCGCGAACCCGCCCGGGATTGCGACGACGTCGTCGATCACGAGATCTCCGCCCGGCACGAGCGTCTTGCCGGTGTCGACGGTCTGCCCCGGCCCGATCCCGATCACCGCGCCGCGCGGCGCTTTCCCTTTCGCCACGACCGCCAGCACGTTCCCGACGAACGCTGCATCCGCCGCGCTGCTGCTCCCGATCCCCGCCGCCGGCGTCGCGACCTGCGCGAACGGCGCGCTCGCGCCGCGCCGCACGTACACCGACGCCGGCACGCCGTCGCCGTCGGCCTCGATCACCGCCAGCGCGCTCCCGTCGCGCGAGGCGAGCAGATGGTACTCCGCCTTCGGCGAGAGCCCGCGCCCGAACACGTACGCATCGCTTGCCGGATCGGCACCGAGGACGTGATGCACCAGCACGATCCCGTCCTTCGCGTACGTCCCGTCCGCGTTGCGCGGCAGCACGGTGTGCACGAAACCTTTCCCGTCCGCGTCCCACGCGAGCGCGACCGGCGTCGTTCCGCCGCCGGCGTGCGCGAGCGTGTCGCCCAGCATCGTCCCCGAAGCGACGTCGACGACGTGCAGCGTCTCCTCCTCGCTCCCACCCTGCTGCGTGGTGAACGCGACGCGCGAGCCGTCCGGCGAGAGCCACACCGAGCCGATCGCCGGCGGCGCGCCGACCGCCGAGGCGGCCGGATCGAAGAGCACCCGTTCGGCCCCCGCCTCGCCGCCGTTGCGGACGACCAGCGCGGCCTGCGGTGCGGGCGGCGTGCGCCGCAGGTAGACCCAGCGCCCGCCCGCGATCTGCAGCCCCGAGCGGGAGGGCGAGCCTTGCGCGAGCGCCTCGACGCGCGCGCGGATCTGCGCATACGCCGGCTGCCCGTGGATGAACCGCTGCGCGAGCTCGGTCTCGGCCACCGCCCACGCGCGCGTCCGCGGATCGTTCGGATTTTCGAGGGAGCGATACGGATCGACGATCTGCGTACCGAAGTAGGTGTCGGTCGCCGCTTGGGCGGGGGCCGGAGGGTAGGCGAGACGCGGCGGTGCAGTGGCACCGAGCAGGACGGCCGACGACACCAACGCGAGGACGGAGCGGACGATCGACATGCGGCGTGACTACGACGCCTCGCCCGACAACCATGCGCCGAAGCCGAAGCGGATCTACGACCCGATCCACCGCTTCATCGAGCTCGACGCGGGCGAGGTCGCGCTGCTCGCTCTCCCCGCCGTCCAGCGGCTGCGCCGCCTGCGCCAGCTCGGCCTCGCGTACCTCGCATTCCCGTCGGCCGAGCACTCGCGCTTCTCACACGCGCTCGGCGCGCTCGCGAGCGGGACGCGCGTCTTCGACGCGCTGCGCGTGCACTCGCCCGAGGCGTTCGCCTCGGAACGTGAGTTCACGGAGAAACGCAAGCTGCTGCGCGCCGCGCTGCTGCTGCACGACGTCGGGCACGGCCCGTTCTCGCACGCCTCCGAAGCGGTCCTCGGCGTGCACCACGAGCAGCGCACCGAGGCGATTCTCGCGCTGCCGGAGATCCGCGAGGCGCTCGCGGCGATCGATGTCGAGCACGCCGAAGTCCTCGGTCTGATCACCGGGGCGCACGACGCCGATCCGGTGCTCCGCGAGCTCGTCAGCGGCCCGAACCTCGACGCGGACCGCATGGACTACCTCTTGCGCGACGCGTACTTCACCGGCGTCGCCGGCGGCGCGTACGACGCCGAGCAGCTGATTGCGTCGCTGCGCGTGCTCGAGATCGACGGCCGCCCGCAGCTCGGCGTCGACGGGCGCGGCGTCGTCGCGCTCGAGTCGTTCGTGCTCGCGCGCTACATGATGTTCGCGACCGTCTACTTCCACCACACCACGCGTGCGTTCGAGCGCGTGCTGCACGACGTGCTCGAGCGGCTGTGGGCCGATCCGCGCGCGCTCGACGACGTGCGCGAGTTCCTCGGCTGGGACGACTTCCGCATCATCGACGACCTGCGCCCGATGGAAGGCGAAGGCGTGCGCGCGCTGCGCGAGCGCCGCACCGTCTACGGCTTGGTCGCCGAGTTCAACGCCGCGAAGGACCTCACGGTCTTCGAGCTCTGCGAGCGCGCGCTGCGCGCGCGCTGGCGCGACGCAGTGTGGGCCGACTCGCAGGAGCAGCTGCTGCACCGCCTCCCGCTCGGCACCGCCGGGAGCGCGCCGACGGTGCGCGTGCGGCTGATGGGCCGCATCGTCGACGCGCGCGAGGCCTCCGACGTCATCGGCAAACTCTCGGGGAAGGCGTACTGGCGCAAGCTGTTCGTCCGCACCGACGCCGCCCCGGTCGGCGAAGCGCGCGCCGTCTGCGCCGAGCTAATCGAGAGCGGCGGTCAGCCGCGGCTACTGTGACGGCCGCGCGGCGCGCCCGCTAGCTCATCCCGCGTTCGGGCGTGCCGCCCGAGGCGCGGTTCGCGTCGCAAAGCGCGTGGCCGCAGCCGCAGTCGGCGGCCAGCGACGCCTTGCCGCGCTCCACGTCCGCCAGCTCGACCGTGTTCGCGGCGCACCATTCGTGACAGGGCCCCGCGCTCACCAGATCGTTGCACCCGCAGGCCGCGTTGATGCACTGATGTGCCGGAGCAGGCGGGGGTTCGATCGAGGCGCTCATGAAGGGGGATGTACCCTGCACCGCCGAGGTTGCCCCATGCGCCCGTCCGCCTTCGCCTTCGCCTTCACCGCCGCCGCCGTGCTCGCGTGCACGGTCGCGGCCTCCGCCGCCCTCCCGCCGCCGCCCGCGGCGAAGAAGGTCCCGGTCACCGACACGTACTTCGGGACGACCGTCGTCGACCCGTACCGCTGGATGGAGAGCGGCGGCCCGGACTTCCAGGCGTTCCTCAAAGCGCACAACGACCGCACGCGCGCGATCCTCGACTCGATTCCGGGCCGCAACGCGATGGCGAGCCGGCTGCAGGCGCTCTCGGAGACCTCGAACGTCTCCTCGGGCGTCGTCTCGCGGCACGGCGCGTACTTCTACGAGAAGCTCCCGCCGGGCGCGAACTCGACGAAGCTCTACGTGCGCTCGGGGATCGGCGGCGCCGAGCGCGTGCTGGTCGATCCCGACGCGCTGCCCGGACCGCGCCAGGCGATCTCGTACTTCACGCCCTCGAACGACGGCACGCACGTCGCGTACGGCCTCTCGGCGGGCGGCTCGGAGAACGCGACGGTGCACGTCGTCGACGTGGCGACCGGAACGACGCTCCCCGACAGCTCCGACCGCGCCGACTTCGGCGTCACGTCGTGGACCGACGACGGCAAAGCGTTCTTCTACCTCAAGCGCCAGGAGATCGCGCCCGGCGGCTCGCCGCTCGCGAAGTACCAGAACGTGCGCTCGTACCGCCACGTCCTCGGACAGCCGGGGAGCGCGGACGTCGCCGTTTTCGGCGCGGGCGTGAACCCGAACGTCGACGTGCCGCCGACCTCGTTCGCCTCGCTCGGCGTCGCGCCGGAATCGCCGTACATCGCCGGCGTGCTCATCAACGGCGTCTCGCCGTTCGCGACGATCTACGCCGCGCCGAAGAGCACGCTCGCGAATCCGGCGACGATTCCCTGGAAGCTCGTCATCCGGCCCGAGGACAAGGTGACGAACGCGGTCATCCAAGGGACGACGGTCTACGCGCTGACCGCGAAGGACGCACCGCGCTTCAAGATCGTGAAGTTCGACGCCGTGACCGGCTCGATCGGCGCCGCGACCGACGTCATCGCGGCCGGCCCGCGCGTGATCGACGCCCTCGCGAACGCCAGCGACGCGCTCTACGTTCTCTCGCGCGAGAACGGTCTCGGTCGGATCACGCGCGTCAGCTACGACGGAGCCGTGCGGGACGTCCCGCTGCCCGTGAACGGCTCGATCTCCGGCCTGGCGACCGAGTACGACCGACCCGGCTTCCTCGCGCAGCTCACCTCGTGGACCGCCTCGCCGCTGTGGTACACGTATGACGCGAACGCGAACGCGGTCGTCGACACGAAGCTCGACCCCCCCTCACCGGTCGACTTCTCGAACATCGTCGCCGAAGAGGTGACCGTCCCCGCGAGCGACGGTACCAGCATCCCGCTCTCGATCGTGCACCGCCGCGACATGAAGCGCGACGGCTCGAACCCGACGCTGCTCTACGCCTACGGCTCGTACGGAATTTCCAGCCCGCCCGGCTTCTCGGCCTCGCGGATGGCGTGGTTCGAGCACGGCGGCATCACCGCGGTCGCGCACGTGCGCGGCGGCGGCGAGTTCGGCGAGGAATGGCATCTCGCCGGCAAGGACGCGAACAAGGTCAAGACGATCAGCGACTTCGTCGACTGCGCGAAGTGGATGATCGCGCAGAAGTACACCTCGCCGGCGAAGCTCGGCGCGCGCGGCGGCAGCGCCGGCGGCATCACGATGGGCGGCGCGATCACGACCGGCCCGCAGTATTTCGCGGCCGTGCTCGACGAGATCCCCGTCTCCGACCAGCTGCGCATCGAGACGACGCCCAACGGCCCGCCCAACGTGCCGGAGTTCGGCAGCGTCAAGACGGAGCAAGGCTTCAAGAACCTCTACGCGACCAGCGCGATCCACCACATCGTGAAGGGCGGGAAGTACCCTGCGGTGATGCTCACCACCGGGATCAACGATCCGCGCGTCGACCCGTGGCAGGCGGCGAAGATGGCCGCCGCGCTTCAGGACGCGACCTCGAGCGGACGACCGATCCTGCTGCGCGTCGACTACGAAGGCGGCCACGGCCTGATCGGCAGCGGCCGCTCGCAGGCCGTCGCGCTCACCGCCGACGAGTACGCGTTCCTGCTCTGGCAGTTCGGCGACCCGGCGTTCCAGCCGAAGCTGTAGACTAGCTCGCGGCGACGCGGAATGCGGTCACGACGCGCCGCAGTCCTTCGGCGTGCTCGTGCAGCGCATTCGCTGTCGCGCTCATCTCCTCGATCCCCGCGGCGAGCTGGCTGGTCGCGGCCGCCGCTTCGCTCGCCGCGCGCGACTGTTCGTTCGCGGTCGCGGTGATCGGCACGACGGTCTGCGCGATGCTCTCGGCGGTGGCGCGCATCTGACCCGCCGCCGAGGCGTTCTCCTCGACTACCGATGAGACGCTGCCCATGCTGCGCGCGAGCCCGGTGCTCGCAGACGTCATCGCGGCCGCGCGCTGCGCGAGATCGCCGGCGACCTGACTGGTCGCCGAGATCACCCCGCCGACACCGCTCAGCGCGTCGCTCGCGCGCGTCGCGAGCTCGAGCGCTCCGTCGACCGCGCCCGTCGAGGCGCGCATCGCGCCGGCCGCGCCGCTCGTCTCTTCACGAATCGCGGTGACGATCGAAGCGATCTCGCGCGTCGCCGCCGAGGCGCGCTCGGCGAGCTTGCGAACCTCGTCGGCGACCACCGCGAAGCCGCGCCCGTGCTCGCCGGCGCGAGCCGCCTCGATCGCGGCGTTCAGCGCGAGGAGATTCGTCTGGCCGGCGATCTCCTCGATCGTCTCGATGATCGCCTCGATCGCGCCGGAGCGTTCCTCCAGCGTCGCCATCGCGCGCTCGGCGGAGCGGGTGCGGTCGTGCATCGTGCGCATCGCGCTCGCCGTCTCGGTGACCGCGCTCGATCCGCTCGCCGTCGCTTCGTCGGCCTCGGACGCGGAGGTCGCCAGACTGCGGCCGTGCTCGGCGAGACCGCCGATCTCCCCGTCGAGCCCGCGCACCGCGCCGAGCGCCTCGGCGACGGCGACCGACTGCTCCGCGGCGCCTTGCGCGATCTGCTCGGCGGCGCGCGCCAGCTCTTCGACCGCCGTTCCCGCGGTCCCGATCCGCTCCGCCTGATCGGCGGAGCCCTTCGCGACGCGCTCGACCGAGCTCGCGATCTGCGTCACTGCGACGCTCGCCTGGGACGAGGCGCCGGAGACTTGCGTCGAGGCGAGCGCGACCGCGGTCGCGGTCTCCGCGACGTGCGCGACCGCGCCGGAGAAGCGCGCGAGGCTCTCGTTCGTCAGCGCGGCGATCTGCGCGAGCCGCTCCGCCAGAGCGTTGTAGCTCGCGGTCAGCTCCGCGATCTCGTCGCCGCCGCGCGCCGGCAGCGGCGTGCGGTCCGATGCCGCCTGCGCGGTGAGATCGCCGGCGGCGAGCGCTTCCATCACGCGCCCGAGCGAGGCGAGATCCTCGTCGACGATCGCGCGCAGCGCCTCGCGCAGACGCGCGAGCCGGTTGCGCATGCGGGCCGAGATGATCACGCAGATCAGCACCGTCAACAGAAAGGCCGCGATCCCGCAGGCCGCGACTTCGCGCTGCGCGGTGACCTCGGCGGCGTCGACCGCCGCGGATGCGGCGAGAGCGCGCGCGTTCACCACGTCGATCAGCGCGCGCAGCGGCGCGTTGGACGCGTCGATGTCGCGCGCTGCCGCGAGGACGAGGCGCCGCGCCTGCGCGCGCGACGCCGTATCGGTATGTCCTCCGTACGCGGCGACCACGTCGTCGCGATGATCGGCCGCGTACGCGTAGAGCGCACCAGTGCTGTGCAAAACCTTGCGCGTGGCGCCGTCGGCCGCCTCGAACCGCGCGCGGAGCGTCCCGGTCTGCCCCGCCAAGCGGTCGCGCACGACGCCGATCGCCGCCTCGACCTTGGTCGCGGACTTTTTCGCCTGCGCACGGTTCTTCGCATCGTGATACAAGACGTAACCGCGAACGTCGAGCCTGTACGTGACGATCGCGACATGACCTCGCGCGTCTTGGCGCGCGTCGTCGTCCACTCGGTCGACGCGTCGCTCGCGGCGTTCATCGCGCGCAGCTGGCCGAGCGCGAGCATGGTTGAGACGACGAGCAGCAGCAGCGGGACGGCGAAGGCCAGCGCGAGCTGGACCCGGATCGTGAGACGCACGGATGGACCTCCGGTCGGCGGTGAGCTCGCCCAGCGTCGCATCCCGCCGTCACCGCGGAGTCACCGCCGCGTGACTAGACTCCGGCCGTCGCCCGCCGGTCCTCGGCGAGGTCGCGCAAGAGATCGGAGACCGGCTCGCCGCCGAGCTCGCGCGTGAGCTCGTCGGCGTACCTGCGCGCGCGGCGGACGGCTTCGGTGCGCCGTCCGGCCGCGAGCAGCGCGCGCACCGTGAGCTCGACGACCGGCTCGTCGAGCGGCTCGACGCGCAGCATCGAGTCGGCGAGCGCGACCGCGCGGTCGGGCGAACCGGCCGCCAGCGCCTTCTCGCCGAGCAGCATCGTCGCGCGATGCCGCAACTCGACGAGGTGCGCGAGGTGCGGGCGCATCCAGTCCCACCCGCCGTAGAGCTCGGGCGGCGCGACGGCCAGCGCCTCAGCGATCTGTTCGAGCCGTTCGCGGTCGCGCTCGGTCAGGGTGTCGAGGCGCCGCAGCGCGCCGAGCTCCGCTTCGAGGTCGCGCACGTCGACCGTCACCGACTCGCCGAGCCGGTACGTCCCCTGCTCGTGCAACACCGCGCCCGCATCGCCGAGCTGCTTGCGGAGCCGGTGGATCGCGGTGCGCAGCGCCGGTGCGGCATCATCGGCGCCGTTCTCGCCCCACAGGCGCGCGGCGAGCGCGGCCGGCGTCAGCGGCGCGCGCGCCAGCCCGAGCGCGGCGAGCACTTCAAGCTCACGGGGCCGCAGCACGACCGGCGCGCCGTCGCGCACAACGCGGCCGCCGAGGATCTCGACCCGCAGCGAGGCCGCCGGAACGTCGAAGCGCGCGTGCCCGATTCGCCGCGCGGCGTACCGGAAGCATCGCGCCTCGGCGAAACGTCCGGCCGCGACGGCTTCGACCGACTCGAGCGTACGTGGATCCTGAACTTCGCTCGCGATCGCGCGCGCTTCGCCGAGCAGCCGGGCGCGGTCGGCGCCGGGGACGAACGCGAGCAGCAAACGCGCGACGATCTGGAAGTGCCGCCGGCCGATGCGGTCGAAACCGGCGATCGCCTCTTCCAGCATCCGCCGCGCCATCCCCGGATCGCTCTGCTCGTACGACGTGAAGACCATCGCGACCGAGGACAACGTGTTGCGCGAGTCGAGCGGCAGCTCCGCGGCGCGCACGATGTGGTGGTACTCGGCCGGATCGGCGACGCTGAGCTCTTCGCGCTCGAGACGCGAGAGAAAGTCTCGGACGTCGACCGGCACACCGTCGAGCGCCGCCGCCAACGTGTGCTCGCTCACGCGCACGTCCGCGATCCAGATCGGATCGCGCGACTCGCGCGCCATCGCGGCCTGACGCGCGACCTCGGGGGCGAGCCGCTCGTGCTCGCCGGCGGAGAGCGCGAGCCCGATGCGCAAGGTGAAGCGCTGCATCTCGTACACGGTGCGGTCGTCCTCGTCATCCAGCTCCGCCGATGCCCACAGCGCGGCGGCATCGGTGGTGCGCCCGCGCAGCGCCCAGACCGCGGCGCGCGTCGCGAGGAAGACGCGCGCGCGCTCGGGCGCGAACGGGTCGGCGCGGTGTTCGGTCTCGAGCTGATCCAGCAATTCGTCGGCGCGGCGCAGCTGCGAGGCGAAGTACGAGAACACCGCGAGCGCGAGCTTCGCGGAGATCCGGTAGTCGCGGCCGGCGTCGGCGGGAAGCCGCTCGCAGATCTCTCTGGCGCGCGCCTCCGGCACGAGCGGCGAGGCCGCGGTGCGCGGCGAGGTCAGGAGCGCGACGAACGCGTTCTTCGTTCGCAACAACGCCTCGAGCGGGATGCGCCGCAGCAGCCGCAGGTAGGCCGGCGGCGGAACGGCGCCGGGGACCGGCGGGCCGGCGCGGTCGAGCGATGCGGCGGCGCGCTCCGCGTCCCCGCCGGCGAGCCACAGCTCCGCCGCGGCGCAATGGTCACCGCGCTCGTCGCGCGCGGCGGCGCAGCGCGCGCGCATCGCGCCGACGTCGGCGGGACGGTTGCGCACGAGCGAAGCGCCGAGGATCGGCGCACGATACGCCTCGCCCTCGCGGGTGACGTACAGCTTCTCGCGCACGAGATGATCGAGCCGCGGCAACGCGTCGGGTCCCAGCACCGCCCGCACGTCGGCTCCCTCGATCCCCGGTCCGCATGCGCACAGCAGCAGAACCTCGAGGTCCTCCGGCTCGAGATCGCGGACGATCTCGCTCTCCGTATACGCGTAGAGATCGTCGAACGCGCGGTCCTCGAGCCGGTCGAGCAGCTGCGGCAGACGTCCCTCGCGCGCTAGCCGCCCGAAGAGGTACGTGCAGATCGGCCAGCCGCGCGAGAGCCGGACCGCGTGCTCGAGCGTCCGGGGGTCGAGCCGCGCGGTGCCGATCACCGCGCGCCGCTCGCTCTCGGTCAGCGCGAGATCCTCCGGGCCGAGCGAGACGATCTCGTGCGGCGCGACGTAGCGGCTCGGCTCGAACGGGAGCGCCGCGCGCGACGTCAGGACCAACATCCGCCCCTCCGGGAGCGTCCGCAGCAGCCCGCGCAGGACGTCGACGGACTCGTCGTCGAGCAGGTGGACGTCCTCGATCGCCACGAGCGCCGGCGGACCCGGCGCCGTCCACGCCTCACGCAGCGAACCGCCGGCGAGCGGCCCGCGGTCCTCGGCCAAGACGTCGAGCAGCCGCGCCTCGAACCGCTCGCGGTCGCGCACTTCGTCCGCCTCGACGACGGCGGCGGGCTGCGAGCGGCCGGCGAGCGCGCGCACGAACGTCGACTTCCCCCAGCCCGCGCCGGCGACGACGCGGACGACTCGGGGCTCGGCGCGCTCCATCCGGTCGAGCAGCGCGGTGCGCAGTTCCATCGGGGCCGAGCCCTCGAGCGAGCGTGGTGACGCGAAGGTGATCCGCCGGTGACCGGCGCGTGCGAACCTTCGGCACATGCTGCCCGATGATCTTTCGCTCCGGTACCAGCCGATCGTCAGCCCGACGACGGGCCGTCTGCTCGCGGTCGAGGCGATGCTGCGCCGGGACGGCGAAACTAATGCACCGCTCGCTCTGCTCGCGGACGCCGCGGTATCCGGCTATGCGGAGCACCTCGACCGCACCGTCCTCGAGTGGGCGTGCGCGCAGATGCGCGTGTGGCGCGAGCAGGGCCTGCACCTGCCGGTCCACGTCAACGTGAGCGCGGCGACCGCGACCTCGGCCGCCGCACCGCGGTTCGCGAGCTGGCTCTCGCAGCTGCCCGTTCCGCGCGGCGCGCTGACGATCGAGCTGACCGAGACCACGCGCATCCGCGGCATCCGCGACCTCCTGCGCTTCGTGGAGACGTGCCGCGCGGCTGGCTTCGAGATCGCGCTCGACGACTTCGGCTGCGGCTACTCGACGCTGCGACTGCTCCAGCGCTTCCGCTCGGATGCGGTGAAGCTCGACCGGGGCTTCGTCGCGCCGCTTCCCGACGATGCGTGGACGCGCGCGATCGTCCGCCACATGATCGCGCTCGCGCACGACCTCGGGATGCGCGTCATCGCCGAAGGCGTCGAGACTCAAGCCCAAGCGGGATGGCTGCGCCGTCTGGAGTGCGACGAGATCCAGGGCTACGGGATCGCGCGACCGATGACGGGCGACGAGATCGCACGCTGGGCCGCCCACCGCGACCAGCCGCCGGCCGCCGCCGACGGCTGCGCCTAACCGGCCGGCGGCTTCTCGGAATAACGGGCGTACATCTCCGCCGCCGGCATCGGGCGCCCGAAGAGAAAACCTTGGCCGAGATCGCATCCCGCTCGCAGGAGCCAATCGCGTTGCGAGTCGTTTTCGATCCCTTCCGCGATGGCGGTGCGCTGCAGCGCTCGGGTGAGGCCGACGATGCCGGAGACGATCGCGGCGTCGCTTTCGACGAAGGGGATTCCCTGGATGAACGACTGGTCGATCTTCACGTTGTCGATCGGCAGCCGCTTGAGGTAGGACAGGGACGAGTAATGGGTGCCGAAGTCGTCGAGCGAGATCGAGATGCCCAGCGCGCGACATCGTTCGAGCACGTCTTGCGCGGCCGACGCGTCGCTCATCGCAGCCGTCTCGGTGATCTCCAGCTCGAGCCTGTCGGGCCGGACGTTCGCTCGTTGCAACGCGGCGGTCAGATGCGGAAGGAAGCCGGCATCGTCGATCTGCCGTGCCGAGACGTTGACCGCGATGCGCATCGGGAACCCTTCGGCTTCCCACGCGGCCGCTTGGCGCACCGTCTCATCGATCACCCAATAGCCGAGCAGTTCCATCAGATTCGACTGCTCGGCGATCGGGATGAAGACGCTCGGGCCGACGAGGCCGCGCACCGGGTGGCTCCACCGTATCAGCGCTTCGGCCTTCACCGGCTTCCCGGTTCGCAAGTCGACGATAGGCTGATAGTGCAGCACGAACTCGTCGTGAAGCAACGCGAGGCTGAGCTCTTCCTGAACCTGCCGGCGCTCGCGCGCCTGCTCGTACAAGTCTCGGCTGTACGAGCTGGTCTTGTTGCCGCCGGTGCGCTTGGCATGGCGCGCCGCCGCATCGGCGCGCTCCAGCACGGTTTCACCGGACGTCGCGTCGCACGGAAAGACCGCCATGCCGATGCTCGCCGTGATGCGCACGGTTCCGTCGGCGCCGTCGACGGGGTGGTTGATCGTGCGCCGCAGCGCTTCACCGAGCGCGGCGACCGCGTCGGCTCCGAGAACCGGTGCGAGCACGACGAACTCATCTCCGCTGTAGCGCGCGACGGTCGCCTCCGGCCCGGCCGCGACCGTCAAACGAGAAGCCAGCTCGGCCAGGACGAGGTCGGCTGCGGCACGGCCGAAGCGCTCGTTGACGTCGTTGAAGCGGTCGAGGCTGACGAAGAACAGCGCGAAGGCGCTTCCCGGATGGAAGGAGATGAAGTCCCCGAGGCGTGCCTCCACTTGCGCGCGGTTTGCCAGCCCGGTGAGCTCGTCGTAGCCTTCGGCCTTCTTCACCGCGTCGTTTGCAGCGGCCAACCGCGTGCGAAGCTTTCTCGTCTCTCCGATGAACCCCACCAGCGCGGCGCTCAACGTGAGGAACGAGAACAGCAGACCTGACATCGGGATTTTCACGAGGCTCTCCGCGGAATCGACGTGCGACGTTTCCGGCAGCGTCTCAAACGGCCGTTACCGCGCAGTCACCGGCGCGTGACTAGACCGCGGCTCGCTCCCGGCGGCCCTTGGCAAGCGCGCGCAGCAGGTCGGAGACCGGCTCCCCGCCTAGCTCGCGCGTCAGCTCGTCGGCGTACCGGCGCGCCCGGCGCACCGCCTCCGTGTGGCGGTCGGCCGCGAGCAGCGCGCGAACGCTGAGCTCCACGACGGGCTCGTCGAGCGGCTCCACGCGGAGCAGGGCGTCGGCGACGACGATGGCACGCTCGGGCGAGCCGGCCGCAAGGGATTTCTCGCCGATCAGCATGGCGGCCCGATGCCGCAGTTCGCCGAGATACGCGAGCTCCGGCTGCATCCAGTCCCAGTTGCGGTAGAGCTCGGGCGGCTCGAACGCGAGCGCCTCGCCGATGTCCTCGAGCCGCTCGGACTCGCGCTCCGTCAGCGCATCCAGCCGCCGCAGGGCGCCGAGCTCCGCCTCCAGATCGTGCACGTCGACCGTGACCGAGTCGCCGAGCCGGTACGCGCCGTGCTCGAAGAGCACCGCGCTCGGATCGCCCAGCTGCTTGCGCAGCCGGTGGATCGCGGTGCGAAGCGCCGGCGCCGCCTGGCCGGCATCGTGCTCGCCCCACAGCCGCGCCGCCAGCGCGGCGCCGGCGAGCGGCGTTCGCGCCAGCGCGAGCGCGGCGAGCACCTCGAACTCGCGCGCGCGCAACGCGACCGGCACGCCGGCCCGCATCACGCGGGCGTTCATGATCTCGACGCGCAGCGACGCTTCCGGGACGTCGAACCGCGCGCGGCCGATGCGCCGCGCCGCGAACGGAAAGCAGCGCGCCTCGCGAAGCCGGCCGGCGGCGATCGCTTCCACCGATTCGAGCGTGCGCGGGTCCTGCACTTCGGCTGCGATCCGCCGCGCCTCGTCGAGCACGTTCGCGCGGGGAGCACCGGGGACGAACGCGAGCAGCAGCCGCGCCTGGATTTGATAGTGCGGCCGGCCGATGCGGTCCAAGCTCGCAATCGCCTCGTCGAGCATCCGCCGCGCGGTCGCGGGATCGCTCTGCTCGTACGCCATCGTCATCAGCACGATGCACGAGAAGACGTTGCGCGATGCCGCGGGCAGCTCGCCGGCGCGCACGATGTGCTCGTATTCCGCAGGATCGGCGCGGGCGAGCTCCTCGCGCTCGATCGCGCGCAGGAACTCTTGGATGTTCAGCCGGTGCTCTACGGTGACGGGCGTGAAGATTCGCTCCATCACGCGGACGATGGCGATCGCGACCGGGTCGCGGGACTCGATCGCGAACGCGCGCTGGCGGGCAACCTCGGATAGCACACGGTCGCGCTCACCGGCGGAAAGCGCGACCGCCACACGGAGGACGTACCGCTGCGCCTCGTAGACCGTGCGGTCGCCGGTCGTGTCGAGCTGGGCCGAGGACCAGAGCGCCGAGGCGTCCACCGTCCGCCCGCGGGCCGCCCACAGCGCAGCGCGCGCCGCGAAGAAGAGGCTTGCACGCTCCGGCGGGAACGGCTCGCGCCGGTGCTCTACATCGAGCCGGCTGAGTATCTCGTCGGCGTAGCGCAACTGTGAGACGTAGATCGAAACGGTTGCGAGTGCGAGCTTCGCCGAGATGCGGTAGTCGCGCTCCATATCGGGTTCGAGAGACTCGACGACCGCTTTGATCCGCGCCTCGAGCACGAGCGGCCACACCGCGGGGACCGGTGTGCTCAGCAGCACGACGAACGCGTGTCGCGTGCGCAGCAGCGAGCCGAGCGGGATGCGCGCGAGCATACGGAGGTACGCGCGTGACGGCAGCACGCTCGGAAGCGGCGGGCCGAGCCGGTCGAGCGACGCCGCGGCCCGGTCGGGATCGCCGTTCTCGAGCCAGAGCTCGGCGGCGGAGCAGTGGTCGCCGCGCTCGTCACGCGCCGCCGCGCACCGCGCGCGCATCGCCGCGACGTCGGCAGGCCGATTCCGCAGCAGCGAGGCGCCGACGATCGGCGCGCGGTACGCGGAGCCTTCCTGCGTGATGTACAGGTTCTCGCTCACCAGCCGTTCGAGCCGCGGGATCGCGTCCGGACCGAGCACCGCCCGGACGTCCTCGATCTCGATCGACGACGACGACGCGCACAGCAACAGCACGTCGACGTCCGCCGGCTCGAGCTCGGCGACGATCTCGTTCTCGGTGTACGCGTACAGATCGTCGAAGGCGCGGTCCTCGAGCCGGTCGAGCAGCTCCGGCAGGCGCCCCTCGCGCGCGAGCCGGCCGAACAGAAAGGTGCTGATCGGCCAACCGCGCGAGAGCCGAACCGCGTGTTCGAGCGTCTTGGGATCGAGCCGGCCGTCGTCGATCAGCGCGCGGCGCTCGGCCTCGGTGAAGGCAAGATCCTCGGCGCTCAGCGAGACGATCTCGTGGGGCGCGAAGTAGCGGCTGAGCTCGGTCTCGAGCGGCGCACGCGACGTGAGCACGAGCATCCGTCCGTCAGGCAGCGTCCGCAACAGGCTCCGCATGACGTCGACGCAGTGCTCGTCGAGAAGGTGCACGTCCTCGAACACGACGAGCGCCGGCGGACCGGGAGAGGTCCAGGCTTCCCAGAGCGACGTTGCGCCGAGCGACGCGTGGTTCTTGGCCAGCGCGTCCAGCAGCAAGGCTTCGCAGTGCTCGCGGTCGTTCGCCCGGACGCATTCGATCACGGCCGCGCTCGGCATGCGCGCGGCGAGCGCGCGCGCGAACGTCGACTTGCCCCAGCCCGCGCCGGCGACGACACGGACGATTCGGGGCCGGGCGCGCTCGACCCGGTCGAGCAAGGCGCTGCGGAGGTCCATCGGACGAGCCCCGTGTTCGCCGGAAGCGGCCGGAACGTCTCTTGCCGAAGTGCCGCCCGTGCCGAAGAGCGCGCTTCGCGTCGCCGCCGCCGCCGCGATCGTGCTCGCCGGAATCGGCGCGACGCCGCGCGCCCCCGCGAGCTCGCCGCCGTACCACCCGGTCTCGGTCGTTCCGCAGCCGCGCTCGTTGCGTCAAGAGAGCGGTTCATACCGCTGGCCGCGCGCTGCGCGCATCGGCGTCGGCGGTCCCGCGGAACGTGCCGCAGCCGCGCGGCTTCAGCGTTATCTCGCGCTCAACGGAATCGGCGCAAGCATCGTGGAGCGGAGACGGGGCGCCGACGTGATGCTGGATATCGTCGCGCAGAAGCAGCCGCAGCTCGGCGAGGAAGGGTACGAGCTCGTGGTGCGCCCTGACGGCGTGGCGATGCGGGCGAACACCGACGCCGGGCTCTTCTACGCGCTCCAGACGCTCGATCAGATCACCTCGCGCCGCGCCGACGCGCTCCGCAGCGCGACGGTCACGATCACCGACCGCCCGGAGTACCGCTGGCGCGGGATCCATCTGGACGTCGCACGCCGGTTCTTCCCGGTCCCCGTCGTGGAGCGCTACATCGCCGTCGCGGCGCGCTACAAGCTCAACGTCTTCCATTGGCATCTCACCGATGACCAGGCGTGGCGGTTGCAAAGCGCGCACTACCCCGCGCTCACCGGCGGCGGCGCGTTCTACTCGGCGGCCGACGTCCGCGAAGTCCTCGCGTACGCGGCCGCGCGGCACGTCACGGTCGTTCCGGAGATCGACATGCCGGCGCACGTCGACGCGGCGTTGCGCGCGTACCCGTCGCTCGCGTGCGGAGAAGGTGTGATCTGCACCAACGGCGCGGGCCTGGCGTTCGCGCGAACCGTTCTCGACGAAGCGATCGCGCAATTCCCTTCACCGTACGTGCACGCCGGCGGCGACGAAGTTCCGTGGCCCGCGTCGCGCGCGCAGCCGCAGTTCACCAGCGTGCTCGAGCGCAAGGCCGCCGCGCACGGACGCCGTCTCGCCGGCTGGGACGAGATCGTCACGCCGCAGCTCTCGCGCACCACGCTGCTGACGGTGTGGCGAGGACGGCAGCGCGCCGCGCTGATCGCGCGCGGCGGCCACGACGTCGTGATCGCATCGGCGCCGCTGTATTTCGACGCCGCGCAAGGCGACCCGGCGCAGGAGCCGCCCGCGACGCGTCACATGTCGACGCTCGAGCAAGTCTATTCCGACGCCGTGTTGCCGCCCGGGCTCGACGCCGCGAGCTCGCGGCACCTCGCCGGCGTTCAAGCGAACGTGTGGACCGAGCACATCGAGACCGAGCCGCAGCTCTTCCGGATGCTGCTGCCGCGTGCGCTCGCGCTCTCCGAGATCGCCTGGACCCCGCGGACGCGCAAGGATTGGAGCGGATTCCTCGCGCGCCTGCCAGCGCAGCTCGCATGGCTCGACGCGCACGGCTACGCGTTCCGCATCCCGAACGTCGCGTTCGCCATCTCCGGGGGACCGGCGCGCTTCGACGCGGTCGCCGGTCACGTCCAATCGGTTCGCGTCACGACGAGCGCGCCTGCGCTCACCGTCACGCTCTCGGTGCCGCTGGCCGATGCGACGATCCGCTACACCACCGACGGTACGCCGCCCTCGGCGACGTCGGCGCCGTATCGCGGCCCGTTCACCGTGCGTGCCGCGGAGAGGCCGCTCCGCATCCGCGCGTGCGCGTTCTTCCACGGCCGGCGCGGCGCCGAGACCGAGTCGCTCATCGCGCGTGTCTCTCCGTCCGCGCTGCACGCCCTGCTCGCGCGGCGTGGCGGCGCGGCGTCCTGGGCGTCGCTCGTCTCACCGTAGGGAAGCGTTACCGCTGCAGATCCTCGAATCGTCCCGAGCGTGCGCGGCGCAGCGTCACGGTCGCCGTCGCGCCGCCGAGCCGTCCCGGTTTGCCGATCGTGACCTCCGCGCCGAGAACGCGCTCGTCCGCCAGCACCGCGCGCACGATCTCGTCCGCCAACCGCTCCAGCAGATCGAACGAACGTCCTTCGACGACCTCGACGACACGGCGGTGCAGCTCGGCGTAGTCGATCGTGTCGGCCAGCGCGTCGGATGCGGACGAGGCCGAGAGATCGGCGTACAAGCGCAGCGCGACGTCGAACGGCTGCGGCGCGTCCTTCTCACCGGGATACGCGCCATGCCGCCCGAGCGCGTGAATGCCGCAGATCGTTATCTCGTCCACGCCGCCGGTTCAGCCCTCGCCGAGGGTCGCGAAGGTCTCTTCGATGGCGGCTTTGCAGGCTTCGTAGCACTCGCACGAGGCCTCGGCGAGCTTCTCGGGATCGCCGATCGCGATGAGCCCGCGCTGGTACTCGATCGCGCCCTGCACCTGCAGCAGCGCCGCCGCCTCCGAGACGCCGGCGCGGCGAGTCCCGAGGATCATCGAAAGCAGCTCGTGCGTCACGGGAAAGTCGCGGCGGTCGAGCCGCTCGCACGAGACGAGCAGCCACCGCGCGAACCGCTCGGAGATGGAATGGCGCAGGTTGCACATGCTGTTCTGCTCGGTCACGAAGAGCCGCGCGCGCGCCGCGCGCCGCGTGAGCCGCGCGAACGGCCGGCTGGTCTCGAGCATCATCTTGAACGTGTCGAGCGACATCCGCACCGTCTCGCCGGGGAATGAGCACACCGCGCTGCGCAAGGCGATGTTCGAATCGAGCGCGGCATCGACCTCGACGAACCCCTCGCGCGCGACGCTCGCGATCTCGAACGTCGTGCCGCTCTCGAGCAGCCCGGTGACCGACATCAGCGCGCTGATCGGAAAGTCGACGCACTGCATCACCGTCTCCGCCTGCGTCGTGGACTCACCGCGCTCCATCTGCTTGATGCGTACCAACTCCGCGAGCCGCTCGAGATCGGCCGCGGGAAGCGCGTCGAGAATCCTGTTTCCTGGAGGAACGGGCATCTCGGCGAGACTTTTCCCGCCGTCGCGGCGGCCCTCCCGGCGGTCGGCGTTCCTACGGCACCGCGCTCAGCCGGAGGGCGCCAGCAGGTCGAAGGCGCCGTGCGAGGCGATCCGCTCGCCCGCGCGCAAGCCGCCCGCGACGAGCGTCATCGCGCCGTCGCTCGGGCCCGTCTCGATCTCGCGCGAGACGAAGGTCTCGTTCCCGTCTTTGCCGCGCCGGTGCACGAACACGATCGCATGACCGGTCTGCGGGTCCTCGACGACCGCGTCGCTGGGGATCAGCACGCCGCGCCGCGCCGCCAGATCGATCGTCGCGTCGACCGCGTCGCCGGAGGCCGCGCCGCGCGGCGCACCGCTCAGGACGACGGTGCTCGTCTGCGTCGTCGGATCGACGCTCGGGACGACGGCGCGCACCGTCGCCTGCGCGCGCAATCCGCGCGCCCCGATCGCGATCGTCGCCGCGGCGCCGGGCCGGATCTCGCGCGCCGCCTCGCCGGTCACCGTCACCGTCACGTCGTTCGAGCGCGGCGGTCCGACGACGATCGCGGGCTGTGTCGGATCGACCGCTTCGCCGGGATGCTTGAGGATCGCGACGACGACGCCGTCTGCCGGCGCGCGCAGCACCGCGTTCGCGAGATTGCGCTGCGCGGCGGCCGCGCGGTCTTGCGCCGAGCCGGCCTGCGCGCCCGCGACCGCCGTCTGCGCCTCGGCCGTGCGCACGTCGCTCTCCGCCTGCGCGACGTCCGCGCGCGCCTGCACGATCGCCCCGCCGACGCCGCTCGACGCCGACGCCGCCTTCGCGCGCGCCGCCTGCAGATCGGCTTGGTCGAGCGCCAGCTGCTGGCGCGCGGCTTCGACGTCTTTCTGCGCCGCGACGCCGCCGGTGAACAGCGTCTGCGCGCGCTGCAGAGCGCGCTCGTCGCCGGCGACCTTCGCCTCCGCCTGGCGCAGCGCGGTCTGCGCGCCCGTCGCGTCGCTCTGCGCGGTGCCGTTGCCTTGCGTGAGCGCGGCGAGCCGGCTGCGCGCCGCGGCGAGCTTCTCGCGCGCGCTCGCGAGCACGCGAGCGGGGACGTCGCCGCCGCCGTACTGCGCCGACGCCGCGGCGGCGTCTTGCGCCGCTTGCGCGGCGTCGATCGCGAGCCCGCTCGTGTCGAGCTCGGCGAGCGCCTCGCCCGCCGTCACGCGGTCGCCGACGCGCGCGTCGATCCGCGCGACGATCCCCGAGCCGGCGAACGAGAGCTTCGCGTCGCCGCCGGCCGGCGCGCCGATCCGCCCTTGCGCGCGGACGCGCGTGACGAGGGTGCCGAAGCGCGCCGTCGCGAGCGATACCGATGGTGCTGCCGATGCGGGGTCGCCGCCGCCGGCCGGCGCGACGCCGCTTCGCGCACGCGCGACGAACGCGAACACAACGAGCAGCGCGACGGCCGCCGCGGTGACGACGATCGCGAACGTGCGGCGCGAGGGATGAACGGACGCGATGCGGCGCGTCATCGGGAGACCTCCAGGTCGAGTGTCGCCTGCGCCTGCAGGCGGTCGTAGAGTGCCGAGAGCGCGTCCACCTGCGCCTGCGCGTACGTGGAGCGCGCCGAGGACAGATCGAGGCTGGTCGAGGCGCCGCTGCGGTAGCCGAGCGAGGCCGCGTCGAGCTCGGCGCGCGCGGCGGCGAGCGCGGCGTCGCTCGCGCGCTGCGCCTCGACCGCGGCTGCGGCGTTCCGGGCCGCGGCACCGACCTCGACCGCGATCTGGCGCGTGACGGCGTCGCGCTTCGCGAGCGCCGCGTCGAGCAGCGCGCGCTGCGCGCCGACCTTCGCGCCGAGCGAGCCGCCGAGCGGGATCGCGACGCTCGCACCGATCGCCGGCCCCGCGATCCGCACGCCGGAGTCGACGCCGCGCGTATAGCCCGCTGTGATCGTGACGGGCGGGATCGCCGCGCGCTGCGCCGCGCTCACACCCGCCTGCGCGGCGCGCACGTTCTGCTCCGCCGACAGCACGTCCCCGCGCGTCGCCGTCGCGCGCGCGATCGCCGCCTCCGGTGCGAGCGGCTGCGCCGCGGCGTTCGGCGCGAGCGGCTGCGCGGCGGCGTTCGCCGTTCCGCCGAGCGCGCTCGCGGCGACGCCGGTCTCGCGCGCGAGCGCGTCGGCCGCGTTCGCGTCGTCCGCGCTCGCGCGGGCGACGTCGCCCTGTGCGCGCGCGACCGCTACGCCGGCGCGCACGACGTCGATGCGCGGCGCATCGCCCGCGGCGAACCGCTTGCGCGCAGCGTCGGCGAACGTCTGGGCGCTCGCCAGCGCGTCGCGCCGCGCGGCGGCGACCGAACGCGCTTTCAGCGCGGCGTAGTACAGCCCGATGACCTTCACGCGTTCGGCCCGTTCGGCGACGGCGACGTCGGTCTGCGCGGCGCGCACCGACGCCGCCGCTTGCGCGACGAGCGGCGAGTACGCGAGCACGTCACCGAGCGTGACCTGTGCGCCGACCGTGCTCAGCCGCTGCGCGATCGTCCCTTCGGGCGCGCCCTGCGGCGCCTCGGCGTACGAGGCGGTCGCGGCGACGCCGTACGCCCCGCGCGCCTGCGCGAGCGCCGCTTGCGCGCCCGCCAGCGTCGCGCGCGCCGTGCGCACGTCCGGCGACGCATCGACCGCCCGCGTCTGCGCGTCGGCGAGCGTCAATCCCGCGAACGCGATCGCCGCGGACGACGGTGTCTGCGCGCGTGCCGGCAGCACCGTGCCGCACGCGAACACCAGTGCCAGCACGGTCGCGACGGCCGGGACGGGCGCGCTGCGACGGCGCTCGGCGGCGCCCGAGAACGCGGCGTACAGCACCGGGATCAGCACGAGCGTGAAGACCGTCGCGGTCGAGAGCCCGCCGATGACGGCGATCGCCAGCGGCTTCTCCATCTCGGCGCCCGAGCCGATGCCGAGCGCGAGCGGGACGAGACCGCCGATCGCGGCGAGCGTCGTCATGAGGATCGGCCGCAGGCGCGTCGAGCCGGCGGCGACGAGCGATTCGGTGACGCCGTCGCCCGCGGCGCGCCGCCGGTTCGCGGCGTCGATCAGCAAGATCCCGTTCTTCACCACGATCCCGACCAGCAGCAGCAGGCCCATGAACGAGGAGACGTTCACCGGCGTGCGCGTGATCGCGAGCGCGAGCGCGACGCCGATCAGCGCGAGCGGGATCGCGGCGAGGATCACCAGCGGCAGCCGCATCGAGCCGAACGTCGCGAGCATCACCGCGAAGACGAGGACGACCGCGATCCCGATGACGCCGGCGAACTCGGTGAACGAGGACTGCTGGGTCTGGTACGCTCCGCCGATCGTCGCGGTGTAGCCCGGCGGGAGCCCGAGCCGTGCGATCACCGGCCGGATCCCCGCGATCACCGAGGAGAGGCTCGCGCCTTCGATGTTCGCGCTCACGCGGATCAAGCGCTGGCCGTTCTCCTCGTTCACGTCGGTGGTGTGTCCGGCGTTCTGCACCTGCGCCAGCGCGCCGAGCGGCGCGGCGCCCGCTTTCGTCATCAGCGCGCTGCCGCCGAGCTGCGTCCCGTCGCTCGCGCCGGCGACGAGGACGCGCACCGGGATCTCCGCGTACTGCCCCGGCACCGCGGCCTGCGCGACGTTCCCTTGCGCGTTCGCGCCCAGCGCGTCGGCGAGATCCGAGCGCGCGATCCCGAGCGCAGCGAGCCGCGCGGTGCGGGGGACGACGCGCAGGGTCGGGTCGTCGTAGACGACGCCGTTGTAGGCGTCGACGACGCCGCGCACGTTGCCGATCGCGTTCGCCGCCTTCGTCGCGAGCGCGATCAGCGTCGCCTGATCGGGTCCGGTGATCGCGATCTCGATCGGCTGCGGCGCGCCCGAGAGATCGTTGATCTGGTCTTCGAGCAATTGATGGAAGTCGAGCGAGGCGGCCGGGACGGCGCCGGAGATCGCGTAGCGCAGCCGCTCGGCGACCGCGTCGTAACCGTCGCGGCGGTCGGCGCGCAGAGCCACGCGGATCGTTCCGGTGTTCGTCTGCGTCGGCGAGTACCCGTTCGTGTCGACGCCGGTCAGACGCCCTTCGGCTTCGACGGCCGGATCGGCGGCGACGATCCGTTCCATCCGCAGCGCGGCGTCGTCCGTCGTCGCGAGCGAGGCGCCCGGCGGGAGCGTGTACTTGATCTCGAACTGCCCTTCGTCGAGCTTCGGCAAGAAGTCGCTGGCCGACGTCGAGAGCAGCAGCACGGTGACGGCGAGGACCAGCGCCGCGCCGCCGTAGACCGCGGGGCGGTGGTCGAGCGCCCAGCGCAGCACGCCCGCGTAGCGCCGCTCGAGGCGGTCGTTCGCCGCCGCGACGTGCGCGTGCGCGCCCAGGAACCAGCGCGCCAGGATCGGCGTGACGAACAGCGCGAGCGCGAGCGAGATCAGCAGCGAGGCGGCGAGCGTGAACGCGAGCGCGCGAAAGAAGAATCCCGTCACGCCCGTCAGCAGCCCGAGCGGGAGGAACACGACCACGGTCGTCGCGGTGGAAGCGATCATCGCCTTCGCGATCCCGCCGCCGGCCTCGGCGATCGCGCGCTCGCGGTCGAGCGACGGATCGGCGCCGAGCTTGCGCGCGACCGCCTCGATCACCACGATCGCGTCGTCGATGATCAGCCCGACCGCGACGGCGAGCCCGCCGACGCTCATCAGGTTCAGCGTCTGCCCGGCGCGCTCCATCGCGAAGATCGCGATCGCCATCGCGAGCGGGATCACCGCCGCGGCGACGAGCGTCATGCGCAGGCTGCGCAAGAACAGGTAGATCACGAGGACCGCGAGCAGCGCGCCGAGCAGGATCGCGTCGCGCAGCGACGCCTGCGAGGCGACGATCAGCCGCGTCTGGTCCCAGTACTTCACCACGTGCACGTCGGCGGGCAGCCGCGCGCGGATCGCCGCGAACCGCGCGTCGATCTCGCGCGCGAGCGTGACTGCGTCGGCGCCGGCGAGCGGGAACGCGTTCAGGTTGACCGAGTGCGCGCCGTTCACCGACGACTGGGCGGTCTCCGGGCCGGTCGTGAACCGCACCGCGCCGAGCGAGCCGACCGGAATCGTCGCGCCGCCCTTCAGCGGCACGTTCACCGCGGCGAGCGTCGTTTCGTCGTGCGGGGCCGCATCGACGAGCAGGACGTAGCGCTGGTGGTTGCGCTCGACGGTCCCGACCGACTGCACGTTCGCCGCGTCGGCGATCGCGGTCGCGACGTCGTTCGGCCCGAGCCCGACCGCGGCGAGCGCACTCGGGTCGAGCTCGACGTGGTACTCGACCGGCGCGCCGCCGACCGCGGTGATGCGGCCGAGCCCCGGCGTCCCGGCGAACGCCGGGATGACGCGCGTGTCGACGAACTGGCGCAGCGCCGACTGCGAGAGCACCGACGAGGTGAGACCGTACGAGACGACCGGCTCTGCGTTCGGGCTGACGACGACGGCGTCGATGCTGCGCGCTGCGCCGAGATCGCCGCGGATCTGGGCGATCGCCTGGTTCACCGCCTCGAGATCGATCCGCGGATCGGTCTTCGGGTCGAAGTCGATCAGCAGCTCCGCGGAGCCCTGCGTCGAGGTTGCGCGCAGGCGCTGCACGGAGGGCAGCGTCTGCAGCGCGAGCTCGAGCGGATGCGTCACCGCGATGCGGACGCGGTCCGGCGGGAGATCGCCCGCGTCCGCGACGACGTCGACCCGCGAGAACGACATCCGCGGGAAGATGCTCTCCGGCGCGACGAGATACGAACGAACGCCGAGTACCGCGAGGACGACCGCCGCGAACACGATCACCTTCGCGTGTCGCAGCGCGAAGGCCGCCGGCGACCATCTACTCCCTGTAGGCACGAGATGACGAGCATACCCGCTTCGGATGACGGGCCGATGAACGGCGCTCCCAGCCGCGTGTCAGCTAGCCTTCATCTCCGCTCAAGCGGCGCAGCTCGACGACGACCGACGCACCGCCCTCGGGCGCGTTCGCCAGCGCGATCGTGCCGCCGAACGACTCGACCATCGAGCGCGCGATCGCGAGGCCGAGCCCCGCGCCGCTCGACGCACCGTTCGCCTCGAACCGCTCGTGCGAACGCGCGGGATCGTCGCGCCAGAAGCGCTCGGTCGCGTGGGCGAGCGCCTCGGCGCTGAATCCCGGCCCATCGTCGGCGACCACCACGCGAACCGCGCCGCCGGCCGGCTCGACCGCGATCCGCACCGCCGAGCGCGCGTACTCGATCGCGTTGTGCACGATCGTCATCAGCGCGCGCTCGAGCGCTTGCCGGCCGGCGCGCGCTCGCTGATCAGCGCCCGCACTGACGCTCAGTGCGATCGCTCGCGCGTGCGCCAGCGGTTCGAGCCGAGCGGCCGCCTCGCGCACGGCGGCGGCGACGTCGACGGCTTCCGCCGGTATGCCGGCGGCTTCGGCGCGCGCCGCGGCGAGCAGATCTCGCGTGACCGCTTCGAGGTGGTCGGCCTGGGCCGCGATCGTGCGCAGCGCGCGCTCGTACTCGGCGGGAGTCCGCGCGCGGCGCACGGCGAGATCCGCTTCGGCACGGATCACCGACAACGGCGCGCGCAGTTCGTGCGAGGCGTCGCCGGTGAAGCGGCGCTGGCGCGCGAACGCGGCCTCGAGCCGGTCCAGCATCCGGTCGAAGGTCGCGTACAGCCGTCCCAGCTCGTCGCGGCGCGGCGGCAGGTCGAGCCGGCGCGAGAGATCGTGCGCCTCGATCTCCGACGCGATCGCGGCCATCTCGTTCAGCGGCCGCAGCCCGCGACCGGCAACCGCGCTCCCGCCGAGGACCGCGAACACCGCGGCGACCGGTATCGCGAGCGCGAAGAGGACCGCGAGCCGGCGGTCGATCTCGGCGATGTCGTCGACGTCGCGCCACACCACGACCGCTCCGGCACGCTCTCCGCGGTGATGCTCGCCGCGACGGCCGTCGGAGAACAACGGCGCGACCGCGACACGCACGGTCCCTTCCGGCGTCGCGGCGGTCGCCAGGCGCGGCGCACCGTCTCGAGCGGCGAGCGCGGCGATCGCTACGGGGACGCCCTCGGACGACGACGAGACGACCGGACGCGCCGACGCGTCGAGCACCGCGCCGTCGAGCCGCGCGCCGACGATACGGCCGAACTGCGACACGTCTTTCGCGTCCAGGACGATTCGTCCATGCTGCACGTCGATCAGCGCGCTCACCGCGCGCTGCGCGATCTGCAAGCGCTCGTCGAGGGCGTTGCGCTGCGTCCGGTCGACGAGGAAGAGCGCGAGCGCGGCGAACGCGATCAGCGCGACGAGCAGCGTCGCGGCGTACGCGACCGCGAGCTGGCCGCGCAGCGTGCGCGGACCGATCACGGCCCGAACCGGTAGCCGGCGCCGCGCACGGTGTGGAGCAGCGGAGGCTCGCCGGCCGGCGAAAGCTTGAGGCGCAGCCTCCGGACGTAGACCGCGATCACGTTCGACTCGGTGTCGCGGTCGCGCTCCCACAGCGCGTCCTCGAGCATGTCGCGCGTGACGAGCAGCCCGGCGTTCCGCATGAAGTATTCCAAGAACGCCGTCTCGCGTGCGGAGAGCGCGATCGGCCGGCCGGCGCGCGTCACGGTGCGAGTCGCGAGATCCATCACGAGGTCGCCGACGCACAGCTCGTCGCGCGGGCGCGGCGGATCGCGGCGCGTGATCGAGCGCAGCCGCGCCTCGAGCTCCTCGAAGACGAACGGCTTGCGGAGGTAGTCGTCGGCGCCCGCGTTGAGGCCGGCGACGGTGTCTTCGACGGTGTCGAGCGCGGTGAGCATGAGGATCGGCGTGCGGTCGCCCGCCTCGCGCAGCGCGCGCGCGACGGCGAACCCGTTCATCCCGGGGAGCATGACGTCGAGCACGACGGCGTCGTATCCGCCGCCCGCCGCCGCGCGGCGCGCCGCCGCCCCGTCGCGCTCGACGTCGACGACGTGCCCACTCTCGTTCAGCCCGCGGCGCAGGACGTCGGCCAGCGAGCCGTCATCCTCCACGACGAGGATCCTCATCGTGCGGCCACGCGAGCGCTCGCGTTCATGCTGCGGTCATCCGACGGTGCGAAGATCGCTCCTGCGAGAACGAGAAGGAGCCGACACCTGATGACGATTCGACTGGCCGGGGCATGCCTCGCCGTCGCCGCGGCCGTGCTCGCCGCCGGCGCCGGAGCCGCGAGCGCAGCCGCGCCGCACGCCGGCACGATGCTGCAGCGCCTGAACGCGGTCGAGAACGACGCGGAAGCGATCGCCGAAGGGGAAGTGACCGGCGCGCGCGCACGCGCCGCCGCGGCACGTGCGGCGAGCGCATGGCGAGCGATTCGCCCCGGCATCGCGGCGAGCCGCGCGGACGCGTCGGTTCCGATCATCGACGCGGCGGTCGCCGCGCTCGGCGCCGACCGCGACCCCGGGCAGCTGCGCCGCGACGCGAACGAGGTCACCGGCGCGATCGCTCCGCTCTTCACGCTCGCCGGCGAAGGGATCCCGGTCGAGATTCATCTGCTCGATTATCTCGGCCGCTCGATCGCGCTCGACGCGCGCGCCGCCGACTGGCCGCGCGCGACCGCCGACGCGGCCGCGCTGAGCCGCAACTGGAGCGCGCTGCGCCCGCTGGTCGTTCAGCGCGCGCGGGGCCCCGCGGCGGCGGCCGCGTACGACCGGGTCACGCGCGCCATCGCCGAGTCGGTCGGCGGGCGCCGCACCGCGCCGGTGCTCGCGGCGGCCACGCGATCGGCCGCGCAGGTCGACGTTCTGGAGTCGCTGTTCGGCGGATAGCACGCGGCCGGCGCTGAACCCGGCCGCCATGACCTTGCAGCTCGCGCACGGGCTTGCCGTACGGAGATCGCGCATCCACGGGCGCGGCTGCTTCGCCACCGTCCCGTTCGCGCGCCGCCGAAAGATCGCCGAGTACACCGGCGAGCGGATCACCAACGCCGAAGCGGAGCGCCGCGGCAAGCACCGCCGCGTCTTGCGCATCTCCGGGCTCGACGACCGCTGGAGCATCGACGGCGGCCGCGGCGGGAACGGCACCCACTACATCAACCACTCGTGCACGCCGAACGCCTTCATGCAGACGATCGGGAAGAAGCTGCTCGTCCTCGCGCTGCGCGACATCGCGCCGGGCGAAGAGATCACGGTCGACTACGTCAGCACCTACCACTCCGACCGCAAGCGCTGCACCTGCAACGCCCCCGGCTGCCGAGGCCGCATCAACAAGCAGTGAGCTACGGCCGTCACCTTGCGTAGAGATCGCCCACCGAGAAGCTTTGCACGTGAGGCGCTCTCGAGAGGACCGTCCGGTCTATTCCGCCGCGCCCGATCATGAGCCATGGAATCTCTTCCGCGACGCCGAGGGCGCGCGCATGCTGCGCAAGATTGTTGTAAACATCCCAGCCCAGTGGAGCTTCGCGCCATTTCACCGTGCCGATGAATGTCGGTTGCTTGCGGCTCATGCCCACAATGTCGATTTCACTCTGCCCATCATTGGACCACCATGAGCCGACGTCCAGAGCGCTCAGCCGGTGTTGCGCGACGAGCTCGCCGGTGAACGCGCGGGCCATGTCTTCGAAGACCGGGCCCATGTGGCCGTTGAGATCGTGAAGGATGATCTCGTCGACGAGCTGTTCACCGAACCCTCGGTCGATACGCGCAAGGTTGGGCTGCACGAAGCGGAACCAAAACCGAAAGTACGGGTCGGTCACGGTAAAAAGACCGCGCCGTGAATCGCTACCTTCGGTGATTGGGACTTTCTTTGTCACGAGCTTCAGCTCTTCGAGCCTCGCCAGCACGCGCTCGTTCGTGATTCGCGCCTTCTGCAGGACGTCGTTGCGCCGTGTAGCGCCGTTTGCGATCGCGCTGAGGGCCCGGTAGGAAGCGGTTCCGTCGCCGAGATCCGTGTGCAGGACCAGACGGGCCGAGTCGACGAGCATGCTCGCCGGATCGCCGAACAAGCGCAAGACGTTGTCGCGCACGGTATCGCGCTCGTTCCACTCTTTCAAGTAGAGCGGCGTGCCCCCGAGAATCCCGTAGACGATCGCGCGATCGGACGGGCTCAACTTCGGCACGAACTCGGCGGCGTCACGATACGAGAGGGGGCCCAGGGCGATACGCTTGGTGAACCGCTGATGAAGCGGTGCTGAGCCGGCTTCCAGTTCCGTCATGAAGCTCTGCGCCGAGCCACACAGGATGAGCTTCACTTGCGATGTGCGGCCGCGGCGGTCCCACCAGCGCTGGACGATCGAAGGAAGCCCCGGCGTCGAGTCGCAGAGATATGGGAACTCGTCCAGAATCACGACGAGCCGGCCGCGATGTGCCTTTTCGTCGAGATACTCCAGGGCCGATTCCCAACTCGGAAACACGTAACCCGGCGGAAGCCCTCCGAACGCCGCTTCGACCTGCCGCGTGAAGCTGGCCAACTCCTCAGCTTCGGCCTGTCGCGTCGCCTGGTAAAAAATCGTTCGACGGCGTTCCGAGAAGCGTTGAAGCAAATACGTTTTGCCGATTCGTCGGCGCCCATAGAGCAGGACGAGCTGTCCTCCGCGCGCTTCGTACGCTTCTGAAAGGCCGCGAAGCTCTGCGACTCGACCGATGAAGGGCGGCTGCGCTCCATGCATACTGTTCGCCAAGCATACTGCATCAGAGACAGTATGTCTAGGAGACAGCCTCTTTTAAAGCTATCGCCCCTTACCCCACTTAGCTGCCCAGCAAGGCAGCCGCGCTACGGTCCAGGCGTGAACTTCTGGACGAAGTCGCCCTTGCCGTCGCGGTCGGCCCAGACCGCGAAGACCGCGTGCGTCTTCGAGTCGACCGCGAGCGTGTGCACGCCGGGCGCGACCGCGATCTTGTCGAGCTGCTTGGGCGCTCCGCCGCGCTGGAGCTGGAACCGCGTCACGCCGCCGTCGCCCGCGCACGCGAGGACGTGCTCGGTCGGATCGAGATCGCACTGGTCGTAGCCCGCGATGGCGAGCTCCCCCAGCTTCTTCCCGGATGGCGAGTACG
>DATHLN010000200.1:0-12275 GCA_035488115.1 Candidatus Limnocylindrales bacterium | reverse complement strand
CTTCGGTGGGACGTGCGTGTAGACGACGAACCGTCCCTCGTCCGCGAATGCCGGCGCGTTCCCGCGCGCCTCGCGCCGCTCCGCGCCCGTATCGAGATCGCGCACGACGAGCGTCGGATCGCCGTCCTCCGGCCGCAGCGCGTACGCGAAGTGTTTGCCGTCGTCCGAGATTCGAGGGACGCCGGGCGCGAAGTGCTGGCCGTCCTCGGTGATCCGCAGCGAGCCGACCGCGTTCCAGCTGTCGTACGCCTTGTAGTCGAGTGGGACGGGCGCGTCCGCCGCGACGGAGCGGGGAAACGCGGGAAGCAGCGCGCACGCCAGAGCGAGCGCGACAGAAGCACGGGCGCCGAACATGTCGGCGTCGGTACCTCCGCAGGATTAAGGGCACCTGCGACGCGTCGCGCACGTTGACATAAACCTAGCCCTGGGTTTATACTGATCCGCGATGGGTAGCCTTCGGGTGCGGGCACTCCGATTTCGCGTGTACTCCGGAGACCACGCGGGATCGCGGACTCCCCATGTGCACGCGATCCTCGGATCTGGCCAAATTGTCGTCGAGCTGCTCGACGACGGCGATGCGCGGCTTTCGCAAGCGCACGGTTCACCCGTGAAGGGGCGAATCACTAAGCAGCAACAACGCGTCGTCCTGAGCACCGTACGAGAACACCATGCAACATTACTCGAGCTTTGGAGAATGAGCCGCCACGATGAGCGAGCATAAGAGAAAGGGGCGAATCCTCACGACCGCGGCCGAGATGAAGCGCGCGGCGCTCGCCGCTCGCGAGCGTGAGAAAACGGCGACGAAGATTCGACATGTGAACTACGAGCCGGGGCGGGATGCCTTAGTGGTCGATCTCTCTACGGGCGTGACGCTCGTCGTCCCCCGCACTCTCATCCCCGGCTTTGCGAAAGCCGCCCCCCTATCGCTCGCCGATGTGGCGATCGACCCGGGGGCGGAATCATTGTGGTCGGAAACTGTAGACGACGGGGTTCTCCTGGAACAGCTCGTGCACATCGCCGCGGGTGACGAGTTGCTGCAGGTGCTCGGCGGCCGCGTCGCCGGTCGAAGGAGGTCGCCGGCGAAGGCGAGCGCGGCAAGAAAAAACGGTGCCAAGGGTGGGCGACCGCCGTTCAGCATGGATCAGTTCATAGGATCGCTGGACGACCGAATCCACGAGCTGTTACCGGATGGTCTCGTTGCGGAAATTTCCACGAAAGACGACCCCGGCTTCCCGCTTGAGGGAGAATGGAGAATCGGCGGCCGGCCGGGACTCGCGGTGAAGACTTACGGGACGAACGAGGTGCACGTCACGTCGGCGTGGCGTCGCAGACGCACTGTCGAGCGCCGCATTCGCGCGACTGCTGATCGCCTGGCGCGGGAATTCGTCTGGTGGCTCACGGAACGGCGCCGCGCCGAGGACGGTATCCGCATGGCGGAAGCGCACGCGATTCGCCGCCGCGCCAATGCCGGCGAACAGGCGCCCCCGAAACGCCGCCGCGCATCCGCAACTCGGTAAAACGACTCAGGAGACGGACGTGAGCCAGGGGCCCGGCGCGGGGCGGCGGCCTCGCGTGACGTCGGTATAGATCGTCCGGAGGCGCTCGGTGAGCGGGCCTTCACTGCCGAGATCGCGCTCGTCGACGGCGACGATCGGGACGACCTCCGCGGCGGTTCCGGTGAAGAAGGCTTCATCGCAGCCGGCGAGGTCGGCCGTCGTGATCGCGCGGACGGTCGTCGTGATCCCAGCCTCGCGCGCGAGCGCGAGGACGCTGTCGCGGGTGATCCCGGGCAGCACGTCGGCGTCCGCGTCGTTCGTGATCAGCGTGCCGTCGCGCACGACGAAGATGTTCTCGCCCGAGCCTTCGGCGACTTCGCCACGGTCGTTCAGCAGAATCGCTTCGTCGAAGCCGCGCGCGTGTGCGTCGGCCAGCGCGCGGATCGAGTTCGTGTAATGGCCGCCGGCCTTCACGGTCGAGGGCAGCGCGCGCGAGGGCGTCTTCATGAACGGCGAGACCGTCGCGCGGAACTGCGGCACGGCGACGCCCGGCGCGATGCCGTCGAACGCGAACACCGCGATCAGAAGGTGTGCCGGGCACTCGCGTCCGGGATCGAGCCGCACCGTGTTCCCGCCGTAGAACGTGAGCGGACGAACGTATGCGCCCGTCAGCTCGCTGGCGCGGACCGTCGCGAGGATCGCGTCCGCGATCTGCTGCGCATCCCACGCGAGCTCCATCCCGTACGCGGCGGATCCGGCGATCAGCCGGTCGACGTGCTCGCGCAGCCGGAAGACCGCCGGACCCTGCGGCGTCGCGTAGACCCGGATCCCCTCGAAGACCGACGAGCCGTAGTGCATCGCGTGCGTGAGCGCGTGCAGATGCAGTTGGTCATCATCCAGCAGAGTGCCGTCGAGCCACACGGTCGTGGCGGTCCGGGTCATCACGGGCGGTTCTCCTCGGAACGTGCGGACGCGAAGCCTAGCACGGCGCCGGGGTCGCGGTCAAGCGACCCGAGCGCCGCGCCGGCACTCACTTTCCGACCGCGATGCCGAAGATCGCGAAGGGCGCGGGGCCGACGGTCAGCGCGACTGTCGGAGCGCTCGTCGCGGAGAACGGCGGCGCGTACACCTTCACCGTCGAATCGCCTACGTTGCCCACGTAGAGATTACCGGCGGCGTCCAGCGCGAGCGCCTCGGGGAAGTTCATGCCCGTCGTCATCGCGAACGCCGGGGCGCTCGTCGCCGTGATCGGCAGCGTGTACACGTCGACCCGTCCGGTCGCGCCGGTGATGTTGCAAGCGAAGAGCTGCGTCGCGCTGACCGCGAGCTTGCGATACGCGGTGCTCGCGACGCCCGGCGTGATGATCGGCGCGCCGGTGTACGGCGGAGCGTACACGTAGAGGTTGCTGACGTTACCGGCGCCGGCGTTCGCGATGTAGAGGTTCTGCGCGGCGTCGATCGCGACGCCGATGTCCGAGACCATTCCGGGGTCGGTGACGAACGCCGCCGGCGTGCTGGCGTTGCTGAACGGCGGGTTGAACCGGTTCACGCGGTTCGCCACGTTCGCGGCCCAGAAACCGCCGGAGCTCATGAACGCGATCTGTCCGTTGTTGCTCGCGCCGCCGTTGGAGAAGGTCGCGGTCGCGGTGCTCCCACCGGAGAGCGGCGCCGGGAAGAACTGCAGGTTTCCGTTCAGCAGCCCGACCGCGAGATCGCCGTTCGTATCGAGGCCCAGCGAGACGACGTTGCCTCCGGCCGTGAGCGTGAAGTTCGGCGTCGACGTCGCGGTGATCGGGATCGTGAACTGCTCGATCTGCGCCGCCGGGTTGTCGTTGCCCACGTAGAGGTGCTGCGGCACGGGCGTCGGGCTCGGCGTCGGCGTCGGGCTCGGCGACACGAACACACCGCTCGTGAACGGCGGCACGTTCGTGGAGCCTCCGTTACAGGCGGTGACGCACGCCGCGAGCACGGCGACGATGAACAAGCGGCGAAGCATAGACAAATCCTCCAAGCTCTGACGGGCCCGACCACGGCTGTTCGTCAACCGGACGACCCTACCTTGCGACCGCCCGGGGTTCGCCTGAACGCGGGAACGCCCCGGCCGATGCAGCCGGGGCGTTCCTTCTTCCACGGTGGCGCGCTCGACGTTCAAGCGAATCCGGTCACGGGCGTCATGGTCGCGTCATTTCCCGACCGCGATCCCGAAGATCGCATACGGAGCCGGTAAGGTCAGCGTCGTCGTGGGCGTGCTCGCCGCGCTGAACGGCGGCGCGTAGACCGTGATGCTGCGGTTCCCGAGATTCCCGACGTAGAGGTTTCCGGACGGGTCGCTCGAGAGCGCCTCGGGGATGTTGACTCCGTTGCCCGGCGGGCACGGACACGCCGTTCCGATGATCGTGAACGCCGGAACGCTCGCGTTCGTCAGCGGCAAGTTGTACACGTCGACGCGTCCGAGCGGCTGCGGCGTGCTGATCGGCATGGAGACGAACAGCTGGCTCCCGATGACCGCCTCTTTGCGGTACGACGTGTCGGAGAGCGCCGGCGTCACGACGGCCGGCGGGTTGTTGTACGGCGGCGCGTAGACGTAGATCTTGTTGACGTCCGAGAGATACATGTTCAACGACGAGTCGAACACGAGCCCGACGATCTGCGAGGCGCCGGTCGGGAACGTCTGCTGCGCCGCGGTCGTCGCGTTGCTGAACGGCGGCACGAAGCGGTCGATCTCCGTTCCCACGCTCGCCGACCAGAGCTGGTTCAGCTGCGGCCCGGAGCTCGGGAACTGGAGCTGACCGACGTTCCCGGCCGTGCCGTTGTTGAACGTCGCGGTCGGCGTGCTGAAGCCCGAGAGCGGCGCCGTGAAGCAGAAGATCTTGTGGTGGAAATCACCGGTGCAGAGATTGCCGTTGGTGTCGACGGCGACCGCCACCAGGTCGTTCCCCGCGATGGTAAAGTTCGGTGTGGAGCTCGACGTCAGCGGGAGGTTGAACTGCTCGATGCCGCCCGGCGTGTTGTCGTTCGGGACGTATAGGTGCAGCGGGGTCGGCGTCGGCGAGGGAGTCGGGGACGGCGTCGGCGTGGGCGTCGGCGTCGGGACGGCGAGCGACGAGGTCGTGGTGAACAGCACGACCGAGTACGTCGTTCCCGCGACGAGAGAGATCGGCGTCCCGGTCGCGCTCGTCCAGGTCAGCGTGTTTCCGGACTGCGTCGCGGTCCCTTCGATCGTGTTCCAGCCGGCGCCGGCGTTGTTCGGATCGTAGAACGCGACGTACGCGTTGGCGGGGTTCGGGATCGTGGCGCCGCTCGGGAACGTCATCGAGAACGACGGCGTCGACGGACACGTCACGTTTCCGGTCGGCGTCAGCCGGAAGAACCCGAACGGGACGATGCCCGCTCCGCCGATGTTCCGCGGACGGCGGCGCATCGCGGCGACGGTCGGCGTTCCCGCGGGCTGCGTGAGGCTGAAGAGCACGTTGATCGTCGTCGACGCGGTCGCCGGCGTGCACCCGACGGCTCCGAGGTCACCGGGACCGATCGGACCCAGCGCCGGGATCGTCGCGGTCGACTGCGTCGTGCTGGTCGTGAACGAGCCGTTCGCGCTGTTCGGCGCCGGCGTCGGGGTCGGGGTCGGCGACGGTGTGACGGCGACGCCGTTGTTGAACGGAGGCGTATTGCTCGAGCCTCCGTTGCAGCCGGCGATGAATGCGGCAAGCGCGGCGACGATGAACAAGCGGCGCAGCATAGACGGTCCCTCCTGAGCTGGGAAACGCCCGGTGGCGGTCCTTTCGCCGAGCGGGCGACCCTACCTCGCGACCGCCGGGTTCTCCAGGACGCCCAGCCCCTCGATCTCCACGCGAACCCGCTCGCCGGGGCGGATCCAGCGCTTCGGCGTCCGCGACGTGCCGACGCCGGCCGGCGTCCCGGTCGCCACGATATCGCCGGGCTCGAGCGTCATCACCGCGGAGAGCTCGGCCATGAGCCGGCGCACGCCGAAGACCATCTGCACGGTCGAGGAGTCCTGCAGCGTCTCATCGCCGATCGAGCAGCGGATGCGCAAGTTCTGCGGATCCGGAATCTCGTCGCGGGTGACCAGGAACGGACCGCAGGGGCCGTGCGTGTCGAAGACTTTTCCGAGCGTCCACTGCGTGGTCCGCATCTGGTAGTCGCGCACGCTGACGTCGTTGAAGCACATGTAGCCGGCGATGTACGCGCCGGCATCTTCTTCCGCCACCGCGTGCGCGCGCTTTCCGACGACGAACGCGAGTTCGGCCTCGTAGTCGACGCGGTGCGAGAGGCTCGGGATCACGATTGGCGCGCCGTCGCCGATCAGCGTGTTCGGCCATTTCGCGAAAACCGTCACGTGCTCTGGTAACGCCATCTTCACTTCGGCGGCGTGATCCCGGTAGTTCAAGCCGATGCAGGCGATCTTCGCGGGGTTCGGGACGGGCGGCAGCAGCGCGATCTCCGCGCGCGCGCGCTCGTGCTCGCCGCGCGCCGACTCGAGCGCGCGGCGCGCGCGCTCCAGCGCATCATCGCCGCCTTGCAAGAGCTCGAGCATGCTGCCGGGCAACGCGGGATCGGCGGCGCGCAAATCGACGATTCGCTCGCCGCGCACGGCACCGAGCCGCTGCTCGCCAGCGCGCGTAAAAGTGCAGAGTTTCAAAGGTGCCTCCGAAGTTTGAGCCGGCCGGTTCGCGGGTACTGCCGTCCGCGAGGGGCCTTCAGCAGCACACTACAGCACGCCCTCGGGACACGACGGCGCCGTCCGCACCAAAGAGAGGTGGACGGCGCCGTTCTCTCATTCAAAAGGCTCGGTGAGCCGAGCCCTTCAGACCCCGCCGGCTACTGCCTGCTCGAAACGCTCGCGCCGCGCCGCCGCCCAGATCGCCGCACGCACTTGCGAGGGGGGCGCGCTCTTGAGCACCAGCACGGCGTCGCCGTTCGTGCGCGCCGCCAGCACGTCGAGCGTCGGGCGCATCGCGACGGCGCAGACCGGAACCTTGCCGACCCGCGACCAGACCCGGCGGATCAGCGTCACGCAGGGCTCGCGCTGGCCGTCGACGTCGAGCACGACGACGTCGTAGCTGCGCGCCGGCAGCTCGTCGGGCGTCCCGACGACGATACCGACCTCCATATCGGCCGAGTCGACGATCGCGCTCCATGCTTCACGAAACAGCGCCTGCGCCTCGACGACGCAGACGCGAATCGGTTCCCGGTGTCCCTGCTCCATGCGCTCCACCTCCGTGTGGCAGTCGAGCGCATGATACCCAGCCGGGCGGGCGATTTAGCGCTTTACGCCGCTTCGACTCGCTCGTCCCAGACGGATCCGCCGCTCAGGATCAAGCGCAGATCGCGGATGACCTCGTCGTCGTCGGCCGACTTCGAGACGACGCTGGCGGCGCCCGAGGCGCGGAAGCGGTCGAGCCGGCCGCGTTCCCGCTCGGACGTCAGCACGATCGGCCGCACCGCGGGCGCCTCCTCGCGGAGCGCGTCGAGGACCTCCGCCGGATCGTAGTCGGTGTAGTCGATGTCGAGCAGGACGACGTCCGGGGCGGCCTCGATGATCTCGTCGAGGTCGAGCCTCGGCGAGATCGCGGATACGGTCCCGCCGGCCTCGCCGACGATGCGCTGCACCTCGGGGCCGAAGATCGTTTGGGGCTCGACGACGTAGACGTGGGGCATCGCTCTGCTCCGTGTTGTACCCGGCGAAGCCATCCGTGGGAGCGACTTGGGTCACACTCCGATAGGTCTCATCGGCCCTTTACCGGACGACCCGACCGCGCTCCAGCCGCACCACGGGCGCCGCGAAGAGTCTGACGTCGGCCTCGTCGTGCGTGACGAGGACGACCGGCACGCCGAGCGAGGCGAGCGTCGTACGAAGTTCTTCGCGGACGCCGGCACGCGTCTCGGCGTCGAGCGCGGCGAACGGCTCGTCGAGCAGGACGGCGCGCGGGGTCCACGCGAGCGCGCGCGCGAGCGCGACGCGCTGGCGTTCACCGCCGGAGAGCTCCCGCGGGCGCGCGTCGGCGAGCGGCGCGATCCCGAGCCGCTCGAGCCACGCGCGCGCGGTCGCGCGGCGTGCCGCCCGGCCGACGCCGCGGGCGGCCAGGCCGTAGGCCGCGTTGTCGAGGACGTCGAGGTGCGGGAAGAGGGCGTAGTCTTGGAAGACGTACGCGACCTCGCGGCGGAACGCCGGGACCGAGGCGCCGTCGCGGTGCAGCGCGCGCCCGTCGAGGCGGACCTCGCCGGCGTCGGGCGGCGTCAGACCGGCGACGATCCGCAGCAGCGTCGTCTTCCCGGCGCCGCTCGGACCGGCCAGCACGGTGACGCCGGGGGCGAACCGGAGCTCGACGTCGAGGTCGAACTCGCGCAGCGCTTTGCGCGCGGTCAGCTCGATCATGCGGCGCGCCGCTCCAGCGCGCGCGCGCCGAACGCGACGACCAGCGCGACCGTGACGAGCACGACCGCGAGCGAGGCGGCGAGATCGAGGTCGCCGCTTTCCAGACCGAGGTACACCGCGAGCGGAAGCGTCTGCGTGACGCCTTGCAGGTTGCCCGCGAACATGATCGTCGCGCCGAACTCGCCGAGCGCGCGCGCCCACGCGAGAACGGCGCCGCCGGCGAGCGCGGGGAGTGCGAGCGGCACGGTGATGCGCGCGAACGTGCGCAGCGGCCCCATCCCGAGCGTCGCCGAGGCTTCCTCGTACGTGACGTCGACGGCGGCGAATCCGGCGCGCGCCGCACGCACGTAGAACGGCGCGCCGACGAACGTCTGCGCCAGGACGACCGCGAAGGTGGTGAACGCGATCCGCACGTGGAGCGCGCCGAGCGCGGGACCGAAGAGCCCCATCTTGCCAAACACGAACAGCAGCGCGAGGCCGGCGACCGCGGGCGGGACGACGATCGGCAGATCGACCAGCGCGTCGACCGCGGCGCGGCCGGCGAAGCGGCCGCGCGCCAGCGCGTAGGCGAGCGGCGTGCCGAGCAGCAGCGTGAGCGCGAGCGATGCGGCGGTGGTGAGCAGCGAGATGCGCAGCGCGTCGAGCGCCGCGGGCGTGGCGATCGTCGCGGCGAAGCGCGCGGGCGTCAGGTGCGCGTAGAGCGCGATCAGCGGGACGGCGATGAAGAGGACGAAGAGCGCCGAAGCGGTCGCGACGGCGGCGCGAAGCATCGCGGCAACCGCTACGTGCAGGCGCTCGCACGTCCCTTTCGCGGCAGGGATCGCGGGCGGGCGAGCGGGATATTGCCGGTCCACGCAACGAGGAGGCCGGGATGGTGTCGACGCTTCCGGATCGAGAGGCTCCCGGCGGCGATGCTGCCGCCGCACGCTCGCGTCTGCTCGTCGAGGAAGACGAACGCGGCTGGAAGCTCGGCGCGTCCGACGCGCGCGAAGCGGCGCGCCTGCGCCGCACGTTCCGCACGTATCTCGAGCACTACGGTCATCCCGCGAGCGATTTCGATGCGGCGGAAGCGGTCTACGGGGAGCTGGTGAACAACTGCGTGCAGCACGCGCCGGGCGCGATCGGCGTGGCGTTCCGGTGGGAGGACCGGACGCTTGAGGTCGTCGACTCGCACGACCGCTTGCGGTTGTGGCCGTTCTCCGACGAAGACCCGAGCGCGGAGTCGACACACCACGCGTACGCGCTGATCAGCGCGTACACGGGCCGGATTCATCTGACGCGCAACCCCGGCGGTGGAACGCGCACGTGCGTGGTGCTGCCGGTAATGCACGCCGAGGACCGGTAGTGAACACGGTTCCGCAGAAGAGAAGGCGGCCCGTCCGGGGTCTCGCTCGACGCGGCGTTTGGGGCTGCGATCGGCGGTTGATCCTCGGTGCCTTCCTTACGGGGGCATCACGGACGGCTGGCGCACGTGTTTTAGCGATCATCGTGCTCCTCATCGGCGTGATTGCGGTCGTGCGCACTGCTAGCGCAACGCGACGCGCACAGTCGCATCTCAGCTAACCCAGCCAATCCCTGCCCGAACCTTCTATAGACTCGCGGGATTGCTCGGGCCGCGCCGCCGCGTCGTGGAAGCGCGCCGTTGCGGTCCGGGTCCGGTCAACGGCGAGCAAGCCGGTTTACGGACGCGAGATCGACACCGCCCCGAGATCACGGCGACGCGAGGTTCAGCGGCACGGGAATAATGACGCTGACAACAGATTGACCCGGGCTCGCTTTAACTTCTTGACGAAACTGCTGAAAGTGTGGCCGTACAAGTAGCGCGAATTCGAGTAGTGGAGATGGGGATCGACAAATTCGAGTTCGTCGAAAGGGTACTCCAGCGCTGGCGAGACAACGGTATATCCTTTCTTCCGGGCGTGGACGAATCCGAGCTCGTTTCGCTCGAGGAGCGATATGGGGTTCGCCTGCCGGACGACATGCGCGCATTCTACCGCGCGACGAACGGAACGCACGGTCCGCAAAATAGCAGCGGAACGGACGAACGGGATATCGAGTTCTGGCCCGTGGAGGACATAAAACCGCTGGTGCGCCAACAGCCGAAGGTGCTCGACTTCGCGGATTACATGTTCGCCGAACACACCTTTGGGATCGACCTCGACGAAACGTCGAAGAACTTCGGAACCGTTTATGGCGGCGGCCACATCATGGCACGAAGTTTTTCCGAGTTCATGGATATGTACGTCGCCGGCGACGAGCGGCTGATCTATACACATCTCGGTGAACGTCCGAACTGGAAGTGAGCGCGTGCTGCGCGAGCCGGCAGGGTGGCGCACGATCGGCTGAGCGAGCACGCCGGCGTTCCGTGCCGGCGTCGCTAGAGTTCGTCGGTGTCCGGGCTCCGGCGGTCCTGCGGCGCCCGCATGAAATCTCTCGCGCTCCGATTCGCCTGCACCGTGCGGAACGCGATCGGCGGTTGGGTCAAGTCGAAGCAGTCGGACAAATCGTCGGCGCGCGCGTCGGTATAGCCGAGCGTGCCGAGGCCGAACGCAGCCTCGGTAAACCTCAGGATGCTGCCGAACTCGTGCTGCACGTGAGAGACATATCCGGCGCGCGCGTACGGCGAGATGACGATCAGCGGTACGCGGAACCCGAGCTCGTACGCGTTGTACTGCTGCGGCTTGGCATGGTCGTACCAGCCGCCCCAGTCGTCCCATGTCACGAAGATCGCCGTGTCGGACCAGTAGGGGCTCGTGCCGATCGCGTTCACCACGGAAGCGACCCATGCCGGCCCGCTGCCGTCGGTCGCGCGTGCGTGATCCGACGCCGCGGCCGTCGGGATGACCCACGACACCTGCGCGAGCCGGTTCTGCTGAATGTCGGTGAAGATGCTGGTGCTCGGCGTGCGGACGTTCGCATAGTCGGCACCGTACCGGATATGGCTGATCGCGTCGGGTGCGAACCACAGCCCCGCGCCGACGTCGGGCTGGTAGTAGCGCCACGTCACGCCGTGCGCGTCGAGCAGGTCCAGCAGGGTCGGATGATCGAGGCACGGCGCGGTGCGCTGTGACTCGTCGCCGCTGAGCGGATCGATCAGCGCGACCGTCGTGCCGGACGGCGCATCGCAGCCGCCCGTCGTGCCGCCGCCCGGCACGGCGGGGTTCTCCGCCGCGAGCAGCGGGCTCGACGCCGAGGCGAGCGAGGTCCCGCCGATGATGTATTGATGCGCCGGAAAACTCGGCCCCTGGTTCGTCTGGAACATGCGGTCCGCGAACGCGTACTGCTGGGCCATTGCCCAGTATGGGCCGGTCTGCGATCGCGGTACGTAACCGTAAGCGCGCACGTTCGCCGGCGGACATCCCGTCCCGCACGCTGAGCTTCCCACCCGGTCGAAGCCGTTCATCGAGCCGTTCGCGTACTCCGTCGTGAAGCCGTGATGACTATGGTCGAGATCGTACGGGGCGGTCATGTCGATCGGCTGTAGCGGAACGCTCTGACCGCTCGAGTTCAGGCCGCTCTGCACGGTGTCGGCACCGGGGAAACCGTTGAACAGGTTGTCGACGCTGCGATTCTCTTGGAAGATGATCACGACGTGGCGGATCTTCGCGGTCGGCGCCGGCGTGGGCGTCGGTACGGGCGGCGGACCGCCGGAGCTGGAGCCGCCTCCGCCGCTGCACGCGCACAACAGCCCCGCCAGAACGGCGGCCGGCAGGACTCGGCGAACGAAAGCGTGCGGCGTGCGCATGGTGAGTCGTGAACGAAATGTTCCCGCCTCACCGCAGCGGGCGGCCCGATCTAATGCCTTCTTCTTTCGTTTTTCATAGAGTCCTCATCGTTGCGTGATATAATGCATGCACCGATCGCGGCCCCGGGAAAAACACGGCCAACAGCTCGTGAGGGTACGGCCATGATCTCGCTTCGTTCCGCTATTCTCGCGCTCTCGGTGGCAGCCGCCGGCTGCGGCGGCGGGTCGAGCTCGCCGGCACTACCCGTCCCGGCGACTCCCACGCCGGCGCCGACGGCGGCGCCTGCGACGCAGATGCTCTTCGCCTCGACGGACCGCGGACTCTATGCATACGTCCTTCCGGTAACGTCGAGCTCGACGCCGACATTCATCAACAACACCACCTTCGCAATCCGCTTCGACGCGAACGGAAACATGGCGTATGCCGCCGGTAGAGTGGTCGGCATCTATACCGCTCCGGTGCGGGCGTCGTCGAGCACTCCGGCGGCGATGATCTTCTTCAGCGGCCTGTGGAACAGCGCGGTTGCCTTCACGCCCGCGGGCGATCTCTTCGCGTCGAACCTCGGTTTCGACACTACCTCCGGTTCGGACGACTCCATCTTCGGCTTTGCCCATCCGTTAAGCAGTCCGACCAGCC
>DATHLN010000199.1:0-8232 GCA_035488115.1 Candidatus Limnocylindrales bacterium | reverse complement strand
CGCCTCGTGCTTCGCGCGCGCCCGCGAGTTCGATCTGATCCACAACAACCTCGACTGGAAGCCGCTGCTCCACGCGCTCGGCAGCTCGTCGCCGCCGCTGCTCACGACGATCCACGGGTTCTCCTCGCCGCAGATCCTCGGCGCCTACTACGCGGGCGCGTCGCGCTCGTTCTACTGCTCGATCAGCGATGCCGACCGCGATCCCGGACTCGCGTACCTCGCGACCGCGTACAACGGTGTCGACCCCGCGCAGTGGACGTTTCGCGCGGCGCCCGGCGAGTATCTGCTGTACTATGCGCGCTTCCACCCGGAGAAAGGCGCGCATCTCGCCATCGAGGTCGCGAAGCGTGCCGGCGTGCGGCTCAAGATGGCCGGGATCCCGCACGACGAGGCGTACTTCCGCGAGCGCGTCGCGCCGCACGTCGACGGCGACCGCGTGCAGTTCCTCGGCCACGTGCGCGGCGCGGCGCGCGACGAGCTCGTCGGCGGCGCGCTCGCGCTCGTCCACATGACGACCCGGCCGGAACGTTTCGGCTTGACGCTGATCGAGGCGATGGCGTGCGGGACGCCGGTCCTCGGCGCCCGGATGGGCTCGGTCCCCGAGATCGTCGTCGACGGCGTGACCGGCTTTCTGTGCGACGGCGTCGCCGACGCGGTCGCGCACGTGCCGCGGCTTGCTGCGCTCTCGCGCGCGGCGTGCCGCGCGCGCGTGGAGTCGGCGTTCTCGGTGGATCGGATGATCGACCGCTACGCCGCCGCCTACGCGGAAGCGCTGCGCCTGCGCCTGCCGCCGCCGCCGACCGCGGCGCAGCTGCGCGCGCGGCGGCACGACTGGTGGGATCGCCCGATGGCGTTCACCGACATCCCGCCGCGTCCGCGCCACGCCGTCGAGGACGCGGCGCTGCCCTGACGCCCGCTAGTGCCGCGAGAGGACGTCGATCCGCGCGAGCTCGACGTCGATCGCGGCGACGATCTCCTTCGCCGAGTCGTGGTAGCGCGATTGCCGGTGGTCCCCGGCATTCGTCACGGCGCTGCCGTTGACGTCCGCCGAGGCGAAGGCCTCGGTCTCGGTCCTCCAGTCGACGACTTGCTGGGCATACGGGCGCCAGGTGTTGAGCTCGCGCCTCGCGTCGTCGAGCCGGTTCATCGCGATCAACGCGCGCGCGGCGACGACGGCGAACTGCGCGGCGCGCGTGTCGGCGTAGTGCTGCGGTTCGCGGAACCCGTTCGAGAGCATCGACTTCGAGCAGCGCTCGTAGGCGTTCGTGACGGCTTGCGCGGCGTCGTAGACGCGCTGCGGTGGATCGTCGCGGCGTATCTTCCCGGCGGCAATCACGTACTGCGACGCCTCAGGACAGATCGAGTCCGCGAAGACCGCTTGCGCCCCGGCCGCCCGGAACGAAGCCGCGATGAAGGCCAGCGCGAGGAGACCGACCGCGTATCTCACCGGTGAAGCGTTTCGTGGCCGGGCGTGGCGGCCGAAGCGGGCTCGGACTTCGCCGCTTGCGCATCGATCTGCGCGAGCAGCTCGTCGGCGGCCGCGACGATCTCTTTCGCGGACTTCTGATAGAGCGACGGCCGATGGCCGTTCTGGTTGACTTCCCGCGTACTCGACCTCGCGACCTCGCCGCCCTCCGCCCCGCCGGTGCGCGGCGCCAAGGCGCTGTGCGGAGTCTCCGTCTCGCTCTGCCAATCGACGACGTTCTGAGCCAGCGCGCGGTACTGCTTGAGCTCCCGGCGCGCGTCGTCCGGCCGGTTGAGCAGGATCAGCGCACGCGCCGCCATGATCGCGAACTGCGCGCTGCGCGTATCCGCGTAATGCTGCGGCTCGCGAAATCCGTTCGAGAGCTTCTCTTTGGAGCAGCGGGCGTACGCGTCGACCGCGGCCTGCGCGGTGTCGTACACCTTCTGCGCCGGATCGCTCTTGGTGAGGTTCCCCGCCGCGATCACGTACTGCGCGGCCTGCGGGCAAATCGAGTCGGCGAAGGCCGTCGGCGCCGCGGAAGAGACGGCAGGGAAGAGGCCGACCGCCAGCGTGAGCGCGGCGGCAGTGCGAGCGTATCCGGTATGCGACATATCGGTCCTCAAAGCGAGAGTCGCCGAGCGCCATGGACGGCGCCCGGATATCTCACCGGCGAGACGTTCCGTCGCGCCGCACACCGCCCCTGTGCGCGGCGAGCCCGCCCGCGGCACGAAACGTTCAAAAGCGTCCACGGGCGCCGCCGCAGTACTCATCGCACCGCCGCGGCACGCCGGTCGATCCAATGCAGCGCGCGGCGGCCGCGCTCGGCTTTTTCGAGCGCTTCGCCGGCGCTCGGGGCCAGGACGGTGAAGTGTCCCATCTTGCGGCGCAGCGACGCGTGCGCCTTGCCGTAGAGGTGCAGCTTGAGGTCGCGCTCGCGCAGCAATTCCTCGATGCCGCCGAGCGTGTCGCCCGCGCCCGCGCCCAGGATGTTCACCATCACCGCGGGCATGAACTGGCGCGGCTCGACCAGCGGCAGACCGCAGATCGCGCGAACGTGCATCTCGTACTGGCTGACCTGCGTCGCGTCGAGCGAGTAATGCCCGCTGTTGTGGACGCGCGGCGCGATCTCGTTGACCAGCAGCTCGTCGCCGGCCTGGAAGAACTCGACGCAGAAGGTCCCGACGATCTCCAGCTGCTCGGCGATCGTCGTCGCGTAGCCGCGCGCGCGGACGGCGATCTGCTCGGGGACGCGGCCGGGGACGATGGTCGTCGCGAGGACGCCGTGGTCGTGTCGGTTCTCCGAGACGGGGAAGGCGACGATCTCGCCGTGCGCGTTGCGCGCCGCGATGATCGAGAGCTCGCGGTCGAACGCGATCAGCCGCTCCCAGATCAGCGCGCGGCCTTTCGCCTCGGACCACGCGCGCTCGGCGTCGCCGCGCGCGCGCACGACCCATTGTCCTTTGCCGTCGTAGCCGCCCATCGTCGTCTTCAGCACCGCGGGAAAGCCGATCGCGCGCTCCGCCGCGACGAGATCCTCATGCGTTCGCACGGGGACGAAATCGGCGGTCGGGATCCCGCACTCGCGGACGAACGTCTTCTCGAGGATCCGTTCCTGCGTGATGCGCAGCGCAGTCGAGCCCGGATGGACGATCCGCCGGTCGTCCTCGAGCGCGAGCACCGACTCGAGCGGGATGTTCTCGAACTCGTAGGTCACGACGTCGCTGCGCGCGCCGAGCTCGCCGATCGCGCGCAGGTCGTCGTACGCGGCGACGATTTGCTCGTCGGCGATCTGTCCCGTCGGCGAGTCCGGCAGCGGCTCCAGCGTGACGACGCGGAAACCCATCCGCTTCGCCTCGAGCGTGAGCATCCGCCCGAGCTGTCCGCCGCCGAGGATCCCGATCGTGCCGATCACAGCTTCGTCGCCTCGACGTCTTCGGCGATCCGGCTCGCGCGCTGCTTCAGCTTCCGCGCGAGGTCGAGATCGTGCAGCGCGAGGATGCGCGCCGCGAACAGCGCGGCGTTCGCCGCGTTCCCGATCGCCATCGTCGCGACGGGGACGCCGGCCGGCATCTGCACGATCGAGAGCAGCGAGTCGAGCCCGTTGAGCGCCTTCGACTGAACCGGAACGCCGATCACCGGCAGGTCGGTCTTCGTCGCCACCATCCCCGGCAGGTGCGCCGCGCCGCCCGCGCCCGCGATGATGACTTCGATCCCGCGCCCCTTCGCCTCGCTCGCGTAGCGAAACATCAGGTCCGGCGTGCGGTGCGCGGAGACCACCCGCATCTCGTGCGCGATCCCGAGCTCGTCGAGCATCGTCCCGGCGGCCTTCATCGTCTCGTGATCCGACGTCGACCCCATGATGATCCCGACCCGCGGCGCTCCGTCCATCGCCCCGCCGTTCGGGCCACGCAGCGAGCCGCCCTCGGCCGCCGGCCGCCGTGGTATACTGAGTGCATGACCGAAGAGTCGGGCGGGTTCAGCGAGGCTGCCCGCCGCCTGGCCGCCGCAGGGCGGACGGAAGCGGCGAAAGCGATCGACGCTGCCTTCGCCGCTGGTCGTCCCGTCCACGAAGCGGGGACCGGCGCGGACGCCAACTCGACGTATCGGGTGTGGCCGGACGGCCGGCGTGAGCGTATAGAGCCATCCGCGGAGAAGGCCCCGCTCTCGCGCACCGCTCGGATCGCATAACGCCGGCCTGAGCTCGGAAGCCGACCCGCCGACGATGTACGTCGTCGCGGGCCCGAACGGTGCGGGGAAAAGCACCCTGACGCGCGGCGCACGTGCGCAATTCGGCGTCGACGCTATCGACGCTGATGCGATCCAGCGCGAAATGGATTCGACCAGCGCCGAGGCGTGGCGCGAAGGGCTTCGCCGCTGCCACGCCGCCATAGCGGCTCGGCGGACTTTCCTGATCGAAACGACTCTGGCCGGCAGCGACCCGTCGCGCCCTTCGACGTATCTCGAGCTGATGCGATACGTCAAATCCGTTGGCTATCGGGTGGATCTAACGTTCATCGCGCTCGAGAATGCGGACGCGCATGTGGCGCGCGTCGCCGACCGTCTCGCCGCGGGCCTGCACGGGATCCCGGAGGGGCGCATTCGCGAGCGATACGAGCGCTCAATGGAACGCGCTGTCGAAGCGTTGGACTTCGTCGATCATGCGGTGCTCGTCGACAACTCATCGGCAAGTCAAGCATTCCGTCTGGTCGCAGAATTCAATCAGGGCCGTCGCGTCGCTTTGATCGACGACATCCCGAACTGGGCGGCTGCGATGCTATCGCGTTTCGCCCTCAGGATACGAACGGAAGAATCCGACCCTTAATTCAGGCTATCCAAAGCTCGCGACGCCGGTCCGGCCCCTTGAAGGGACGGTCGGGTCGCAGCGGTACCCTCGTGCGGTGCGGTTTTCGGTGGGGGTGAACTACTGGCCGCGGCGCAGCGCGATGGCGATGTGGCGCCGGTTCGATGCGGGCGAGGTGCGGGAAGACTTCGCGAGGATCGCAGGGCTCGGGCTCGACGCGGTTCGGTTCTTCCTGCGCTGGGATGATTTTCAGCCGCGCGCCGACACGATCGACGCCGCGATGCTCGCCAAGCTCGAGGCGGTTGCCGACATCGCCGCCGAGCGCGGTTTGCGGACGATGCCGGCGCTGTTCACCGGGCACATGAGCGGGGTGAACTGGCTGCCGTCGTGGACGCTCGACCGCGCGACGCCGCACGGGCGGTTCCGGACGATCACCGAAGCCGGCGAGTCGCCCTACGGCATCGGCGATTTCTACACGGGCCCGCTGCTCGACGCGCAGCTGCTCTTCGCGCGCGCCGCCGGTGCGCGGCTGCGCGAGCATCCCGCCGTGTATGCATGGGACCTCGGCAACGAGTTCAGCAACATGCGCGAGCCGGCGAGCGAGCACGACGCCGCCGAATGGGCGCGCCTCCTGACCGGCGCGCTGCAGGAGAGCTCCGGCATCCCCGTCACCGCCGGGACGCACGGTGAAGATCTCACCCGTGATCGCGAGCTTCGGCTCTCGTCGCTCTGCGCGCCGTTCGCGTTCGCGACGATGCACGGCTACAGCGTGTACAGCGCGTTCGCGCGCGGGCGGCTCGATCCCGAGGTCGTCCCGTTTCTCGCGCTGCTCGCCGCCGCGTTCTCGCACAAGCCGGTGCTCTTCAGCGAGCTCGGAAACCCGACGTGCCCGCCGGGGAAGCTCTCGCCGTACGAGCGGGTCGCGATGCCCGACGAGAAACCGAACCCGACGATCTCGCCCGACGATCCGGTCCTCGCGGCGTACGCGTGTCTCGACGAGGACGAGATGGCCTCGTACTGCACGAACGTCTTCGACCGCTTGCACGCCGACGGGCGGCTCGGCGGCTACTGGTGGTGCTGGGCCGACTACGCGGACGAGCTGCGCGGCGAGCCGCCGTTCGACCGCGCGCCGCACGAGCTCTCGTTCGGGATCGTGCGCTCCGACGGCAGCGAGAAGCCCGTCGCCGCCGCACTCGCGGCGTTCGCGCGGGAGCGCCGCACCGTCCTCGAACCGCGCGACATGCCGCTGATCGCCGAGGAGTACTATTACCGCACCTTGCCGCGCAGTACGCGAACGCTCTACGACGCGTTTCGCGGCGCCGTCGAGGAACGGCGCGGCGGCGCGCGGTAAGCGGAGCCGATGCGCGAGAACACGCTCAAACGCCGCTTGGCCGCCGGCGAGACCGTCTTCGGGTCGTGGCTGTCGCTACCCGACGCGGTCGCCGCCGAGGCGATGGCGGTCCTGGGCTGGGACTGGCTGCTCGTCGACATGGAGCACGGACCGGCCGCGCTCACCGAAGCCGCCGCGATGCTCGCCGCGTTGCGCACGACGGAGGTGACGACGATCGTGCGCCCGGCGTGGAACGCGTCCTCGGCGATCCAGCCGGCGCTCGACCTCGGCTTCGCGGGGATGGTCGTCCCGGTCGTCAACACCGCGAACGACGCGCGCAAGGTGGTGAGCGATGCGCGGTTCCCGCCGCTCGGCGAACGCAGCCGCGGCGGTGTGCGCACCAACCTCGCGTTCCGCACCGACGCGATGACGTACTTCGAGCGCGCGAACGACGAGATTCTGCTGCTCGTGCAGATCGAGACCGCCGAGGCGGTCGAGAACCTCGAAGCGATCCTGGCGGTGGAAGGCGTCGACGGAATCTTCGTCGGTCCGAACGATCTCGCCGCCTCGACCGGCAAACGCTGGCCCGACGCATGGAGCGACGATGCGTACCTCGCGCTGATCCGGCGCGTCATCGAGACGACGGCGCGGGCGCGGAAGTTCGCGGGGTTCCTCGCGCGCGATCCCGCGATGGCGAAGCAGGTCGTCGATCTGGGTTACCGGTTCGTCGGAATCTCGGGCGACGTCAACTTCATGACGGCGGCGGCGAAGCGCGCGCTCGACGAGGCGCGCGCCGCGATCGGATGAGCGTCCTCGTCGTCACGGGCGCGTCGAGCGGGATCGGCCGCGCGCTCGCGCTGCGCGCGGGACGCGCGGGCTACGACGTCGTCGCGATCGGCCGCAACCAGGCCGCGCTCGACGCGCTCGCCGAGCGCGTCCGGCGCGAGCACGCGCGCATCGTCGTCGGGGCGTACGACGTCGGCCAGCGGGGGAGCGCGCGCGCGATCGTCGAGCTCGCGCGGCGCGCGTTCGGCCGCATCGACGTGCTGGTGAACAATGCCGGTCACGTCGCCGCGGGGCCGCTCGCGGAGCAGAGCGACGACGCGCTGTGGGCGCAGTTCGGGACGCACGCGGTCGGCCCGGTCGCGCTCGTCCGCGAAGCGCTGCCGCTGCTGCGCGCATCGCAAGGTCACGTCTTCATGGTCGGAAGCGGCGTCGCGCGCGTCCCGGTCGGCGGGCTCGGCGCCTATCCGCCTTCGAAAGCGGCGACGCGCTCGGCCGCCGCGATTCTGCGCCGCGAGCTGAAGCCGGACGGCATCGCGGTGACCTACGTCGATCCCGGCGCGGTCGACACCGAGTTCATGTCGCGGGCCGGGATGCCGGGCGCGCCGCAACCGCTCCTCGTCACGCCGGAAGACGTCGCGCGCAAGATCTTGCTCGCGATCGGCACGCGGCCACGCGTGCTCAACGCGGTGCCGTGGCAGACGGCGTTCGTGGCATTGGCCGAGCTGTTCCCGCGCATCACCGACGTCGTGCTCGAGCGAAATCCGTCCCTGGTCGGCGCGCAAGACGCTGCACGGCTTGCGCTACCTGCGAACGAACCGCCGCGCGAAGCAGCCGCGCTCACGACGACGCCGGAACCGAGCGCCCCGCCTGCGCCGGCGCCGGCGGGGTTCGAGGCGGCGATCGAGCCGCTGCGGCGGCGGATGGAGCGCGTGAAGCTGCGTGAGGAGTTCGTGCGCGGTCTGCTGCGCGAGGGTGACGTGCTCGACGTCCACGAGGTCGCACTGCGCTGGGCCGGGATGCCGAACAAGAACGAGCGCGCCGCGACCAGCGAGGTGCTCGACGCGCTCAGCGACGCCGGCTATCTCCGGCGCGACGGCGAGCGCTATCACGTGGTGCGCGGACCGGACTGATGGTCGCGCCGCCGACGACGATGCGCGCCGCCGTGCTCGACCGCGAAGCCGGCGCGCTGCGCGTCGTCGCGCGCGCGGTGCCGGCGCCCGGCGACGGTGAGCTCCTGCTCCGCGTGCGCGCGTGCGGCGTCTGCCGGACCGATCTGCACATCGTGGACGGCGATCTGCCGCCGCATCGCGATCCCGTGGTTCCGGGACACCAGATCGTCGGCGAGGTCGT
>DATHLN010000198.1:0-11197 GCA_035488115.1 Candidatus Limnocylindrales bacterium | reverse complement strand
GCGCGGCGGGCAGAATCGGCTGTAGCCATCGACGATCTGCGGCACGCCGATCAGATCCTCCGGCGCCAGCTGGCTGCCCAGTAGCGAGACGCACGGCATCCCCAAGTCCTCGGCGAAGCGCGCGACGAGCGCGGACTTACCGATCCCGGGCGGACCCCACACGAAAACGGGCCGAACCACCGCAACGTGCAGGAGGAAGACCGAAAGCTCGGAGGGCGTCAGCGACTGGACGGCGTTCACGGTGCGGGCGCCGTGACGGACGCGCCGGGTCGTGCGCCGTTCGACTGGTCCATCGCGGCGTCGACGGCGCCGTAGAGATCTTTCATCAGGAACGGCTTCGTCAAGAACGCGTTCCAGCCGTCGAGCGACGCCGGCATGCGGAGTGCGATGCGGACCAGCGGGCAGCCGTTCGCGCGGCGCAGGAACTGGTCCGCCGGCATGCCGAGACGGTCGGCATCGACCAGCGCCACGTCGTAGCGGCCGTCGCCGAGCGCGCGCAGCAGATCTTCGCCGTTCGTCGCCACGGTGACGGCGAAGCCGTCGTCGCGCAGCGCCTGCGCGACGTACGAGCGCGCGTCGCCGTCGACGTCGAGGAGCGCGATGCGGATCGGCGCGGCGGTGCGGTGCGCCGGCTTCGCGGGGACAAAGGTGCGGAACGTCGAGCCTTGGCCTTCGACCGACTCGACGTCGATGGCGCCGCCGTGCAGGTCGACGATCGTCTTCGCCAGATAGAGGCCGAAACCGGTCCCGCCGATCCCCAGCGCGCGCGCGTTGCTGGCGCGCGCGAAGCGGCCGAACAGCTTCCCGCGCTCGCCGTCGGGGATCCCGATCCCGCGGTCGCGGACCGAGAGCTCGACGCCGCCCTGCCGCGCGCGCAGCGAAACCTCGACCGGGTCGCCGCCCGGCGAGTATTTGATCGCGTTCCCGACGAGGTTCTCGACGACTTGCCGCAGCCTGGCCTCGTCACCGGTGACGACCAGCGTGCTGCCGAGCACGCGCAAGTCGATCGGCCGCGTCACGCTGAACACGCGCACGACGTCACGCACGAGCGCGACCAGATCGACCTCGCCGAGCGAGAGCGCGAGCTCGTTGTGCTCGAGCCGGGAGAGCGCGAGCGTGTCGGTCGCGAGCGAGGCGAGCCGCATCGCGCTCGAGGAGATCATCCCGAGATACTGGCGCGACTCGGGATCGAACCGGTCGTCGTCGGCCAGCACGTCGGCGAAGCCGACGATCGTCGTGAGCGGCCCCTTGAAGTCGTGCGCGAGCATCGCGATCAGATCGTTCTTCACCTGGTTCAGCTCGACGACCGCGTCGCGCCGCGAAGCGAGCTCTTGGTACAGCTCGACGTTGCGCGCCGCGACCGCGAAGTACTGACCCAGCAGCCCGAGCGCGAAGACGTCGGCGGTTCCGAACGGCGCCGCGCGCTGCACGTCGAGGACGTATGCGGTCCCGCCGCCCGAGCCCGGAACGCGCACGGCGGCGCGGTGCTCGCGCTCGTCGAGGACGCAGACGTCGCTGCGCGACGCGACCGCGATCAGATCGTCGCCGAGCCGCGCGTCCTCGTGCAACGCGAGGTCGTTGGTCGCGGCGAAGCCGCCGCGCGGGCGCGGCGCATAGAGCGTCGCGCGCCCGTCGACCAGCTCGTGCACGCCGGAGAGCAGCGCGTCGACGAGCACGCTGGGCTCCAGCGAGGAGAACAGCGTCCGAGCGATCGAGGTGATCGCGGTGAGCCGCTCGTTCTGCATCGTGAGCTGCATCCCGCGCAGCACCTGCTCGGTGACGTCGCGCTGCACCATCACGTAGTGCGTCATCACGCCGTTCTCGTCGAGCAGCGGGCGCATCGACGCCTCGGTGTGGTAGTGCGAGCCGTCGAGCCTGTACGAGATGTACTCGATGCGCGCCGCGCGACCGGCGGCGGCTTCGGCGCGCATGTACGCGAGCCGCGAGCGGTCGGTCTTCGGCCCGAGGAACTCGTCGGAGCGGTGACCGATCACCTGGTCCGGCCGCTCGGCGCCTTTCATCCGGATGAACGCGTCGTTCGCGTAGACGATCGTCGGCGAGTCCTCCGGCGTCGGGCCGGGCTTCGAGAGGATGATCGGGTCCTGCGCCGCCTCGATCGCCGCGGAAAGGAGGTTGATGCGCTCTTGCGCGCGCTCGCTCTCGGTGAGGTCGGTCGCGACGACGAGCGCGATCTCACGCTGGCGGGTCGGGACCATCTCGATGCGCAGCTCGATCGGGTAGACGGTCCCGTCCTTGCGGCGCGCCGTCGTGCGCACGTTGATGCGCCGGCCGGGGTTCGCGCGCAGCTCGCCGAGGCGTTCGGCGAGGCGTCCTTGGCGCGCGAGCGAGGGCAGCAGCGCGTCGAGCGGAAGCTGACGCAGCTCGTCCATCGTGTAGCCCAGATTGCGGCGCGCGGCGTCGCTCGCGAAGAGGATGCGCTGCGCGGCGAGATCGGCGTGGTACAGCTCGGTCTGCGAGCTGTCGAAGAGGCGCAGCAGCGTGCGGCGCGCCTCCATCTGCTCGACGACCGCGTTCGCGATCAGTGCCAGCGAGGTGCGCTGCTCGGGGGTGAGCACGCGCGGGCGGCGGTCGATCACGCAGATCGTCCCGACCGCTTCGCCTTCGCCCGAGCGCAGCGGATAGCCGGCGTAGAACCGGATCCCCGGGTCGCCGGTCACCAGCGGGTTGTCGGCGAAGCGCGCGTCGTGAGCGGCGTCGTTCACCTCGAAGATCCCCTCGCCGAGGATCGTGTGCGCGCAGAACGCGATCTCACGCGCGGTCTCGCGGACGTCGAGCCCGAGCGAGGACTTGAACCACTGCCGGTCGCGGTCGACCAGCGTGATCAGCGAGATCGGCGCGTCGCAGAGCTGCGCGGCGAGCCGCGTGAACGCGTCGAAGAGATCCTCGAACGGCGTGTCGAGGAGCTCGTACTCGTAGAGTGCGGCGAGCCGCCGTTCTTCAGACGGCGGGACCGGTGCGGGCTGAGCCATCGGCGTGTCGCGCCCGTTTCGCTTCGACGAAGGCAAGGACTTCTTCGAGCGGGCGGGCGTTGAGGACTTCGCCGGCGGTGATCCAGCCGCGCCGTGCCTGCCCCACGGCGTAGGCGACGTTCTCCAAATGTGCGACACCGTGCGCATCGGAGTCGCAGGTGAACGTCACCCCGAACTCCTTCGCGCGCCGCGCCAGCGGGCTCGGCAGGTCGAGCCGCGCCGGCTGGCCGTCGATCTCGAGCGCGGTCCCGGTCCGCGCCGCCGCCGCGAAGACCGCGTCGTGGTCGAAGTCGTAGCCGGCGAACGTCTCGACGTTGCGGCCGGTCGGGTGCCCGATGATGTTCACGTACGGGTTCTCCATCGCGCGGAGCAGCCGGGCGGTCATCGCTTCACGCGATTGGTTGAACGCCGAGTGGACCGAAGCGACGACGATGTCCATCTCGGCCAGGACCGCGTCGTCGAAGTCGAGCGTCCCGTCGGCTTTGATGTCGACCTCGGCGGAGCACAGCGTGCGGATACCATAGCGCTCGCCGAGCTCGCGCACGCGGCGCCGCTGCTCACGCAGGTCGGCAGGGTCGAGGCCGATGCTGCCGCGCCCCCATGAGTGGTCGCTGATCGAGTGGTACGCGTAGCCGCGCGCCGCGCACGCGGCGATCATCGCTTCGAGCGTGTCGCGCCCGTCGGACCACGTCGAGTGCAGGTGGAAGTCGCCGCGCAGGTCGGCGAGCTCGATCACGCGCGGCAGCGTGCCCTCGCGCGCGGCGTCGATCTCGCCGACGCCGAGCCGCATCTCCGGCGGAATGTACGCCATGCCGAGCACGGCGTACACTTCCTCTTCGGTGCGGCACACGATGGTGCGGCCGTCGGTCAGATCGACGATCCCGTTTTCGCTCACGCGCAGGTTCCTGCGGACCGCGAGCTCGCGGAACTGGATGTTGTGCTCGCGCGAGCCGGTGAAGTGCTGCAGCAAGTTGCCGTAGAGATGCGCCGGCAGCACGCGCAGGTCGATCTGCAGCCCGCCGTTCAGCCAGATGCTGGCCTTCGTCGGTCCCTCCGCGAGGACGGCTTCGGCGCGCTCCCAAGCGGTGAACGCCGCGACGACCGCCTCGGCGTTCTCCGAGGTGCAGATCACGTCGACGTCGCCGACCGTCGGCTCTTGCCTTCGCACGCTGCCTGCCGCGGTGAGATCCTGAGCGTCGGTGTATTTGCGGAGATACTCGATGACCTCGCGCGCGACCGGGAGCGCGATACCGAGCGGCGTGCGCTTGGTGCGGCCTTTGAAGGAGAGCACGCCGCGGCGGATGTTCTCGATCGACTTCACGCCGAGCCGCGGGATCGTGCTGAGCGCGCCTTCGTCGAGCGCGCGCTCCAGATCGGCGAGCGAGGCGATCCCGAGCCGCTCGAAGAGCTGCTGCGCGGTCTTCATCCCGACGCCTTGGACCTTGAGCACCTCCATCAGCGTCGAGGGGTATTTCGCGCGCAGCTCTTCGAGATACGGGTCGGTGCCGGTGCGGGCGATCGTCGCGATGCGGCCGGCGATGCTCTTGCCGACGCCGGGGAGCTCGGTCAGCCGCGCCTCGTCGAACCCGCCGCCGAGCGGCGCGGCGTTTTCGAGCGTTTCCGCGGCGCGCTCGTAGGCCATGAACTTGAAGAACGCCTCTCCGGCGAACTCCATCAGCGTTCGAATCTCGCGCAAGCGGTCCGCGATCTCGCGGTTGGTGAGGGTCGCCATGTGAGGAGGGCTTCGTTCCACGCCACCGTAGGGGCGTCCCATGCTCAGCAGCCAGCGCCCTCGCCTCGATCCGGCGATCCTGAACCTGCCGGTCGAGAAGATGCGCGACGGCTACTATTCGGACACCTACTTCAACCGCGCGCGCGAGATCCTCGAACGCGACGGCTACCACCCGCGCGTGCGGATGCAGGTGTTCCAGCGCAACCACGCGGTGCTGTGCGGAATCGACGAGGCGATCGCCATTCTGAAGCTGTGCAGCGGCCGGCGTGCGCCGGACGGCTCGTGGCAGGACGGCTGGGGCCCGCTGGACGTGAAGGCGCTGTACGACGGCGACGCGATCGAGCCGTTCGAGACGGTGATGACGATCGAGGGCGACTACGCGCTCTTCGCGCATCTCGAGACGCCCTATCTCGGCGTCCTCGCGCGCCGCACGCGGATCGCGACGAACGCGCGCGCGATCGTCGACGCGGCCGGCGGGAAGGAAGTGCTGTTCTTTCCGGCCCGCTTCGACCACCATCTGGTGCAGACCGGCGACGGCTACGCGGCCTACATCTCCGGCGCGCTCAGCGTCTCGACCGATGCAAATGCCGAGTGGTGGGGCTCGCGCGGGATGGGGACCGTTCCGCACGCGCTGATCGCGGCGTACGGCGGCGACACGGTGCTCGCGACGAAGAAGTTCGCCGAGCACATCGACGGCTCGGTCAACGTGATCTCGCTGGTCGACTTCGACAACGACTGCGCCGGGACGTCGGTCGCGGTCGCGCGCGCGCTCGGCAAGCGGCTATGGGGCGTGCGCCTCGACACGTCCGGGACGCTGGTCGACAAGAGCGTCATCCCGCAGATGGGGACCTTTCCGCCGACCGGCGTCAACGCGCAGCTCGTGCACAACGTCCGCGATGCGCTCGATGCTGAAGGCTTCCGCCACGTGCGGATCGTCGTGAGCGGCGGCTTCGACGCCGACCGCATCCGGCGGTTCGAGAACGATCAGGTCCCCGTCGACGCCTACGCGGTCGGCAGCGCGTTCTTCAAGGGCGCCGGCGCGTTCGACTTCACCGCCGACATCGTCGCGATCGACACCGGCGACGGCTGGCGCGAATGCCACAAAGTCGGCCGCCCGGAACGACCGAACCCGCGGCTTACGCTCGTGCACTGAAATCAATGTCATCCTGAGCTCGTCGAAGGATGCGCGCCGCGCAGGATCGTGCCTACGGCTCATCCTTCGACAAGCTCAGGATGACATCGCAGGTTTACACCGGAGCGTTCTGCGCCGCCAGCTTTTCGAGGATCGCGCGGTTGAAGAGGATCAGGTCGCCGGGGTTGCGCGAGGTGACCCAGTTGCCGTCCTGGACGACGGGCTGGTCCCGGTAGAGACCGCCGGCGTTGCGAATGTCGTCGGCGATCGAGGCGTACCCGGTCAGCGTGCGGCCGCGGACGACGTTCGACGAGATCAGCACCTGCGGGCCGTGGCAGATCACGAACATCGGCTTCTTCGCCTGGTCGAACTCTTTCACGAACCGCTGCACGTCTTTGTTGGTGCGGATGTGGTCCGGCGACTGGCCGCCCGGGATCAGGAGCGCGTCGAAGTCGTCGGCGGTCACGTCGGCGACCAGCTCCTCCGCCTTCACGCTCTGGCCTTCGTCGAGCCCGCGCTTGCCGCGGATCTTCGTGAGCGCGCGGTCGTCGACGCCGACGATCGTCACGATCGCCCCGTTCTCCTCGAGCGCCCGGCGGGGCTCGATCAGCTCGGATTCCTCGAACCCGTCTCCGACGAGCGCTGCGATTCGCTTTCCTTCGATCTCCATAAGGCCACGGGCGTTCTGACCGCGCCGCCGAGCCGCCTCTCGGGGATGGGCTCGCTCCGTTCGCTCGCGGCCCGGCCCGCGCGCGCCAGCCCGTGCCACGCCTGCCAGATCGACGCGACCAGCGCGGACTCCGCGCCGAACGGGATCGCGGCGCGGTTGAAGTGCAGGTGCAGCAGGCTCGCGAGCAGGTCGTCGGGAGCGACGGTCAGCCGGCCGGCATCGTTGAGCGCGGCGAGGTGGCCGATCGCGCGGCGCTCCTCGGCGTCGCACGCGGGCGCCGCGACCAGCAGCTCGCGCACGCGCCGCACGAGCGCCCAGTCGACGCGGACGGAGCGCGCGGCGCGCTCGTTCGCCGCCATCCAGCCGGCGAGGTCGAACGCCTCGAACCAGCCGCGCAGCAGCGGCGCCGCCGTCGCGATCGCGCGCTCCGCGTGGCCCGTCCCGGGCGCCGCGGCGCGCAGCGCGTCGAGCACGCGCCGGCTGTCGTGGTGGAAGAGCACCTCCCCGGCGCCGATCGCGGCCGCGCCGCCGTAGCGCTCCAGCTCCGGGCGGTACGTGTCGAACGCGTAGCGCTCGATCGCGCCGCTCGCGAGCAGCTCCTCGAGGCGCTCGGCGAGCGCGGCGACGGTCTGCCGCCCCGTTCCGCTCGCGTGGTGGAGGCGCAGCCGCAGGTGCGGACGCGGGTCGCCGTAGTGCAGGAAGAACCAGCGGTCGACCGGCGCGTGCTCGGTGGTCGCGGCGACGAGGTCCGCGACGGCGCCGCAGAGCAGTGCCGGAAGGTCGCGCCGCGGCGCGTAGAGCTTGACGAAGGTCCACTCGCTCCCGGGCCCTTTCGCGTGCAGCGGCGCCGCCTCGAGCCGGCGCGGCTCGGCGGCCGGAGCGGTGCTCCCGCGCCCGGGGACGCCGAGCGTGAACTCGTGGAGGAAGCGTTCGCCGCCCCGCTCGAGCCAGAGCTGGTCGAACGACGGGAACATCTCCTCGAAGCGCAGCTCGAGGCCGCTCGGGCGCTCGGCGTCCGGCGCGACGTGCTCGCGGAGCAGCTCCGGCGCCGCCGCCGACTCGAGGTCGAGCAGCAGCTTGAGGTCGCGCTCGACCAGGTACACCCAGCGCGGGACGCCCCACGCGGCGCGCCAGCGGTCGATGAAGGCGCGGGTCTGTGCGCCCGCGGCGGCCAGCTCCGCGCGCGGGACGCTCCACTGCGCGACCGCGAGGACGAGCCGGCCATGCCGCACCCGCGGCAGGTGCGGAAGTGCGGCGGCCGCGCCCCAGTCGAAGAGCCGCGGGTGGACGCGGTCCTGCTTCCCGATCAGCGAGAGCAGCCGGATGTGGGCCGGCGCGAAATACGCGGTCGAGAGCATGTAGGTCTCGCAGATCCGCAGCCGGCGCCCCAGCGAGCGCGCGTACGCGACGAAGCGTCCGTCCTCGACGCCGATCACGATGTCGCGAGGCTCGATCCGGAGCACTCCCGCGGGCAGCTCCTCGCGCTGCGAGGCGATCACCGGCCGCGCGACCGCCGGCCGCAGCAGGTTCGCATAGTGCCGGTCGTGCGGGAGGTACACGAGGTCGACCGCCAGCGTCCCGGGTTCTTCGTCGGCCGCGTCGGCCTCGCGGAGCCGCTCGGCGAACGCAGGCCCTAGGCCGCCGGCGAACCGGCTCACCGTCTTGACCGCACCGTCGGTGTGCAGCCCGAAGACGGGCCGCAGCGCGTACTCACCCGCGCGGACCGCCTCGGTGCTCGCCGCGGCGACCTGGAACCCGATCTCACAGCCGTTCGCCGGGGGGACCGCGCGGTCGCCCGGGTGCAGCAGCGCCAGCTCCGCGTCGGTCAACACGACCTCGGCCGACCGCTCGCGGAGCGCCCGCGCCGCCAGCCGCAGGCGCAGCTCGTCGCGCGCCGGATCGCGGTCGGTCCGCTCGAGCGCGGTGTTCTCGGGAACGCCGATCCCGAGCTCGGGGTCGACCAGCTCGAGCAGCGGAACGAGCCGTTCCTCGCCCTCGTACCGCTCGCGGAAGCGCGTGCGGTAGCGGTCGAGCGCGCGCGGCTGGGCGCTCGCCATCAGCAGTCCGGCGAGCCGCAGCGCGTCGCCGACGACGTCCTCGCCGAGCTCGCCGTCGAACCGCTCGAACCGGTCGATCTGGAGCGGTGCGCCGCCGCCCTCGTGGACCGCGTCGAGCCGCTCGGCCGCGGCGCGGACGGCGGCTGACGTCGTCTCGTCCGGCGGCGTCGCTTCCAGCGCGCGCAGCGCGTCCGCGGCACCGCGGACGGCGAGCGCGAGCGGGTGCTGCCCGGGGAGCGCGTCTGCGAGCGCGGGGAGCGGGTCGGCGAGCGCGGTCGGCCGCGAGAAGACGATCGCGCCCGCCCCGATGAGGCGCTCGAGGAGCTGCGCCGCCTTCGCGCGCTCGATCCCGAGCCCCGCCGCGACCGCGCCGGCGAGCTCGGCCAGCGGCGCGGGCCGCGCGCACAGGTCGAGGACGCGCTCCAGCGTGGCGGTCCGGCGAACCTCGACGAGGTCGTAGTGCCAGGCGATCGGATCGGTCTCGTCGAGGCCGGGGACGAGCCGCTCGGGGTGGCGGACCTGGAGCTTCCCCGCCCGCTCGTCGATCAAGTCGTTCGCGACCGCGGTCAGCGCGTCGCGGACCGACGGATCGCGCTCGAGCCGGTCGTGAAGCGCGTGCAGCCGTCCCATGTCGGCGCGCGCGGACAGCCGCGCGTACCGCGCGTCGGCCAGGCGCAGCGTCGTCCGGGCGCCGCGCGCGACCTCGCCGATCCCCGCGAAGAGACCGAACGGGGTCGGGCGCGAGGCCATCCGCAGCGCGTACGCGAGCGCTTTGTACGGCGCGCGCTTCTTCTTCGCGGGCTCGCCGCGCGTCCACGGCTCGAGCGCCGCGTCGAGCGCCGGCGAGGCGACCGCGATCGCGGCGCGCACCGCGGGCTCGTTCAGCAGCAGCGCGCGGGTCGCGGCGAGCGGGTCGCCGGCCTCGTAGAGCTCGCGCGCGACGCGCGCCGGGAGCGCGGGGACGCGGCAGGTGAGGACCGGTTCAGCGCTCATCGTCCGCCGCCCAGCGCGAAGACGTAGAGCCGCCCGCCGCGCGGGATGTGCGAGGTCAGCGCGGCCGCCGGCCCGCCGAACATCGCGAGGCCGCCGCCGTAGCCGGCGTACACCGCGACGTACTGCTTTCCGCCGACGCGGTACGTCGTCGGGACCCCGATGATCCCGGAGCTCGTGCGGTGCTGCCAGAGCACCTTGCCGCTGCGGGCGTCGAACGCGTAGAAGAGACCGCCCGAGTTTCCGCTGAACACCACGCCGCTCGCGGTGGCGAGGACGCCGCCGGTCCACGGGTAGCGGCTCGGGAACGACCAGCGTTTCCGGCCGTTCTTCACGTCGATCGCGCTGAGCTCGCCGAATCCGCTGCTCCCCGGCTCGGGGACCGTGGTCGAGATCTCGCCGTAGTAGCCGAACGCCTCGTTCAGGTTCCCGGTCGCGTGCAGCCTTGCGCACAGGTGGAGGATCGGGACGTACGCGAGCTGGGTTTGCGGGCTGTACGCGACCGGATACCAGTTCTTTCCGCCCGACGCGCTCGGGCACGTCAAGACGTCCGGGCCGCCGACTCGCGCGTACGCGGCGGAATTCACGATCGCGCGACCCGCCGCGGTATAGCCGCGGATCGTCGTCTGCTTCACGAACGGACGCGCGTAGATCATCCGCCCGTTCCGGCGGTCGAGCGCGAAGAAGTACCCGTTCCGGTCGGCGTGGACGATCGCCGGAACGGTCGCTCCGCGCACCTGGAGATCGACGAGCACGAGCTCGTTGACGCCGTCGTAGTCCCACGTATCGTGCGGCGTGTACTGGAAGAACCACTTCATCGCCCCGGTGTCGACGTTCAGCGCGAGGAGGGAGTTCGAGTACAAGTTGTCGCCCGGGCGGAACCCGGCGAACCACGGGCCGGGGTTTCCGGTCCCCCAAAACAGCGTGCGCGAGCGCGCGTCGTACGAGCCGGTCAGCCACGTCGGGCCGCCGCCGCGCTTGTACGCGCCGGGCGGCCACGTCCGGCCTCCCGGCTCGTTCGGCGCCGGAATCGTCCAGCGTTTCCAGACGCGCTTGCCGGTGACCGCGTCGAACGCGGCGAGGAAGCCGCGCGCGCCGTACTCGCCGCCGGCGACGCCGATGACGATCTTGCCTTCGACGGCGAGCGGTGCGCCGGTGATCGCGTAGTGACCGTCCTTCGGCGCGACTTCGGTGTTCCACACGACGCGGCCGGTCTGCGCGTCGAGCGCGAGCAAGTGATCGTCGATCGTCCCGAGATACACGTTCGCTCCGTAGAGCGCGACGCCGCGGTTGACGACGTCGCAGCAGATCGAGCGCAGCGCGTCGAGCGAGTACGGATAGACGTAGGTCCACAGCACGCGGCCGCTCGCCGCGTCGAGCGCGACGACGTGGTCGAGCGGCGTCGTCACGATCATCGTGCGGCCGTTGACGATCGGCGCCGCCTCGTGGCCTTGCGGCATCCCGGTCGCGTACGTGAACACGGGCTGCAGCCCGCTCACGTTGGCCGGCGTGATCTCGCCGAACGGCGCGTAGCCCTGAGAGTCGTACGAACGCCGGAACATGAGCCAGCCGTCGTCGGTCGCGGCGGCTGCGAGCCGCGCCGCCGTCACTTCGGGGAAGAGCGGC
>DATHLN010000197.1:0-9114 GCA_035488115.1 Candidatus Limnocylindrales bacterium | reverse complement strand
GAAGCGCGCGGGCAAGCGGGTCGCGGCGTACGGCGCGCCGGCGAAGGGGAACACGCTGCTGAACTACTGCGGGATCCGAACCGACTTCGTCGACTTCACCGTCGATCTGAGCCCGCACAAGCAAGGGCGGCTCCTGCCCGGGACGCGGATCCCGATCTTCGCGCCCGATCGCATCGCGCGCGAGAAACCCGACTACGTGCTGCTGCTGCCCTGGAACCTGCGCGAGGAGATCGTCGCGCAGATGCACGTCGTCGCGGAGTACGGCGGGAAGTGGGTCGTCCCGATCCCGGAAGCGCACGTTCTGCCGTGATCTTCGTCGCGACGCCGCTGGCGGGCGTCGTGCTCGTCGAGGCTGAGCCGCACCGCGACGAGCGCGGCTCGTTCGCGCGGCTGTGGTGTGCCGAGGAGTTCGCACGGGCCGGGCTCGACGGGCGCTTCGTGCAGAGCAGCATCTCGACCAACGCGCGGAAGCACACGGTCCGTGGTCTGCACTACGCCGCCGCGCCGTCGCGCGAGGCGAAGCTCGTGCGCGTCACGGCCGGCGCGGTCTTCGACGTCGTCGTCGATCTGCGCGAGGAGTCGCCGACGTACGGCGAGACGTTCGCCGCCGAGCTCGACGCGGCGAGCGTACGTGCGCTGTACGTGCCGCCCGGCTGCGCGCACGGCTTCCAGACGCTCGCGGACGCGACCGACGTGCTCTACTGCATGACCGAGGCGTACGAAGCGTCGCTCGCGCGCGCGTACCATTGGCGCAGCCCGCAGCTCGCGATCCGCTGGCCCTCGACCGGTGCCGGCGTGACGATCTCGGACGCCGACGCGAACGCGGTTACGTTCGAGCGCCGCGCTACGCCGCGACGGGGAGCAGCGCCGCGTAGCGGCTGAGCTGCTCCGCCGCGAGATCCTCGCCGCCGAACCCCGCGGCGAAGCCGCGGTACCATTCCGCGGTCCAGCGCAGCGTCTCGGCGAGATCGAGCCGCGGCGCCCAGCCGAGGAGCTGCCGCGCCGCGCCGGCGTCGAGCGCGAGGCGCGGCGCTTCGTGGTGCGCGCTCGGCACGACGGTGCTTTCGAGCCGCGCGCCCCAGGCGCGCTCGAACATCGCGACCACCGTGCCAACCGTCGCGACGGAATCGAGTCCCGGGCCGAAGTTCCACGCGCGCGCCGCGCCGGTCCGCAGCAGCAGCTCTTCGGCGAGGGCGAGATAGCCGCAGAGCGGATCGAGGACGTGCTGCCACGGGCGCGTCGCGCCGGGATGGCGCAGCGCGAGCGTACCTCCGCCGTGCAGCGCGGTCACCAAATCGGGGATGAGCCGGTCCGCCGACCAGTCGCCGCCGCCGACGACGTTGCCGGCGCGCGCGGTCGCGAGCTCGACGTGCGCCGCGCGCAGAAACGCTTCGCGGTACGCGGCCGCCGCGATCTCGGCGCACGCCTTGCTCGCGCCGTACGGCTCGACGCCGCCCAGCGGATCGCTCTCCGCGTACGGCACGCCGGCCGGCTCTTCGGCGTAGACCTTGTCGGTCGTGACGACGACGACCGCGCGCACCGACGGCGCGGTGCGCACCGCTTCGAGCAGATTCACCGTCCCCATCAAGTTGACGTCGAACGTCGCGACGGGCTCCCGGTAGCCGCGCAGCACCAGCGGCTGCGCGGCGAGGTGGAAGACGATCTCGGGACGCGCCGCGCGCAGCGCGCTGGCGAGCGCGTCGCGGTCGCGCACGTCGCCGAGCGTCGAGCGAACGTGCCGCGCCGTGCCGAGCGCCTCGAACGCGCACGGCTCCGTTTCCGGCGCGAGCGCATAGCCGTGCACCTGCGCGCCGAGCTGCGCGAGCCACAGGCCGAGCCAGCTCCCCTTGAAGCCGGTGTGGCCGGTCAGGAAGACGCGGCGCCCGTGCCAGAAGGCCGGTGCGGGCAGTCGCGGGGACGGCATCGCGGCGGCTACGCCGTCCGCGCCGCCGGCGGTGCGGAGACGCCGAAGCCGCTGAAGACGCGGCACGCGTCCAGCAAGCCCGCCGGCTCGGTCGCCGCGGCCGCGCCGCGCGCGAGCGCGTCGTTGATCCGCGCGAGGTATGCGCCGCGCATCTCGTGCAGCGCCGAACCGACCGGATATTTCCCGTAGACCGTCTCGAACACCGGCGAGAGCTGCCCCGCACGCGCGAGTTGCATCTCCGGCAGACCGCCGCCGGCGAAGCGGCGGACGGTGACGGGCTCCGCCAGCGCGTCGATCGCGACGCCGTCGCGCAGGCGCTGGAAGTACTCCCACCACGGCAGCGCGGCGAGGCTCTCGTCGACGAGCCCGGCACGGTCCGCGGCGTGCGCGCGAAACGCGAACGACTCGAGCGGGAGCGCCGGCGCGATGGAGAGCGCATCGAGCGACGGGAGCGGATACGCGTCGTCGTACACGGCGAGCGGGGTGCTCTCGGCGGCGGTGGTGCGGCGCTCGACCGAGAGGCGCGCGGGCGACAAGACGACCTCGGCGCGCCGTTCGTCGAACGCGGCGCACAACCGCGCGATGTGGTCGCGCTCGAACGCCGAGCCTTCGCGGATGAAGGTGAACGCGTTGCCGCGCCCGAGCCGCAGCGCGAGGTTCATCGCCTGGGCCTCGCTCAGCGGCTCGACGGTCTGCAGCGCGCGGAACCGCCCGTGCGCGTCGAGCGCGCGCACCAGCGGGTCGAGCGGGCGCGCCGGCCGGTGCAGCACGAGCACCTCGAAACGGTCACTGGTCTGCTCGTTCAGCGAGCGCAGCGTCTGTTCGGCGAGCGCGACGTCGACGCCGGCGAGCATCGCGACCGTCACGAACGCCGGCTCGCGGCGCTCGATGTTGCGGCGCCGGATCTCGCTCAGCTTCGCGAGCGCGCGGTCGACGCGCGCCTGCAGCGCGCCGTCGACCGGCGCGCCGAGGTGGCGCGTGACGTCGCGCAGGTTCGTCAGGTGGCGCTGCACGCCGAGCTCGGAGCCCGCCAGCCGCGGCTCGTTCCCGGGCGTGACGTACTTCTCGAGCAGGTACAGGAACTCGTCGAGCAGCCGGCCGTTGGCGGTGTAGTTCGCCATCCCGCTCTGCTGCGTCTCGTGCAGCCGGATCACGCACGAGGGGCGCGGCTCGTACCCGAAGCGGACGCCGGCGGCGGCCCAGCGCACGACGATCTCGTGATCGCCGGCCTTGAGGTTGCAGTCGAGGTCGCCGAACCGCTCGTAGATCTCGCGCTTGACGAGCATCGTCGGAAAGGCGATGTAGCAGCCTTCCTTCAGCAGCGCCGCGAGCTCGTTGCGGCCGCCGGCGTACGCGGCGAGCGGCTGTCCCGCCATCTGGCGCAGGCCGGTGATCCGTTCGTTCGCGTCGGCGAAGTACGTCGTCGTGTACAGCACGTCGACGTCGGGATGATCCTGCAGATAGCGGTACGACGACGAGACGAACTCCGGCATCAGCCAGTCGTCGGCCGAGAGGAACGCGACGTACTCGCCGCGCGCGGTGCGCAGGCCGAGGTTGTGGTTCGGCGTCATCCCGATGTTCACGGCGTTGCGGACGTAGCGCAGCCGCGGGTCGCCGGCGAAGCGCCGCACGACGTCCGGGGTTCCGTCGGTCGAGGCGTTGTCCATGACCACGACCTCGAGGTTCGGATAGTCCTGGCGCAGGGCGCTCTCGATCGCGGTCCCGACGGTATGCGCGTAGTTGTACGCCGTGATGACGACGCTGATCAGAGGCCGGTCCATCTCTGTACGGTATCGGCAGACGGCTCGGGAGCCGTGAGGAATCGGCGGCGGTCGCCCGCCCGGCGAAGCTAGCGCGTGCGGCGCAGCCACCCGTCGCGGAAGTACGTGGCGGCAGCGGCGCCGAGGCTCTCGTCGAACCCGCGCGGCGGCGCGATCCGCTCGAACTCGGGACGCTCCGCGAGGAACGCGTCGACCGCCGAGACCGGGTTGTCGTGCGCCCACTCCGGCGACGTGCGCGGCGCGCCGACGACGTCGCGCATGATCCCGTCGGCGACGACGATCGCGGAGCCGGCCGGGACGAGATCCGCGTACGCGCGCAGCTCCGCGGCGACGTGGTCGCGCGTGTGTTTGCTGTCGAGGATCAGCAGCACGAGCTCGCCGTCCGCGATCGTGCCGCGTACGCGCGCGACCGTCTCCGGCGCGATCGCGTCGCCTTCGATCGCCGTGATCAGCGGGCGTAGCTCGTGGGCGTCGAGCGCCGCCTTGTTCGCCGGGCGGATCTCGACGTCGACGCCGACGACGCGCCCGTGCCCCATCGCTTTGAGCAAGGAAGCGTAGAACACCAGCGAGCCGCCGTGCGCGATCCCGGTCTCGAGCACGACGTCCGGCTTCACCTCGTAGATCAGCTCCTGCAGGCGGAGGAGATCCTCGGGAAGCTGGATGATCGGGCGGCCCATCCAGCTGAACGTGTAGACGTGCTTGACGTCCCAGCCGGCCTGGATCCACAGCTCGGAGACGAGCGCGAACGCTTCGGGATCGGCGAAAGGCAGCGTGCGCTCGCCGACACGGACGGTGCGCGCGGCGGGATCGATCGTGACGGCGGGCAGGGGACGGTTCGTGGCCACGAATGGAGTGTCGGCACTTCCGCCGCGCCTCCGCAGGACGCCCGGCCTCAACGCCCCGCGCCTTCTCGCCGATAGCTTACGCATGCACGACGCGCCCCTTCCGGTGTTCAAACCGCTCATCACCCCCGAGGAGACGGGCGCCGCCGTCGAGGCCTTGGAGATGGGCTGGCTGGGGATGGGGAGCTACGTCGGGCAGTTCGAGGATGCGCTGAAACGCACGTGCGGCGCCGCCGACCGCTACGTGGCCGCGACCAGCACCGGCCACGCCGCGCTGCATCTCGCGCTGATGGCGATCGGCGTCGGCCCCGGCGACGAAGTGATCACGCCCGCGTTCAACAACATCGCCGACTTCCAGGCGATCCTCGCGGTCGGAGCGCGACCGGTGTTCTGCGACATCGACGATCTGACGCTCTGCATCGACCTCACGAAGGCCGAGACGCTCGTCTCCGAGCGCACCAAAGCGATCATCGTGATGGACTACGACTGCGTCCTGTGCGATCACGACGCGGTCGCGCGGTTCGCCGAGCGGCACGGCGTGCGGGTCGTGCACGACGCGGCGCACTCGCTCGGCTCGTTCTACCGCGGGAAGCCGGTCGGGAGCTTCTCCGACGTCACGATGTTCAGCTTCGACCCGGTCAAGACGATCACGTGCATCGACGGCGGTGCGCTGATCCTCCGCGACGAGAACGAATGGCGCCGCGTGCGCGAGATGCGGCTGATCGGGATGGGCCAGCCCGCGGAGCTGATGTACCAGAACAAACGCGCGTGGACGTACGACGTCGCCTCGCTCGGCTTCCGCTACCACATGGCGAACTTGCACGGCGCGATCGGCCTCGCGCAGCTGGCGAAGCTGCCGCAGATCACCGCGTCGCGGCAGCACGCCGCGCGCCGCTACTCCGCGGCGCTCGCGAACGTCGAGGGGGTCCGCGTCCCGGCCTCCGACTTCACCGGCGTCACGCCGTTCCTGTATTACATCCGCGTCCCGGCCGAGCGCCGCGACGGTTTGCGCGCGTTCATGGCCGAGCGCGGGATCGACACCGGGATCCATTGGCAGCCGGGCCACTGGTTCACGCTGTTCAAGGACTGCCGCCGCGGCGACCTGAGCGTCACCGACCGCGTCGGTGACGAGGTGCTCTCGCTCCCGCTCCACTCGATGATGGCCGACGAAACGGTCGACCGCGTCGCCGACGCCGTTGCCGCGTATTTCGCCCCGAAGGCCGTCGCCGTCTAGATGCACGAGATCTCGCCGGCGGCGAGCATCTCGCCGCTCGCCGATCTCGAGGACTCCGTTCGCGGCTCGCGGCTGGTGATCGGCCCGGGCGTCATGGTCGACAGCTTCGTGAAGATCAAGTTCACCGGCGGGCTGGGCGACGTCGTCATCGGGGAGAACTCGAACGTCAACTCGGGCTGCGTGCTCTATTCGGGAAACGGGATCCGGATCGGCCGCGACGTCCTGATCGCGGCCAACTGCGTGTTCGCGGCGACGAATCACGAGTACGCGCGCAGGGACGTGCCGATCCGCCTCCAGCGGTTCAAGCCGAGCAAGGGCGGGATCGTCGTCGAGGACGACGTCTGGATCGGCGCCGGCTGCGTGTTGCTCGACGGCGCCGTCGTCCGGCGCGGCGCGGTCATCGCCGCGAACTCCGTCGTGCGCGGCGAGATCGGTCCCTACGCGATCGTGGCCGGTTCCCCGGCGAAGCCGATCGGGATCCGCGGCGCCGAGGCGGCCGGACCGTTGCGAGAGTGAGCCGAATCCGCATGAGTCGGCGCACTCGCGACGAACATCCCGCTCACGCGCCGTAAATAGCGGCGCGTTTTCACTTCTAGCTCTCGGGGTAGCTCATTGTCCATCTCACGTTTTTCGGCGTGGGCGCTTTTCAGCGCCGCGCTCTTCGTCGCGGTCGGATGCACGTCACGGCCGCACTCCGCGGGGATCCTCCCCGCCTCCAACGCTCGGCATCCGATGACAGCGGTGGTCAGCCCGTACGACACCGCCGTGCTCGCGCTCTCGCCGTACGCGTTCTACAAGCTCAACGAGGCGAGCGGCACGATCGCCTACGACTCGTCCGGTAACAACCGCAACGGCACCTATCAGGGAACGAGCGGGACGCATTATCTGCAAGGCATGGCGCCGATCATCTACGGCTACCCGCGCTCGACCGAGTTCTATGCCACGAACGCCGGCGGCCCCAAGGTCACCCTGCCGAGCCCCGTCAACATCGGCTCCAGCACGACCGCATGGGTCAGCGATCTCACCATCGCGGCCTGGATGAAGCCCGATCCTTCGGCGCTCACGCAGCTCGGCGACGCGCTGGAGATCAACGGCTACTACTTCGGCACGTCCGGCGGCTCCAGCGGCACCACGGGCGCCGTGCCGTACATGGGCGGCTGGGTGAACGGCGGCGAGTACTTCTCGCCGACCGCGACGTTCGCGGACGGCAACGCGCACTTCCTCGCCGAGACCGTGCACTACAACAGCAGCGGCTACTGCGACATGAACCTCTACGTCGACGGCGCGCTGGCGAAGAGCGCTCCGGGGACGCGCTGCTCCGGAGGTCCGCTGACGGGCGGGATCGCCGCGCGCCTCTCGCCGAGTACCGGGACGTATCCGTACTTCGGAGAGATCTCGGGCGTCGCGCTGTTCGCGAAAGCGCTCACGGCGACGCAGATCGCGAACCTCTACAACCCGCCGCCGCCGCCGCCGCCGCCGGGTGCAAACTACGACGCCACGGTCCTCTCGAGCTCGCCGTACGCGTACTACCGTCTCGACGAGACGAGCGGCACGGTCGCGGTCGACTCGTCGGGGAACGGCCGCAACGGAACGTACAACGGGACGAGCGGGACGCACTACGCGCTCGGCCAGAGCAGCATCGTGCCGGGTCTGAGCGCGACGGCGAAGTTCTACACCGCGAACCCGGGCCAGCCGAAGGTCTCGATCCCCTCGCTCCCGTTCGCCGGGAACGGCTCCGGGACGTGGCAGAGTGATTTCAGCGTCGCGCTGTGGGCGAAGCCGGATCCCTCGCAGCTTTCGCAGCCGAACGACGTCGTCTCGATCAACGACTACTACATGGGGCAGGCGTCTCCCGCGGGCGGCGGCGCAGCCGGCACGAACGTCTACATGGGCGCGTATCCGACCGGTAACTGGTACCAGTCGGCCGGCGCGACGTTCGCCGACGGGAACGCGCACTTCCTCGCGATGACGGTCCACCGCAACAACCTGGGAACGTGCGATCTCTCGCTGTACATCGATACGGTGCTCGCTTCGAGCGCAGCCGGAACCGCCTGCAGCGGCGCTTCGTCGATCGTCTCGAGCACGAACTCCGGGATTGCGGCGCGCACCGACTTCAGCTCCGGGTTCGGCGGGTATTTCGGCGAGATCGGCGGCGTCGCGATCTACAACAGCGCGCTCACCTCGGACCAGATCACGGCGCTCTACACCGGTGCGGCGTTCCCGCCGCCGCCGACGCCGAGCCCGAGCCCGACGCCGCTTCCGGGCGTCTACGACGCGAACGTGCTCGCGCTCAGTCCGTACGCGTACTACCGCCTCGACGAAGGGAGCGGAACGGTCGCAAAGGATTCGTCCGGCAACGGACACGACGGCACGTATCAAGGGACGCCCGGAACGCACTATCTGCTCGGGCAGAGCAGCATCGTGCCGGGTCTGAGCTCCTCGCTCAAAACGTACGGGGTCAACCCCGGGTATCCGAAGGTCAAGCTTCCCTCGGTCCCGTTCGCGATGGGCGGCGGCGTCTGGCAGAGCGACTTCAGCGTCTCGCTGTGGATCAAGCCGGATCCCTCGCAGCTCGCGCAAGCGGCGGCCGGAGCGGAGATCAACGACTACTACGTCGGCGAGGGCGGCGCGAACGGCAGCGCCACCGCGAATGCGTACATGGGCGTGATGCCGGTGAACAACTGGTGGAGCTCCTCGACGATCTACGCCGACGGCAACGCGCACATGGCAACCCTCACCGTCCACCAGAACACCTCGGGGACCTGCGATCTCGTGTACTACGTCGACGCGGTGATCGTGCAGAACCCGACCGGAACAGCGTGCAGCGGCAACTCGAGCATGCAGACCGCGACGAACGCCGGGATCGCCGGCCGCGTCTCGGCCTCGGGTGGGGCCGGTCCGTTCTTCGGCGAGATCGGCGGGGTCGCGCTGTGGAGCAGGCCGCTGACGTCGGCCGAGGTGGGCAACCTCTATTCGGGGACACCCGCGCACCGCTAGCAGGCGGGCGGACTCCTCCAGCCTTTGTCCCGGGGCCGCCCTGTGGTATACTCCCAGGGTTGCCCCGGGATCCGGGGCTCCCGGGACACGTCCCGGGACACTTCACCCGGTCGGAGACCGGGGGCGAATGCGTCCATCACGGCGCCACGGACGGCGGCCGCGGGCTCAGAGAGGAACCACCACACGATGGCATCGGGCGTTTCCATGCGCGCTCTTCTGGAGGCGGGAGTCCATTTCGGACACCAGACCCGCCGCTGGAATCCGAAGATGAAGCCGTACATCTTCCAGGAGCGGAACGGCATCTACATCATCGACCTGTCGAAGACGCTGTCGATG
>DATHLN010000196.1:0-32118 GCA_035488115.1 Candidatus Limnocylindrales bacterium | reverse complement strand
TCGCGCCCGACGAGCACGATCCGGTTCGCCAAGTCGCCGGCGACCGCGATCGTCCCATTGCGCGGCTCGCGCGCGAGCGCGGCGGGATAGAACGGCACGGGCAGCGAGACCGTACGGTCCACCGCGCCGTTCGTCGTGTCGACGTGCGCGATCGCCTCTTGGAACGTCCCCGCGACCGCGACCCACACGCCGTCGCCGTTCACGTCGCGGAGCGGAGCGCCGAACGCGCCCCCGAGCGGGACGCTGCGAATCTCGTGCAGCGTCGCGGCGTCGAGCACGCGCAGCGCCGGCTTGCGGTATCCGCCTTCGAGCTCGAAGAGCTGCGAGCCGTCGCGCGAGAGTGCCATCCCGATCGGCAGCGTTCCGACCGTCGCGACGACACCGTCGGCCGGGCGGATCTTCCACTGCGTCGGCAGCATCACCACGCCGGTCGCGGCCAAGGCCGCCGAACCGAGTGCGGCGACGCCCGCAACGGCAACGAGCGCGCGCTTCACCGTGCGCGATCCTTCGGTCCGAAACCAACCCATTGCGCGCCTCCTTTATCCTTCGATCTTCGAGAAGTCGGCGACGGCACCGAGCGCCGAGCGGATCCCCGAGAGCAGCCGCAAGCGGTTTGCGCGCAGCGCCGGGTCGCCGGCGTTCACGGTGACCTCGTCGAAGAACACGTCGACGAACGGCCGCAGCCGCGCGAGGGCCGCCATCGCGCCGGCGAAGTCTTCGCGCTCGGCGTGCTCGTGGATCTCCGCGGTGGCACGCTGCAGCTCGGTGAAGAGCGCACTCTCCTCGGCTTGCGCGAACAGCGAGGGATCGGGCGCGCCGTCATAGCGCGTCCGGTCTTTCTGCTCCTCGCGGCGGACGATGTTCGACGCGCGCTTGTACGCGGTCAGCAGGTTGGCGCCGTCGGGGCTGGCGAGAAACGTGCCGAGCGCGTCGACGCGCGCGAGCAGCCGCACCAGATCGTCCTCGTCGCCGAGGCCGAAGACCGCGGAGACCAGATCGTGCCGCACCCCGGTCTCGCGCAGATGCGCCTTGAGCCGGTCGGCGAAGAACTCCAGCAGCTCGCGCGCGACGTCGTCGCCGCTGCGCGCGCTCTGCGCGATCTCCGGCAGCGTCTTCGTGTACGCGTCGAACGCCGTCGCGAACGCCGCGATCAGCGGCAGGCGCAGCCGGTTCTCGACGATCAGCCGGATCACGCCGAGCGCCGCGCGGCGCAGCCCGTACGGGTCTTTCGAGCCGGTCGGCTTCTCGCCGACCGCGAAGAAGCCGGTGAGCGTGTCGAGCTTGTCGGCGAGAGCGACGGCGATCGAGACGGGCGCGGTCGGACAGCGGTCGCTCGGCCCGAGCGGTGCGTAGTGCTCGGCGATGGCGTCGGCGACGCGCACGTCCTCGCCTTCGGCGAGCGCGTAGTAGCGGCCGACCTTCCCTTGCAGCTCGGGAAACTCGCCGACCATCCCGGTGACGAGGTCGGCCTTGCACAGCGTCGCGGCGCGGTTCACCAGCTCGATGCTCTCGCCGGCGCCGGCGCTCGTCGCCAGCTCGACGGCGAGCGACTTGATGCGCAAGACCTTCTCGATCAGCGTGCCGAGCTTCGCGTGGAAGACGAGGTTCGCCAGCGCGGGGACGCGCTCTTCGAGCGGCGTTTTGCGGTCCTGCTCCCAGAAGAACTTCGCATCGGAGAGCCGCGCGCGCAGCACGCGCTCGTTACCGGCGACGATCGCCGCGCCGCCGTCGGCCGCTGCCGTGTTCGCGACGAGGGCGAAGCGGGGTGCGAGCGTCCCGTCCGCCGTCTCGAGGGCGAAGTACTTCTGGTTCGCGCGCATCGACGTCGTGAGGATCTCGCGCGGCAGCTCCATGAACGCGGGATCGATCGACGCGATCAGCGGGACCGGCCACTCGACGAGCCCCGCGACTTCGTCGAGCAGCGCCGCGTCGTCCGGGAAGGTCAATGCTTCGGTGACTGCGAGCGCCGCGATACCGTTCGCGATGATCGTCCGCCGCTCGCCGGGGTCGAGCACGACGTACGCCGCGCGCAGCTTCGCCGCGTAGTCCGCGAACGAAGACACCGTCATACGCCCCGGTGCCATGAAGCGATGCCCGTAGGTCGCATCGTTCGCGCGGAGACCGTGCGCCGGCAGCGTCACGTCGACGACCGCGCCGTCGAACAGGCACAGGACGTTCTGCAGCGGGCGGACCCAGCGCATCACGTCGCTCCCCCAGCGCATCGACTTCGGCCACGAGAACGACCCGACCGCCGTCACGACGATCTCGCGCAGCACCTCGGCGGTCGCGCGCCCGCGCACGGTGCGGCTGAGATAATAGTAGTCCGCGCCGGCGACCGTGCGAACCTCGGCGCCTTCGAGCGTGGTGAGCCCCGCCGACTTCATGAAGCCTTCGAGCGCGCGCTGCGGCGCGCCGACGTGCGGGCCTTTCTTCTCCTCGACGACGTCGGGCTGCCGGGGCGGGAGGCCGTCGACGACGAGCGCGAGCCGCCGCGGCGTCGCGAACGCCTCGGCGCGCGCGAACTCCAGCCGTTCCTCGGCGAGCCGAGCGGTCACGTCGGCGCGCAGCTGCTCGACGGCCGCGCGCTGCATGCGCGCGGGGATCTCTTCGGAGAACAGCTCGAGGAGCAGCTCGGCCATCGGCTCAGGCGCGCGCGCCGCGCGCGAGCCAGCTCTCGCAGCAGCCTTTCGCGAGCGCGCGCACGCGCCCGATGTACGCTTGCCGCTCGGTCACGCTGATCACGCCGCGCGCGTCGAGCAGATTGAACAGATGGCTCGCGCGGATGCACTCGTCGTACGCCGGCAGCGGCAGCCCACGCGCGAGGAGCGCATCGCACTCGGCCTCGGCGTCCTCGAAATGCGCCGCGAGCCGCTCGACGTCCGCGTACTCGAAATCGTACGCCGAGAACTCGCGCTCGTTCTCCAAAAACACGTCGCCGTACGTCACGTGCGCCGTCCCGGGGAGCGCGTTATACGGCAGATCGTAGACGTTGTCGTAGCCGAGCACGTACATCGCCAGCCGCTCGAGCCCGTAGGTGTACTCGACCGAGACCGGGTCCACTTCGATCCCGCCGACCTGCTGGAAGTAGGTGTACTGGCTGACCTCCATCCCGTCGCACCAGACTTCCCAGCCGAGCCCCCATGCGCCGAGCGTCGGGCTCTCCCAGTCGTCCTCGACGAAGCGGATGTCGTGCGCGAGCGGATCGATCCCGATCCGCCGCAAGCTCTCGAGATAGAGCTCTTGCGCGTTCGGTGGCGACGGCTTGAGGATGACTTGGAACTGGTAGTAGTGCTGCAGCCGGTTCGGGTTCTCTCCGTAGCGCCCGTCGGTCGGGCGGCGGCACGGCTGCACGTACGCGGCGCGCCAGGGATCGGAGCCGAGGCTGCGCAGCGTCGTCGCCGGATGGAAGGTCCCCGCGCCCATCGCGACGTCGTAGGGCTGGAGCACGACGCAGCCCTGCTCGGCCCAGTACCGCTGGAGCGTCATGATGAGCGATTGGAAATCGCGCGGCCGGTCGCGCGGGGCGGAGGCTGTCACGTCAGTCGGTCACCGTGCGTCGGATTTCCGCGCAACCCCTCCCCCGCGCGGCGGAGCGTGCGGCCACACCGAGGCGTCGACGACGTGCGGCTGCTGCGAGGTCGGGCCGCGCACGGTGACGACGTGCCAGCCGCCCTCGGTGCGCACGAGCTCGGCCGTGAGCGGGTTCTTCGACGGGCCGAGCACGACGCTGTGCGCGCGAAGGTATGGCGAACGCGCCCAGTCCGCCGGCTCGCTCGCGGTCCAGGTGAACGTCGCGCGGAAGACCTGCGCGTCGACGCCGCTCGGCAGCCGCCGCACGTGGATCGGTTCGGTCGCGACGACGCGCTGGGGGACGATCGTCGAGTAGCAGAGGTACGGGATCGCGGGCGGATTGCTCCCGTGCGCGTTCTCGCTGAAGAAGTACGGCGTCGACTTCGCGGTGAGCCGGTATTTCGATCCGCCGGGGCGGACTTCGCGCTGCAGCATTCCGTCGCGGACGAGCGCGTTCAGCAGCTCCGCGGTCGCGCGCACGTCGGCATGCTTCAGCTCGCGGTCGCCGATCCGCGCGATCCACATCGCCGGGAGCCAAACCTGGCCGTTGCCCTGTTCCTCGACGACGACGTTGGCGCCGGGATAGTACGTGCCGGCGACGGCGACCGGGTTCCAGCCCAGCGGGACGCACTCGTGATACTGCTGCGCGAGCTCGCCGCGCAGCTCGCGCAGCACGACGCGCGGGTCGGTCGGCGAGCACGCCGTGACGGCGATCGCGGCGATCAGCAACGACGCGATGCGTGTCACCGCCTTCGCGAGCGCGTTCATGCGCGGAGCACCGCGCCGAGCAGCGCGGCGATCACGACGACGATCCACGGCGCGATCCGCCAGACGGCGACCGCCGCGAAGGCGGCGAGCGCGATCCCGATCTTCGCCGAACTGCCGCCGAGCGAGACGATCACCGGGTCGTACAGCACGGCGCCGAGCAGGCCCACGACGCTCGCGTTCGCGCCGCGCACGGCACCCGCCGCGCGCGGCGCGCCGGCGATGCGGTTCCACACCGGCGCGATCGCGAAGATCAGCGCGAACGAGGGCAGGAAGATCAGCACCGTGGCGACGAGCGCGCCGGTGAGCCCGTGCAGCGGCGAACGGTTCGCATAGCCGAGGAACGAGGAGAACGTGTTGATCGGTCCGGGCATCGCCTGCACCGCGCCGTAGCCGGCGAAGAAGTCGCGCTGACCGATCAACCCTTCGTGCACCATGCTCTGCAGCAGCGGCAGCACGACGTGCCCGCCGCCGAACACGAGCGCGCCCGCGCGCACGATCGTGGCAAGGAACGCGATCAGCGGCGTCTTCGGGAGCAGCGTGATCGCAACCAGCGCGACGAAAACGACGGCGGCGAGGACCGACGCGCCGCGCGAGACGCGGATCGGGAGCGGCTCGTGGCGCAGCTCGGGCGCGCGCAGCCAGAGCGCCCCGGCGACCGCGCCGAGCAGGATGCCGATCCACTGGAACGCCGGCCACGGCCGCAGCGCCAGCGTGAGAACGGTCGTCGCGAGCGCGATCGTGCGGGTCGGGCGGTCCGTGCACAGCGATCCGGCCAACGCGATCACGGCCTGGGCGACGACGGCCGCGGCCGCCGCGAACAGCCCGTCGAGCAGCCCGCCGAACCACGGCGGCGGGCCGGCGCCCTCGGCGTTCCCGAGCGTCGCGGCGATCACGACCATCGCGACCGCGGAGGGCGTGGTGAAGCCCAGCCAGGCGAGGAATGCGCCGAGCGGTCCGCCGCGGCTGAAGCCGACCAGCATCCCGACCTGGCTCGACGTCGGCCCCGGAATGATCGAGCAGAAGGCGAGGATACGGGCATACGTTGCTTCGTCGAGCCACTGCCGGTCCTCGACGAACGTGCGGCGGAAGTACGCGTAGTGCGCGATCGGCCCGCCGAACGAGGTGAACCCCAGCCGAAGGAAGGTCAGGAACACCTCGCGCACGTCGCCCTGCTACCACCGGAGGAGTCCGACCTCATGCAATTGGCCGACCGGACGGTCTATCACGACGGCGAGTTCGTCCGCTACGGCGACGCGAAGGTCGGCCTGCTCACGCACGGGCTCCAGTACGGGACCGGCTGCTTCGAGGGGATCCGCGGCTTCTGGAACGCCCGCGAGAACGAGCTCTACCTGCTGCAGCTCTACGACCACTACTGCCGCCTCGAGCAGTCCGCGCGCATCCTGATGATCGAGCTGCCGCTGAGCGCTCGGGAGATGTGCGATTTGACCGTCGAGCTGTGCGCGCGGAACGATTTGCGCAGCGACACGTACGTGCGGCCGTTCGCGTACAAGGCGAACGAGGACATCGGCGTGCGGCTGCACGGCGTGAAGGACGCGTTCGCGATCGTGGCGATCCCGTTCGAGCGCTACTTCGACGCGACCGCCGGCTTGAGCGTCGGCGTCAGCTCGTGGCGCCGCATCGACGACACGATGGCGCCCGCGCGCGGGAAGATCACCGGGACGTACGTGAACAGCGCGCTCGCGAAGAGCGAGGCGGTGATGAACGGCTTCGACGAAGCGATCATGCTCTCGGCCGAGGGCCACGTCTGCGAAGGCTCCGCCGAGAACGTCTTCATGGTTCGCCGCGGCGTGCTCTACACGCCCGATCCCTCGCAGAACATCCTCGAAGGCGTCACCCGCCGCGCCGTGCTGACGCTCGCGAAGGAGGAGCTCGGCCTGGAGATCGTCGAGCGCCCGATCGACCGCAGTGAGCTGGTCGTCGCCGACGAGCTCTTCATCACCGGCAGCGCCGCCGGCATCCAATGGATCAAGTCGGTCGACCGCCGCCCGATCGGCCACGGCGAGCGCGGCCCGATCGCCTCAAAGTTGATCGACCTCTACGACCGCGCGATCCGCGGCGAAATCCCGAAGTACACGCCCTGGCTCACCCGCACGTACGGGGAACGAAAGACCGTCGCTGCCAGATAAACGGCACACTTGGCCGAAAGGGACGCGGTTCGGTATTGCCGTCGTGCGGCCGGTGCGGTATGGATAGGTGCAACACCCACTTCCCTCGCCGGTCCGTCGGTTTCATTCATGCCACCTAACAAATACCAGAACTTCGACCCCAACGACCCTGCGTGTCTTCCGCAGTTCCTCGAGATGGTGAAAGAGTACGAGCAGAAGTATCTCACCGACCGAGAAACCGCGCTTCGGCACATGGTTAGCATAGGAATCTGTACGCCTGAAGGGACTCTAACCAAAGAGTACGGCGGTTAGCCATACGCCATGCATCGTCTCTCCACTTCGTTCGTTCTCGCGTATCATGGTTGCCGCGAAGCTGTCGGTGAAAAACTGCTGGCGGGTGCCGCGTTCCAACCGAGTGAGAACACGTACGACTGGCTCGGTCCCGGTGTTTACTTCTGGGAATCGAATCCGCGCCGTGGAATCGACTTCATGCGCGAAAAGGCGCAGCGAGCCGGACTGCCTTCGTCGGACCTCTTCGTCGTCGGTGCGGTCGTCGAGCTCGGAGCCTGTCTTGACTTCACGACCTCCGGCAGCATGGCGCTTTTGAAAGCCGCGTACCGGTCATTCGCTCACACCATGGCGGCGATCGGCGTGCCATTACCCGTGAACAGCCGGAATGCGATGCGCCGTGACCTCGACTGCGCCGTGATTCGACAGCTCCATTCGACGTTCGACATCGCAGGCGTAGCCCCGGTCCAGTCCGTGAAGGGCGTGTTCACTGAAGGCGGTCCGATTTATCCCGGGTCGGCCATACCGTCAAAGACGCACATTCAGATCGCCGTCCGTGACCCGGCGTGCATCAAAGGCGTCTTTCGAGTGCCGAGGTTGTCGTTGAACTAACTGACGGCCGAGTCAGTTCGGCGTCGTCGGTGCGGCGGTCGCCTCTGCGGGGGCCGGAGCCGGCGCGGCCGGTGCGGTTTGCGGCGTCCACATCTGCTGATCCGGCGTCGGCGGGGCGGCGTGCTCTGATTCGAAGTTCGGGTTGAAGTCGTCGCGCAGAGTGCCCAGCTTGTTCAGCGCCGTGTAGGTCAGCTTCGAGACGCCGCGGATGAAACGGCGGCCGGACTCGAGCGTCGGGAGGTCGGTCGTCATCACCGCGATCACGTACGGGTCCTCGCTCTGCGGGTTCACGATGCCGACGTCGTTCAGCGTGTCGTGCAGCGTCCCGGTCTTGTGCGCGACCGTCGTGCCGGCAGGCAGCGGTGCGGGCAGCAGCGAGTTGTGCTGCTGGCCGCGCAGGATCGCGATCATCTGGCGCGACGACCACTCGTCGATGAGCTGATCCTTCGCCATCACGCCGAGCAGGTGCGCCATGTCGGCGGGGCTCGAGCGCAGCGCCCAGCGGATCCCGTCGCCTTCCGAGCGGATGAAGTCGCGCAGCTTCGTGTGCGTTAGGCCGTAGTCGGACATGGTCTCGTTGATGTTCTGCCGGCCGACGAGCCTGATCAGCATGTTCGTCGCCGTGTTGTCGCTCACGTCGATCATCAGCGAGAGGAGCCGCGAGACCGGATAGCTGCGCCCGACGGGCGCGTCGCAGAGATCGCCCGAGCCCCAGTCCTTGTCGGAGCGCCGTAGCGTCAGCTTGGTGTTCAGGTCGAAGTTCCCGGCGACGAGCTGCTTGAAGACCTCGACCATCACCGGGATCTTGATCGTCGAGGCGGCCGGCATCTCGGCCCCGGTGTTCACCCCGGTCGTCGCGCCGCTGAGGACGTCGACGACCGCGACCCCGACGTGGCCCGGTGCGCGCATCGAGAACGCGCTCAGCTGCGACTGCAGGTCCGCCAGCGGCCCGTCCGTGCCGAGCGCCGCCGCCGGCGAAACGATCGCGAGCGGAACGGCGAGAGCGACGACCGTGGCAACGACTCGTCGTGGTACGCGCATTGTATCCTATTAATCGGCCGAATCCGACAAAAGTCAATATGCATCGACCGAAAGAGCCGGAAGGGTAGCCCGCCTCGGTCCCATTTGGTAAGAAGCGACGCGGTGCGATTGCAACACCGCGTGCTGCAGTCAGCCGCCGATAAGTAAAGGGAGCAGGCCTTATTGCTGGCCTGCTCCCTTGCGGTTAAGCGTTGTGCCTGGCCTAAGCGGCCGATTGAGCCGCAGCCTGTGCGCCGGTTAGGAGCGCACGCTCTTCACCGTCTGTCAGCTGAAGCCCGACCTGCTTTTTGAGGTATGCCTTCGTTGCCATGCGTGCCTGCCGGTTGGAGACAACCGAGTTCGCGATGATGCAGACGTTTTCCCAATCGGGATTCTTCTTCGTCCAATCAATTGTTCGGAGCGCTTGCAAACGGTTCTTCCAATCTTGCGGGTACGCGGCCATGAGCTCTGCACCGACAGCTCCGAGGGCGCGCATTACCACAGCATGCGAGGAAATTTTTTCTTGCCGCAATTCCATCGGCTTAAGATCACCGCGCTTTACAGCGCTCCAGTCGGGCACCATTTTCGATACGGTCGACCAGTAGTCGACCGCAATGGAAACCATTGCGTTGACGGTGCTGTCTTCGTTGTCGCGCGTAGCCTTGAGGAGTTCGTGGTTCGCGTCGTAGAGCGCGGCGAGGCTGAATAGCTTTCGTGACCGCACCGGCAATGAGACAGCGTCCTTTTCCACCATGTCCTTGAATGAATCCACTTGATCGCAAACGCGTTGCGTCACTTGAGCCATAGGATCACGGTGGTCGAACAGGATATCGAGCGATTTTGATGTCTTCGCAACGTTGCGGTTCAGATCGCTAAACATCTGTTGAACGCGGTCTTTGTTTTCGTAAGGGAACAGCAGCACGGAGATCGACTCTTCGCCGACCGTTGGATTTGCCTGGACAGCCTGCGCGATGGCAGCGCAGCGATGCTGTCCGTCGTTGATTACGAAGTTCGCTTGCTCGAACTCCATCTCTAGAGTGCCGAGATCGGAATCTTTGGACACGGGTTTGAAGTCAACAGAGCACTTATACGATGCCGTGATTGAAGCGAAGATGTACCCCTCCTCATTATCGAGGATGTACTTCGCGATTTCGGGAACGCGATTCTTATTGAGGATTCGCTGCTCGCGATCTTCCGGCGTGAATTCTGCCCAATCCCGAAATGTGAACATTTTCGGAATCGCGTTGAGCTTCATGAGGCACGAGTAGTAAGTTCTTTGGCCGATTTCACCCCGCATGGCGGGAAATGAGACTTTCACTGGTTTCTCCTTCGAGCTCTTGCCTTAACCCGCAGTTGAGAGCGGCGTACCGCTCAGGCTGTCTCGGCTGGCCGAGCTCATGGTTGCTACCATACAGCTCTTACGGCTGCTTGTCAAGAGCTCTTCCTGTCGAATGGCAAGAGCTCTTCCGCACGCCGCCCGGAGCTCCCAAAATTTAAGGTCGGACGTACGGAATGCCGTCGGCGGCTGGGGCGCGGACGCGTCCGGCGAACCCCGCGAGTGCCACGATCGCAGCCAAGTACGGCAGCGCTTGGAGCAGCTCGCTCGGGACTCCGGCCTGCTGGAGCGAGAACTGCAGCGCGGCGAAGAAGCCGAAGAAGAGTGCCGCGCCGGTCGCGCCGAGCGGCGTCCAGCGGCCGAAGATCACCGCGGCGAGCGCGATGAAGCCGCGGCCCGCGGTCATCCCGTCGGAGTAGAGATCGAGCTCGGCGAGCGAGAGGTAGACTCCGCCGAGCGAGCAGATCGCTCCGCCGATCACGACCGCCCAGAAGCGCGTCGCGAGCGCGTCGATCCCGGCCGACTCGGCGGCGCTCGGGTCCTCGCCGCACGCGCGCACGCGCAGCCCCCACGGCGTGCGGTTCAGCACGAGATGCAGCGCGCCCGCGGCGACGAACGCCAGCACGATCAGCACGATCTCGCCGGTGTGTCCGAGCGCGGGAACTTCGTGCGAGGCGCCGGGCTGGTGCCACACGAGCACGAGACCGAACGCCGCGGCCGCGAGGGCGGCGATGTTGATTCCGGTCCCGGCGACGATCTGGTCCACGGCGAGCCGCGTCGCGGCGAATGCGAGAATCGCCGCGAGCAGCATCCCCGCCACGATGCCGGCCAGCGCGCCGATCACCGGGTTTCCGGTCGCGCCGCTGACGGCGACCGATGTGAACGCGCCCGCGATCAGGATCCCTTCGAGGCCGATGTTCACGACGCCCGAGCGCTCGCTCAGCACGCCGCCGAGCGCGGCGTAGATCAGCGGCGTCGCCTTGACCAGCGTGAGGCCGAGGATCGCCGCGATCGCGGCCGTCGTCGCGTTCACGTCGACCTCATCGTCGCGATCACGCGCCGCCCGGCGAGCGCGACGATCACGAGCCCGATGATCAGCGAGACGACCTCGCGCGGGACCTGCGCCTCGGTCTGCATCCCGATCGCGCCGCTGGCGAGGATCCCGAAGCCCAGCGACGCGACGATGATCCACAGCGGCTCGAGGTTGCCGACGAGCGCGACGGCGATCGCGATGAAGCCGTACCCCGGCGAGAGCCCCGTGTTGAAGCGGTGCAGCACCCCCGCCACGATCGTCGCGCCGCCGAGCCCGGCGATCGCGCCGGAGAGCGTCATCGCGACCAGCGCGGTGCGCCCGAGGTCGATCCCGGCGCGCTTCGCCGCCTCGGGCGCATCACCGGCGGCACGCAGCTCGTAGCCGAACACCGTGCGCTGCAAGACCCAGTGCAGCACGATCGCGAGGACGATCGCGATGACGAACGCCCACGTCAGCCGCGTGTCGGAGAGTAGGTCCGGAAGCTGCGCGGCTTTCGGCAACGGCCCGGTCTCCGAGGCGCCCGCGTTCCCTTGCTGCAGCGGGCCGGTGACGAGGTACGTCGTCAGCAGCACCGCGATGACGTTGAGCATCAGCGTCGAGATGACTTCGTTGGCGCCGAACCGCGCGCGCAGAACGCCCGGAATCGCGCCCCACACGCCGCCGCCGATCACGCCGGCGAGCAGGACCATGGGAACCGCGAGATACCCGGCGAGCGGAAATTGCGCACCCAGCCAGCCGGCGGCGAAGCCGCCGATCACGAGCTGTCCTTCCGCGCCGATGTTGAAGAGCCCGGCGCGGAACGCGAGCGCGACGCCGAGCGCCGGGAAGAGGAGGTTCGTCGTCTGCACGAGGGTCTCGGCGATCTCGCCGCGCGTCCCGAACGCGCCGTCGAAGAGCGCCGCGAAGCCGTCGACGGGCGAGACGTGCGCGAGCAGCATCGCGACCGAGCCGACGCCGAAGACGAGCACGATCACCACGACGACGTCGCGGAACGCGCGCGTGCGCGTGAACGAGGCGGTCACGCGTGCCCCGCCATCAGCGCGCCGATCCGGCCGCGGTCGAGGTTCGCGCGGTCGAACTCGCCGACGAACGCGCCGTTCGCGATCACCAGGATGCGGTCGGCCACCGCGAAGATCTCGTCGAGCTCGAACGAGATCAGCAGCACGCCGGCGCCCGCGTTGCGCGCCTCGATCAGCCGCGACTGCACGAGCGCCGCCGCGCCGACGTCGATCCCGCGCGTCGGCTGGTACGCGACGACCAGCTTCGGTGCGCTGGTGAGCGTGCGGCCGACGACGATCTTCTGCTGGTTCCCGCCCGAGAGCGCGCCCGCGAGCGCGTCCGGGTTCGGCGGCCGCACGTCGAAGCGCTCGATCACCTCGCGCGCCGCGTCGTCGAACTTCGCGAGCGCGAGCGCGCGCTGGCGGCCGAGCGCGACGTTGTCGCGCACGTTCCAGCTCAGCACGAGCGCCTCGTGGCGGCGGTCCTGCGGGATCACGCGGATCCCGCGCGCGATCCGCGACGCCGGCGTCTCATGCGCGCGCAGCGGCTCGCCGCCGAACGTCATCTCACCGGTGAACGGGACGACGCCCGCGATCGCATCGGCGAGCGCGGACTGGCCGTTCCCTTCGACCCCCGCGACGCCGACGATCTCGCCAGCGCGCACCTCGAAGCTCGCCTCGCGCAACACGCTGGTACCGGACTGCGCCGACATCCCGCGCAGTGCGAGGAGCGGCGCGACGACGGTGTTCGCGCGTGCCGCGAGCGCGGGAACCTCGCCGCCGACCATCTCTCGCGCGATCTGATCGGCGCTCGTCTCGCCGGTGAGATGCGAGGCGACGACGCGCCCGGCGCGCATCACCGTCACGCGCTGCGAGTACGCGATCACCTCGGCGAGCTTGTGCGTCACGACGAGGATCGCGGTCCCGCGCTTCGCGAGGTCCTGCACGGTGGTGAAGAACGAGGCGATCTCGCCCGGCGCGAGCGCGGCGGTCGGCTCGTCGAGGAGCAGCACGCTCGGCTCGCGATCGAGCTCGCGCAGCAGCTCGACGCGCTGCTTGATCCCGATCGGGAGCGTCTCGACGCGCGCGTCCGGATCGACATCCAGCCCGTAGCGCGCCGACAGCTCCCGCACGCGCGTGCGCGCCGCCGCGACGTCGATCGACCAGCCGCGCCGCGGCTCGCGGTTGAGCAGGACGTTCTCCCACACGCACAGCCGGTCGATGAGCTTGAAGTGCTGGTGCACGAGCCCGACGACGCCGTCGGAGGCGACGCTCCCCTCGTCGGGATGAACCGCGCGGTACGCGATCGCGGCGAGCGTCGATTTTCCGGCGCCGTTCTCGCCGACCAGCGCGTGGATCTCGCCCGGGACGAGCTCCAGATCGACGCCGTCGACAGCCTGCACGGCGCCGAAGCGCTTGCGCACGCCGCGCAGCGTCAGAGCGGGATGCGTTTGAACGATGCCAGTTCCTCCCGCGTGGTCGGCGCGACGATCCGCCCCGCGATGATCGCCGCTTTCAATTTTACGAGCACGGCGGTCTTCTCGGGCGTCACGACGCTCTTGGTATACTTGAAATCGGTCAGCGAGACGCCGCCTTCCTTCAGGCCCAGCGTCAGGTGCCCGGGGCGCGGCTGGTGCGCGGCGGCCTTCTGCGCGACGCGGAAGACGCCGATGTCGACGCGCTTCACCATACTGGTGAGGATCTTCCCGGGCGCGAGCGCGTCCTGGTCCGAGTCGACGCCGATCACGAACGCACCGTCGCGCGACTTCACCTGATCGATCGCGCCGAGCCCGGCTTTGCCTGCCGCGACGTAGATGATGTCGGCGCCTTGCGAGAACTGCACGCCGGCGAGCTCTTTCCCCGACGCGACGTCCTCGAACGAGCCGACGTACTTCACCAGGACTTTCACCGAGGGGTCGATCTCGCGCGCGCCGGCGGCGAAGCCCGCCTCGAACTTGCGCAGCAGCGGGATGTCGATCCCGCCGAGGAACGCGATCGTCTTCGTCTTCGTCATCATCGCGGCGAGTGCGCCGGCCAGGAACGAGCCTTCTTCCTCTTTGAATGTCACCGAGGTGACGTTGGGCTCCGGGACCACCGCGTCGATGATCGAGAAGTGCCGCTTCGGGTAGCGCTCCGCGACCTCGGTGACGTCGCGCGCCATCAGGAACCCGATCGCGAAGATCTCGTCGAACTCTTTGTTGGCGAGGACCGTCATGTTGACCTGATAGTCCGCCGCCGAACGCGACTGCAGCACCGTCGTGCCGACGTGGAGCTCGTTCTTCGCGCGCACGAGCCCCGCGTACGCGGAGTCGTTGAACGAACGGTCGCCGAGACCGCCGACGTCGGTCACCATCCCGATCCGCACGCCGGCCGCGGCCTGCCGCGACGCGCAGCCGCTCAACGGCGCGCACGTCGCTACCGCCGCGAGAGCGAGGGCCGCCGCGCGCCGAGGGAACCGCATTGCGGCCTCCTACGACGTTTCTGCGGGGCAGCCTCTCGCTTGCGGGGAAGAGAACCGCGTGAACCCCGCCGCGAGACCGCCCGACGTACCACGACCGCGCCGTCCGATGTCGCGGGCCGAGCGCCGCGTAACGTTCTGGCTGAAGACCGTCGCGGCGATCGCGATCACGATCTACCTGCTGGTCGGCGTCCTCGAGTTCCTCGGGAACGTCAAAGCGACGGCGCTGCTGTTCATCATGGCGCTGTTCTTCGCGTACCTGGTCTACCCGCTGGTGCGGCGGCTGAACGACCGGCTGCCGCTCGCGCTCTCGATCCTGCTGGTCTACGTGCTGATCGCGATCCTCGGCGCGGCGATCCTGCAACTGCTGGTCCCGCCGCTCGTCTCCGACATCCAAGGCGCGGTGAAGACGATCCCCGGGCTCGTGCGCGGCGGCGTGACGTTCCTGCAAGACCCGAACAACCCGTGGCTGCACCGCATCCCGGCCGACGAGCGCGCGTACCTCGCCTCGCTGCCGCAACAGATCGGCAACTTCTTGCAGGTCAACGCATACGACACCGCCACGAAGACCATCACCGTCGTGCTCTCGACGGTCTCGGTCGTCGCGACGCTGATCGTGGTGCCGGTCCTCGCGGCCTACATGCTGCTCGACGCGGAGAACATCAAGGAAGGTTTTCTCGGGCTGCTCCCGCCGAAGAACCGCCCGAAGGCCGACGAGATCATCGCCGATCTCGACAAGGTCGTCGGCGGGTTCATCCGCGGCCAGCTGATCGACGGCTCGATCCTCGGCGCGATGCTGACGGTGATGCTGTTCTTCACCCACGTGCCGTACGCGCTGCTGATCGGCGTCGTCTCGGGCGCGCTCAACTTCATCCCGTACGCGGGCGCGCTGATCGCGTTCGTCCCGGCCGTCACGCTGGCGTTCGCGACCGGCGGCTGGCCGCACGCGCTGCTGGTCGCGATCCTGATCTTCGTGATCCACCAGATCGACGGCAACTTCGTCGCGCCGCGCGTGCTGAAAGAAAACGTCGGGCTCTCGCCGTTCTGGATCGTGATCGCGATCCTCGGCGGCAGCGAGCTCTTCGGGCTGGTCGGAACGTTCCTGGCGGTTCCGGTCGCGGCGATGATCCGCGTGCTGATCGAGCAGCTGGGCCCGCACCCGGTCTCGCGAACGGTCGCGAAGCCGGCGCTCACGCCGGAGCCGCTGGTGGAGAGCCGGCCGCCGGTGGCGACGCCGAACTCGCCTTGATCTTCGCGACGTCTTCGACCAGCCGGCTCGTGATCAGCCGCACGAGATAGATCCCGAAGGCGGGATCGCGCCGGTAGAGCGCGAGCACCTCGTCGCGCCGCATGACGTAGACGATCGAGGTCTCCTCGGCGCGCACCGACTGCGTTCGCTTGCCGTCGGGCGAGAAGATCCCGATCTCGCCCAGCAGCGCGCCGGGAAAAAGCTCGACGCCGAGCTCTTCGATGATCAGCGTCCCCTGCGCGAGGAAGTACAGCCCGTCGGCCGGATCGCCGCGCCGGAACAGCACCGCGTCCTTCGCGAAGCGCCGCCGGTCCATGAACGGCGTGAGCCAGGCGGGTGAGACGTCGCTGGCCGTCATCGCGCGCTCGATCAGCCGGCGCTCGCGCAGGAGCTGGCGCAGCCGCCACAGGTTGAGCGGAAAGAGCACGCAGTGCAAGAGCAGCGTCGGCCACAGATGCGCGCCGGCCGCCCACGCGGCGTACGCGACGTTGCTCGCGAGCGCGATCTGGCGCAGCCGGACGGTGTCCTTCATGAAGAACGCGGCCACCGTCAGCAGCGCGGCCGCATAGCCCGCGTAGCTCAGGATTTCGAGCGACTCCACGCGCGCCCGTTCGTCACAAGAGCAAGCGCCTCCGCGCGGCGAATGGAGATGCCGTGATCTCGCAACCCGCTCCCGCTCTCGTCCCGGACCGCCGCCCCGTCGCGCGCGTCGACGTGATCGGCGTCCCGATGGATCTGGGCGCCGACCGCCGCGGCGTCGACATGGGCCCCTCGGCGATCCGCTACGCGCGGCTGAAAGAGTCCCTGGAGAAGCTCGGCATCGACGTGACGGACCACGGCAACCTCCGCGTGCCGGTGCCCGAGTCGGCGACGATCGCGGAGCAGAACGCGAAGTACTTTCCGATCATCAAGGCGGTCTGCGAGGAGTTGGCGGAGCTCGTGCGCGGCGTGATCGGCGCGGGCGGCTTTCCGCTGGTGCTCGGCGGCGACCATTCGATCGCGATGGGGACGATCGCAGGCGTCGCGCGGGCGCGCGGCAAGGCGCCCGGTGTGATCTGGGTCGACGCGCACGGCGACATCAACACGCCGCTGACGTCGCCGTCCGGGAACGTGCACGGGATGCCGGTCCACTTCGCCTTGCAAGAGCACGCGGTCGACCCGTCGCGCATGGTGTTCATCGGATTGCGCGACGTGGACGAGGGCGAGAAGCGCGCAATCCGCGAGCTCGGCGTCAAGGCGTTCACGATGGCCGACGTCGACCGGCGCGGGATGGCGAACGTCGTCGACGACGCGCTCACGATCGTCGCCGAAGGCGAGGGCTCGGTGCACGTGAGCTTCGACATGGACGGCATCGACCCGCAGGAAGCCCCCGGCGTCGGCACCCCGGTCCGCGGCGGCCTGACCTACCGCGAGTCCCACGTCCTCATGGAAGGCGTTGCCCAGAGCGGCACCCTCGGCTCGCTCGAGATCACGGAGATCAACCCGATCCTCGACAGCGAGAACAAAACGGCGATCCTCGCGGTCGAGTTGATCCTCTCCGCGCTGGGCAAGACGACGCTGTGATCCAGCGCGCGTTCGACCGCGCGGCGTTCGAGCTGCGCCGCGACACGTTCGAGGACGTTCTCGCGCCGGAGCTCACGCCGGAGCAGCGCCTGCGCGAGCAGATCGACGAAGGTGTGCGCGCGACGTGCCCGTGCTGCGGCTATCCGACGATCAACGGGCGGCGCGCGTTCGACATCTGCCCGCTCTGCGGCTGGGAGGACGACGGCCAGGACGACGCCGAGCGCGCGCCGTCCGGCTCACCGCGCCCCGACGAGCTCGCGAGCGGCCCGAACCACGGCTACTCGCTCACCGAAGCGCGCGAGAACTTCGCACAGTACGTGACCATGTACCGCCCGACCGACCGCGACTTCGAGCACGAGCGCGCGCAGACGCACGTCAAGCGCGCCATCGCCGCGGCCTACGATCGTGCGGTAGACGGCGACGTGACGTTCGCCGAAGCGGATGCGGAAGCGCGCTCGCTGATCGACGAGCTGATGTAGCTACGGGCGCTCGGCGAGCTCCGTGGCGCGGAGGGTGGCGCGGCCGATCACGCAGAGCGGGACGTCGTGCCAGTGCGTCTCGAGGCGTTCGGGCCAGGCGTCGGCGAAGGTGACGCCCTCGATCCCGCCGAGGAGACAGATCTCCTCGTCGCCTTCGCCGTAGCGGAACTCGTAGTCCACATCGGCGAGATCGGGGACTTCGACGCCGTCGAGCGGCGCCCCGACGCGCGCGAGGGCCCGGTAGACGCGCCCCGCGTTGTCGTCGTCGACGTCGTACCAGAGGCAATGATCGCGCGCTCCGGTGATCTCGCCGTGCAGGCGCTTCGCGAGGCCGCCGACGACGAGCGTGCGCGCGTGCTCGCGAGCGAGCGCTCGCAGGAGCTCGGCGAACCCGGCGTGATGGCCCATCGGCACCTCCTCGTGGCGGACGAAGATGCTACTGCGGCGGGCGTTCGTACTCCCGGTCGCCGGGGCGCCAGGGAGCGGGCGATCGGTGAAGCGAATCGGCTCACAATCGCGGAGCGATAGGAGTTCCGGCGTGAGGATCGCGCGGTGGGTGTTGTCCGTCACGGTCGCCGTGCTGCTCGCGGTCGGACACGTCACGGCCACAGCCCGACGAGGCGGCGCCGTGTTCCCCTTCGTCGCGGGAACGTCGTGGACGTACGCGGGCACGGTGAAGTGGACGGACGATCGTAACCGGCCGCGCAACCGCGACGTGCGCTGGAGCTCCGAGGTGGTCGAAGCGTTCGACCACGACGACGTCGCGGGCGCGCTGCTTCGCGGCGGCGTGTGGGATCTGGCGTGGTGGTCGCCGCAGGCGCGTCACGGAACGTACGCCGTGGTGCGGGTCGGAACACGTTTCTATCTCCTGCACGACCATGCTGCGAAGTCGGCCTTTGCCTCGCTCAAGGCGTCTGGTCTCGACGCGCGCCCTGCCGATCTCGAATACAGCCGTTGGTTTGACGCGCCGTTGGAGAAGGGCGAGCTCCACCGTCCGCCGGATCGCCTTCCGCGCGACGACTCGATGTACGGGTGGTGGATCGAAAGCGCCGAACCGGTGGCGCTGGATGTGCCCGGCCTGGCGAGCGCGACGCGAACTTCGTACAGGTTGAGCTACCTCACGCTCCCGGACGAACAGCACCTCACGTTCGTCCCCGGGGTCGGGATCACGTCGTTCGTGTACGTCCACCACGGGACGGTTGCCGAGGCGCACGTTCATCTGGTCGCCTATCGCCCAGGCCGCGCGAAGTGAGTACCGCGCGGCGCCAGGCCGCGAGTTGCGCATCGCGTTCCGCGGCACTGAGCGCGGGCGTGAACCGCGCATCGGCGCGCCACAGCGCGGCGAGTGCTTCGAGACCGGGCCAGAAGCCGCACTGCAGTCCCGCAAGCGACGCGGCGCCGAACGCCGTCGTCTCGAGGCACGCGGGGCGTAGAACCGGCACGCCGAGCAGATCCGCTTGCCGCTGCATCACCAGATCGTTCGCCGACGCGCCGCCGTCGGCGCGCAGCTCGGCGAGCGGCATTCCCGCATCGAGCTCCATCGCGGCGACGACGTCCGCAGTCTGATACGCCATCGCGTCGAGCGCCGCGCGCGCGATGTGCGAGCGCGTCGTGCCGCGGGTGATTCCGACGATCGTCCCGCGCGCGTACGGGTCCCAGTACGGCGCGCCCAGCCCCGTGAACGCGGGGACGAAATAACACCCACCCGCGTCGTCGACTTCGCGCGCGAGCGCCTCGACGTCGGAGGAGCGCTCGATGATCCCGAGGCCGTCGCGCAGCCACTGCACCGCCGCGCCGGTCACGAAGATCGAGCCTTCGAGCGCATACGTCGCGCGGCGCGGCTCGAACGCGAACGCGACGGTTGCGAGCAGCCCGTGCTCGCTGCGCACGACGCGTTCGCCGGTGTTCAAGACGACGAACGAACCTGTGCCGTAGGTGTTCTTCGCATGCCGGGCGCGAAGCCGGCCTGGCCGGCGAGCGCCGCCTGCTGATCGCCCGCGACGCCCGCGATGCGGATCCAGCCGCCGAAGTGCTCGGCCGCGGTCGTCCCGAACTCGGCAGTGCACGGGAGCACCTCCGGGAGCAGCGCGCGCGGGACGTCGAACGCCGCCAGCAGCTCCTCGCTCCAGCGGAGCTCGTGGATGTCGAAGAGCATCGTGCGCGACGCGTTCGTCACGTCGGTGACGTGGCGCGTTCCGCCGGTCAGATTCCAGATCAGCCAGGAGTCGACGGTGCCGAACGCGATCTCGCCCGCCTCGGCGCGCGAGCGCAGCCGCGGCACGTGCTCGAGGAGCCACGCGATCTTCGTCGCGGAGAAGTACGGATCGAGCAGCAGCCCGGTGCGCGCGCGAACGAGCGTCTCGACGCCCCGCGCGCGCAGGGCGTCGCACGTCTCGGCGGTCCGCCGGTCCTGCCAGACGATCGCGTTCGCGACCGGCTTCCCGCTCGCGCGCTCCCACAGGATCGTCGTCTCGCGCTGATTGGTGATCCCGACCGCCGCCAGGTCGGCCGCCGAAAGGTGCGCGTTGCGCAGCGCGCCGCGGGCGACCTCGAGCTGCGTCTCCCAGATCGCGACCGGATCGTGCTCGACCCAGCCCGGGCGCGGAAACACTTGCGGCAGCTCGCGCTGATCGAAGGCGACGAGGGAGCCGCGCGCGTCGAACACGACCGCGCGCGAGCTCGTCGTTCCCTGGTCCAGCGCGAGGATCACGCGACCGTGTGCGTCAGCGGCGCGATTTCTTCTTGCCCTTGGCCTTCTTGCGCACCGTCTTGCGCCGCCCGCCGGGAGCGGCCGGTCTCATCGCCGCCGCACCGTGCCGTGCGCGCTCGCGGTCGAGATGCATTCTCCACGCGGCGGTCCGCGCCTGGATGTATTCGCCCACTTCGGCGCTCGAGGTCAGGTTCGGCTGAGTGTGTTGGTCGTACGATCCTTTGTCGTTCCTGAGCGGGAGCTTGGCGACGCGCGAGGCATGGATCTTCTCGATCAGCGAGGGCTCTGCCGAATTCGGATGCGCGCCGCTCGAGAGCGGCACGGCGATCCCGGCGAGCGGGTCGTCACTCCGCGGCGTCGCGAGGGTCAGCACGTCGCCGAGATCAGCCGCGGCTTTGTCGCGTTGCGTGAGCGGCTGCAGCCCCCACCGCAGCTCGATGGTCTTCAGCACCGAGGTGTGGTCGATGACGCCGCGCCGTGCCCGGAAGACGGTCCCGGCCGCGATCCGCGGCGAGATCAGCAGTGCGGGGACGCGCACGCCGAACCGCGTGAAGTCGAACCCGAACTCGCCGACCGAGTCGTCCGGCGGCGTCGCCCCCCATGGCGGCGGCACGTGGTCGTAGTTCCCGCCGTGCTCGTCGTAGGTGATGATGAGGAGCGTGTCGTTCCAGCCCGGGCCGCTGCGCACGGCACAGTAGACGTCGTGCATCAGCTGGTCGCCGAGCGAGACGTCGTAGTTCGGATGCTGGCTGTTGCCGTCGGCGCTCCAGCTCGGCTCGAGGAACGTGTACTCTGGGAGCGTTCCGTCGGCGCAGCGCTGCTGGAAGTCACGGAAGTGTCCGAAGTGCCTCTCGTCGGCACGCTGCGTGTCGGTAAAGTCCAGCCGCGTCATCGGATCGCGGTTGTAGCCGTAGATCGCCCAGTCGAGATTACTCGCCGAGAGCAGACCGAAAATGCTGCGGCAGGTGAACGTCTTGACGTGATTGTCGAGATGGCCCTGCGAGGTCGCGGCGTTCGCGAACGCGCGGTTCGGGATCGTCTGCGTCGGCGCCGGCGCGAACCACTGGTCGCACACCGCAAATCCTTTCGCGAGCGCGGACATGATCGGCAGCGATTCCGGTGCGTACATCCCCATGATGTCGCCGGGCTCCGTCCCGGGCAGCGAATCTTGGTAATGGCGCGCGAGATCCGACGCGATCGCGGCCTTGAAGTTCATGACGAAGCCGTCGTTCGTCGGCGTCTGGTTCGGCGTCGGCACGTCGGTCCGGAACAGCTGGTAGCTGGTATTTTGAAAGCCCTCGCCCGGATCGGCGCCCGGCATGAAGTACGTGTGCTTCGCCGGGTCGATCTTGAACACGGGCCATTGGCGACCGGAGTCGTCCGGGTTGGACTCGGTGCCGGAGAGCCCGTCATAGGGCTGGCCGCCGAGAGACGTATTTCGGCTGCTCTCGTACAGAAATCCGAGCATCTGATCGAAGGAGCGGTTTTCGAGCATGAGCGTTACGATGTGCTTGATCGCACCGAGCTGATTTGCCACGACTCATCCTTCCGGCGAAGCGCGATAGGAACCATGGCAATTGGCTACCGAGCGGCGGTAGCCTCCTAGTCCGGGGCGAGCGGGCCCTGCCTAGAGGCGGAAGGCGTCGGCGCCGCCCGGCTCGGGAAAGACTTTGCCGGGGTTCATGATGCCGAGCGGGTCGATCGCGTCCTTGATCGCGCGCATGAGCGCCAGCGCGTCGGGGCCGACGTCGAGCTCCATGAACTGCTTCTTCAAGAGACCGATGCCGTGCTCGCCCGACAGCGTTCCGCCCAGCTCGACGGTCGCCTCGAAGATGGCGCGCGCAGCGGCGGCGACGCGCTGCATCTCCTCGGGATCGCGCTTGTCGCACAAAATGTTCGGGTGCAGATTGCCGTCGCCGGCGTGGCCGAAGATCGGGATCTCGAGCGCGTGCTCGCGCGCGATCTCGCGCACGTGCCGGATCAGTGCGGTCAGCGCGCGCGGCGGGATGCACACATCCTCGCCGAGCTTGTTCGGGCGGCGCCGCGCGAGAGCGGGCGAGATCGACCGCCGCGCCGCCCACAACCGCTCGGCGGCCGCGTCGTCGTGCGAGACGCGGATCTCGCGCGCGCCGTGCGCTCGCGCGATGCGCTCGATCTCCGCCAGCTCCTCGGCGATCGCGGCCTCGTGGTTGCCGTCGACGCCGAAGATCAGGATCGCGTCCGCGCCGAGCGGGAGCCCGATCGGCGTGTTCGTCTCGACGCAGCGCATCGTCAGGTCGTCGACGAGCTCGATCGCCGAGGGCAGCACGCCGCTCGTCATCACCGCGGTCGTCGTCTCGGCGGCGTCGTCGATGCGGTCGTACACCGCCATCAGCGCGCGCGCGAAGCGCGGTTTCGCCAACAGCCGCAGCGTGATCTCGGTGATGGTGCCGAGGGTCCCTTCGGCGCCGGTGAACAGCCGGCGCAGATCGTAGCCGGTGACGTTCTTCACGGTACGGCCGCCGGTGCGGATCGGCGTGCCGTCGGGCAGCACGACCTCGAGCGCGAGGACGTAGTCGCCGGTCACGCCGTACTTCAGGCAGCGCGCGCCGCCGGCGTTCTCGGCGACGTTCCCGCCGATCGCGCTCTGCTTGAGGCTCGACGGATCGGGCGGGTAGAAGAGCCCGCGCTTCTCGACCTCCGCCTGCAAGTGCGCGTTGATCACGCCGGCCTGCACGACCGCGACGCGGTCGATCGCGTCGATCTCGAGGATGCGGTCCATCCGCGCGACGCCGAGCACGATGCTGCCCGCCAGCGGGACCGCCCCGCCGGAGAGCCCGCTGCCCATCGCGCGCGGCGTGATCGGGAGCCGCCGCGCGGTCGCGATCCGGTGAATCGCGCTGACCTCGGCGGTCGTCGCCGGGAGGACGACCAGCGGCGGGACGCGCTCGTAGAACGTGCCGTCGAAGCCGTACGCGATGAGGTCCTCGGCCTCGGTCAGCACCCCGCCCGGGACCGCGGCGCGGAGCTCGTCGACCAGCGCCGGCGCGGGCTCGATCATCGAGCCGTGGCTTCGCCGGACGATCTCGCGGCTCACCCCGCCTGGCGTGTCATGCTGAGCCTGTCGAAGCATGAGAGGGCATCCTGACGTTCGAGACGGTCTCTCACCCTTCGATCCTTCGACAAGCTCAGGACAGGCTGAGCTCAGGGTGACATGGGCTCCGACGGCGGTCTTACAGGTCGGCGGTCGGCTCCGGGTATATTCAACGGGATATGAGCAGTGCCGTCACCTCAGAGTACCGCCTCGCTACCGAGCCGGAGCTCAAGCGCTTCGTCGCCGAGGTGCTCACCAAGGTCGGGGTGACGCCCGACGACGCGAACATCGTCGCCGACGTGCTCGTCGCCGCCGACCTCCGCGGGATCGAGTCGCACGGCGTCGCGCGGCTCGAGTCGTACTACGTCAACCGCATCCGCAAGGGCCAGCTCGAGGCGAAGCCGGTCGTGACGACCGTGCGCGAGACGCCGGCCTCGGTGCTGGTCGACGCGGGGAACGGCCTCGGCCATCCGACCGCGAAGCGCACGATGGAACGCGTGCTCGAGAAAGCCTCGCAGAACGGCGCCGCGTTCGGGGCGGTGCGCAACTCGAACCATTTCGGGATCGCGGGCTACTATGCGATGATGGCGCTCGACCGCGACATCATCGGGATCGCCTCGACGAACAGCGTGCGCTACGGTGCGCCGACGTTCGGCAAGGACGTGCTGCTCGGCACCAACCCGCTCGCGTTCGCGATCCCGGCGAAGAACGAGCCCGCGTTCGTGCTCGATTTCGCGACGACGACCGTCCCGAAAGGGAAGCTCGAGGTCTACAATCGCAAGGGCAAGCAGCTCAATCCCGGCTGGGCGATCGACGCGCACGGGAACGAGACGCTCGACCCGCAGGTCGCGCTGACAGGCGCGCTGCTCCCGCTCGGCGGCTACGGTGTCGACAACGGCGGTCACAAAGGCTACGGACTCGGGTTGCTCGTCGACATCCTCTGCGGCGTGCTCTCGGGCGGCGCGTTCGGCAACGACCTTCCGCTCCCGGCCGACCCGCCGATGCCGGGCAAGATCTCGCACTTCTTCGCCGCGTTCACGATCGACGGGTTCCGCGATCCCGAGAAGTTCAAGGCTGACATGGACAAGGAGCTGCGCGCGTTCAAGGACTCGCAGAAAGCGCCCGGTCACGACCGCATCTACGTCGCCGGCGAGATCGAGCACGAGAACACGATCGAGCACCGCCGCAACGGCGTCCCGGTGCACGTGAAGGTGTGGAACGGCTTGCAGAACCTCGCCGGCGAACTCGGGATCCCGTTCGAGATCGAGAAGCGCGGCTAGTTTTTCAGCTCGACCGTTCCGGCGCAGCGCAAGCCGTTGCAGGCGGCCGGGATGAAGTGCGCCGCGAGTAGCCGCGAGCGCAGCTCGTCGCGCTGCGCCGCATCGGCCGGCGCGCGCACGAAGTCGATCCCCGTCGGGCGGCCGTTCTCGTCGACCGTGATTCGCACCACGACCCCGCTGATGCCCGCCAGCACCGTGCCGCGCAGCGAAGGGTCGATCGAGGCGGGATAGGTCTCGCCGAAGTTGCCGATCCCGTCCTCGCGCTGCGCGACAGCCTGCGGGGCGGGAGCGGGTGCGGCGCTCGGCGCAGCCGTCGCAGCGGGAGCGCCCGCGACGGCGCGCGGAGCGATGGTCGCCTGGACGGCCGGTGCCTGCGTGACGACGGGCTGGACGCGCTTCGGCGGCTCCGTCGGGATGACGATCGGGGCCGTGGCGGCGCGGTGCTCGGCCTTGACGAGCAATGCATGGGAGGCACGCTCGTGCGTGATCGCCGCGTGGATCACCGGCGGCGCCACGGCGGTCACGACCGGCCGCGCAGGCGGCGCGACCGCGCGCGGGTGCACGGCTTCGCGCGCCGGCGAGCGGTGCTCGATGCGGAGCAAGCTGGTGAAGAGCGTTCGCTCGTCGGGCTCGCCGAGCGGGATCGCTGGCCGCAGGATCGTCGTCGTGGCGAGCGCCAGCACGCAGAGATGAACCGCGATCGAGCCGGCGATCGCGATGCGGTCACGCCGTGGGGTCGGGTCGGCGGCAACCATCGCCTCGAATCACTCCGACGCCGCCGGGTGCGCAACCTTTTTCGTCCTTCGCGGTCCTGGAGAGGTCGATGGGTCGCGAAACCGAGATCGTCCTCTACCAGGCCGAGTGGTGCCCCTATTGCGCGCGCGTGCGCAAGAAGCTCACCGACCTGCTGCTCGACTACAAGAACGTCAACGTCCCGCACTCGCATGCGCAGCGCGACGAGGTCAAGCGCGTCTCGGGGCAGACCTCGATCCCCGTCCTGGTCGACGGCGACGTCGTCCTCGACGACGACGACGACATCATCCCGTATCTCGACAAGAAGTACGGAGCGACCGCCAAAGCGTCCTGAGCGGCGCTACTCGACGGGGATGTTCACCGGTGCCGCCGCGCCCTTGCGGCGGCGCGGCATCACGAAGACGAGCGGGACCAGCACGAAGGTGAGCGCGCCGAGCGCCCACTGCGCGTCGGCATACGCCATCACCGTCGCCTGCGTCATGATCTGACCGTAGAGCAGCGTCAGCGCCGAGCCGGCGTTGTGCGTCTGCTGCACCAGGATCTGCAGCGCGTTGTTGTCCGGCGTCGCGCCCTGCGCGAGGACGCTCTGGTGGAAGGCGCTGCGCCGCGCCAGCAGCGTGATGAGCGCGGCGGTCGAGAACGAGCCGCCGAGCTGCAGCGAGAGCGACTGGAACGCTGCCGCTTTCGGCACGACCTCGGGCGGGACAGCGCCGATCACCGCGATCGAGATCGGCACGAACAGCATCGCCAGACCGATCCCGGCCATGATGGCGGGGCCGAGCAGCGAGCCGAAGTCGTTCTGCGAGGTCGTGATGTAGCCGAGCCAGATCTGGCTCACGCCGATCAGCGAGAACCCGGTGACCAGCAGCACGCGCGTGTCGATCCGGCCGCTCCCGGCGAGCCGCGCGATGAACGGCGTGAGCAGCGCGATGAACGCCGCGCGCACGAAGATCAACTCGCCCGAGAGCGTCGCGGTGAAGCCGAGGACACCTTGCACGTACTGCGGCAGGATCACCGTCGCGCCGAACAGCACCGAGCCGATCGCGAACCCGAGCGCGCTCCCCGCCGCGATCGCGCGGTACTTGAACGCGCGCAGGTCGACGATCGGGCGTTTCGTCCCCCACAGCGACCAGCAGACGAACGCGACGAGCCCGATGACGGTCGTCGCGCCGAACAGCCGGATCACCGGATCGGCGAACCAGTCGTTGCGCTGCCCTTCGTCGAGGATGTACTGCAGCGAGCCGAGCCCGACCGCGAGCAGCGAGAGACCGATCCCGTCGACCGGGATGCGCTTCGGATCGGACGGATTGCGCATCATCGTGAGAATCACGACGGCCGCGAAGATCCCCGGGACGAGGTTGATGAAGAACACCCAGTTCCAGGAGAAGTTGTCGGTCAGCCAGCCGCCGACGGTGGGACCGACCGACGGTCCGACGATCGCGCCGAGCGCGAAGACCGCTTGCGAAGCGCCGAGCAGCCGCCGCGGGAAGGTGTCGCGCAGCGAGGCCTGTCCGGTCGCGATCAGCCCGCCGCCGAACGCGCCCTGCACGATCCGGTAAAAGACGAGCTGGCCGATCGAGGTCGCGATCCCGCACAGCATCGAGGCGACGGTGAAGCCGATGATCGCCGCCGAGTAGTACTGCCGCCGGCCGAAGCGGATCTGCAGCCACGGCGTGAGCGGGATGACGATGACCGCCGAGATGATGTAGCCGGTGACGACCCAGGCGCCTTCCTCTTGCGTCGCCCCGAGGTTGCCCTGGATCGTGGGCAGCGCGACGTTGACGATCGTCGAGTCGAGCGTCTGCATGAGCGTCGCGGCCATGATCCCCAGCGTGATGAGGATCAGCCGGGCACCGTTCTCGCTGACGTCGCGGTCTTTGGTCGGTTCGGTAGCCATGGCGTTGTGGTGCGACGGATCGTCGCACGTCCGCTTGGACTACGTCCGGACCAAGGTCGGTTTCGGCACTTGCATCAGCGCGCCACGCTGCCGACGCCGAACGCGACCGCGGCGCCGACGGCGGTCGCGAGCAGGTTCACCACGTCGTTCGAGAAGCCGGGGAGGCCGCGCACGAGCCGAGTCGGCTCGCCGCACGCATGCGGGTCGGTCTCGCACGTCCGCTTGCATGCTTCGCAGCGGCGCAGCTCCTGCGCCGTCGCGCCGAGCAGGGAATCGGCAGTGGCGCCGGCGATCCCGCCGGCCGGGATCGCGAGCAGCAGCGCGGGCGGGAACACGATCGCCATCGGCGCGTGAGTCTGCCACGAGAACCCGAAGTCGCCCGCGTTCAGCATGTAGGCCAGCGCGATCCCGACGAACCCGGTGACTCCAAGCCAGATCGCGCCCGCGACCTCCGCGAGCGTTCCGGGGAGCGTGATCCCGCCCGACATCCCGGTCGGCACCGGGCGCAGCGTGAGGATCGAGCGCGGCTGACTTCGCGCGAGCGTGCCGATTTCGGTCGCCCACGTGTCGGCGGTCGCGGCGGCGTACGCGCCGGCGAACGCGAGCGCCCAGCGCGGATCGTGCACGAGCGCCCACACGACCGCGCACACGGTCGCGACGCCGCCGTTCGCGAGCACCTGCATCGCGTCGCGCGCGCCGTGCTTCCCGACGTCGACCAGCCCGCGCTTCCGCGTGCGGCCGACGCGCGAGAGCAGCACCGACGGCACGAAGAACGTGAGCAGCACGAAGGTGAATCCGAGCGTGCCGGTCGCGTACGTCAGCGTGCCGACGACGAACGCGGCGACCGCACCGCCGGCTGTCAGCGCGTGCGCGCGCCACGCGATCCGCGCGATGACCCCGCCGAACACCGCGCCGATCGCGAGAACGTTCACGCTCACCGCGTCGCTTGCGAACGCCCGGTGCTCTTCGACAGCTCGTCCGCGCGCAGGACCGCGCACGCCGACGCCGTCTCCCAGAGCACGAGCTCGTCGAGCCCGGGCAGACGCGGCGCGAGCCCGGCGGCGATCCACAGCAGGATGCGTTCGCAGGTCGGGTTCTCCACGACGTCGTTCAGGTGGCGATGGTCGAGCCGGTCGATCACCTCGGGTCCGACGATCGCCTCGAGCTCGGCGAAATCCATCACCATCCCGCTCTCCGCGCCGTCCTCGCGCAGCTCGCCGCGCACGGTGACGTCCAGACGGTACGAATGGCCGTGCAGCCGCGCGCACTTGCCGGCGTGGTGCGGCAGCATATGGGACGCCTCGAAGCGGAACCGCTTGCGGATCCTCACCGCGGTGGGACTCGGCTCGTGATCACGAGCGGGCGCGGCACAGTGTGCTGTTGCTCCACGTCGCGGCTCGGCCTTCGCCGTGCGCCGCCGGTGTGCCCCTGCTGCGCCAGGGCTCTCTCCGGAAGACTTGCCGGAACGAGAAATCGTGGGATTGACCGGCGTGCTTGCCTTTTATGCCGACGAATCCGGAACGTTTAGCATCCGTTCAGGGGATCAGCCGTGGGTGGTCCTGCTCGCGATCGGATTCGACGACGTTCATTGGACGACGATCGAAGAGGCGTTCAACGCGCTAAAGCGCCGGTACTTTCCAGACCGTGCACCTCACGGCGTGGAGATCGGATCGCATGAGGTTCGCATGGCGCATGTGCGGCCTCGTTCGGATAACCCTTTCTCCTCATTGTCGCCGGACGAGCTGCGTCAATTCGGTCACGAGCTGTATGCTGTGATCGACGATCTGCCGTTCGCGTGGTGCGCTTCCGTCATCCACAAGCCATCGGGTCGTTCCGCGCCTGGCCGCCCGGCGCGGCGGCGATCTTTTCATCGCCGCCTACGTCGATCTGTTACGATCCCTCGACGGATGGTGCCGGTACGCCGGCCAACCTGGTCGGCTGTTTCTCGATCAGCGCGAAGTGCGGCTTCACGGCGCCGTGCACGAAGCAATAATCCGCGAGCACGAGCGCCTGCGGGACACGGAATGCTGGATTCCGCCGACGCGGGTCGTGGAGCGGCCCTACTTCCAAGACTCCGCTCGGAGCAATCACGTTCAGCTGGCCGACGTCGTGGCGTACAATGTGCTGCGCCGCTCCCGCGATGAGACGGAATATCCGTACTATCGCCGTATCGCGGGCAAAAAGATGCGCTTCGACGCGATTTAAAAATGACGAGACCGGGTAGGATCAATACCCCCCGGCGCTCGGCCTTCATCATATCGCCGTGCGGCGTTGCTTGTCAAGTTCGTTCGTGCGTTGGGTATAACATACTTGGCTAAAGAGCAGCGACCAAATCGAACACCGAGGTCGAACTACTCGCTTCCCGGCGGCGCGAGCGCTGCTGCGGCCTGCTTTAGAACCTCTGCCGTCTCGTCGGAGATCGCACTTCTACGATTCAAGGCGTCTACGACGAGCGCATGGAGGCCCTTTTCTAGTTTCAACAGGTGGTCATACAACCAGCGGTCCGGGTGGTCAGGCGCGGGGGCTAGCGGCATTGGGGTTGGGCTCCTCTCGGTGCTATGATGCGAGAAGATGACGCGTCAGAAGCCGCTCGACCCGCTGATACCGCTGGACGACTTAAGAAGGTCGTCGGTGGGCTGATTCGCGTACCCAAGCCGGAGAAACCGGCGCCGGACAGTACGAAGCCGACGAAGCCCTAATCCGGCACCTCGGACGGACGCTCTTCGTCGCGCTCGAACGCATGGAGGGCGGCGACGCGCCGCGCAACGCGGACTGCTATCCCGATTGGGATGCGCTCGACATAGCGGAACAGGCGATCTTCGAGAACTGCGCGATCATCGTGCTCGGCGATAACGCGCGCTGTAAAGCGTTACAGCCACCATGCGGCGTTGGTCCAGGCGTCGAACCTTCCCTCAACGCCTCCAACTTCGCTGATAGACGCCGACGGCCAAATGACCTTCGGCTGAACGGGCCAAATGATGAGCGCCCGCCCGCCAGCATCCGCGTTCATGGCTCGCGGAAAAACACGCTTCCGCCCGACGAACAAGGTGACGGCGCAGTAGAGCGCGCCGATCGCGAAGTGAACGTGGTGAATCCCGCGCGTGTCGCGACCGAGGAATCGCTCCTTGTATTCGAACAGATTCGCGCCTTTGCTATTTCCATGACCCATGATGCGACCTTCAGTTGGTCGGTATAGCCGAGCGTTATCCCGACGCGCTCGGCCTTTAGCATCGGTTGCAGTACGGCACCGGCGCGCACTTCAAGCGCGCTCATCCAGCCGTTATTACAGCGCGCGCAAACGACCTTGATCGTGTGCTCAAGCGTCGCGTCGCCACCGTACGACCAAATGAGGGATTCGTCGCGTTCGAACTGTATAAGCGGGGGCGACGGCGACGCGCGAAACTTGTCTCGTATCCAACTAGCGAAGAGGTGTTCGCGCGTTAAGTCGGTCTTGCCGCAAAAGATGCAGGTTCGAGCCAAGTCGCTTGCGTTTCTACCGCGTCGCCTTGTCCGGCAGAACCGTTCCAGGTCGGACGCCGACCATCGGCGCGCTCTTTAGTCAAGTATGTTATACCCCGTGCGTTCTCATACCGGCAGCATAAGCGCGCGAAGCAGCCCCTCGACCGTGAACTCGTCCGCGATAACGTCGACGCGAATCCCCGCATCGCGCGCCGTTCGCGCGGTGATCGGGCCGATCGCCGCGACGGTCTTACCGCTGAGCGCGCGCGCCGCGTTCGGAACGTTCTCGACGAAGCCGTGCACGGTGCTCGAGCTGGTGAACGTCACGACGTCCGCGCGCGCGGCTTTCTCCGCGAGCTCGGGATCGCGGACGGTGCGCGTCTCGTACGCCGCGACGACGTCGACCTCGCGGCCATGCTCGCGCAGCGTCTCGGGAAGGACGTCGCGCGCTTCGCGCGCGCGGTACACGAGGATTCGGTCACCGTCGCTCGTGCGAGCGAGGAGCGCTTCGGCGACGGCTTCGTTCACGTACTCCGGCGGGATCAGGTCGGGGCGCAGGCCGCGCGCGGTGAGCGCCGCGGCGGTCTTCGGGCCGATCGCGGCGATGCGCACGTCGCCGAACGCGCGCGCGTCGCGGCCGAGCTCGCCGAGCCGGTCGAAGAACGCGTCGACGCCGTTGCGGCTGGTGAAGACGATCCACGCGTAGTCGCGCACGTGCGCGGCTGCGTCGCGCGCGGCGTTCAGGTCGGGCGGCGGCGCAATCTCGATCGCCGGCGCGAGGATCGGCTCCGCGCCCATCTCCCACAGGCGTGCGGCGAGCTCGTCGGCCTGGTGCGCGGGACGCGTGATCAGCACGCGCTTGCCGAAGAGCGGCTGCGCATCGAACCAGCGAATCCGCTCGCGCTCGCGCACGACGTCGCCGATGACGACGATCGCCGGTGCCGTAATGCCGCTGCGTTCGACCTCGCCGACGACGGTGTCGAGCGTCGCGGTCAGCGTCTCTTGCGCGGGCTTCGTCCCCTCGTGCACGATCCCGACCGGTGTGTCGCCTTCCAGCCCGTGCTCCTTCAGCTTCGCCACGATCCCGGCGAGGTTGCCCATCGCCATCAGGAAGATCGTCGTCGCTTTACGGTTCGCGAGCTTGGCGAAATCGAGCGACGAGTAGCCCTTGGTCGGATCCTCGTGCCCGGTCGCGATCGTGAACGCGGTGTTGTGATCGCGGTGCGTCACCGGGATCCCCGCGTACGCCGGCGCGGCGATCGCCGACGTGATCCCGGGGACGATCTCGAACGGAACGCCGGCTTCCGCGAGCGCCGCCGCCTCCTCGCCACCGCGCGCGAAGACGAACACGTCGCCGCCCTTGAGCCGCACGACCTTCTTTCCTTCGCGCCCGAGCCGGACGATCAGCGCGGTGATCTCGTCCTGCGAGAGCGTGTGCTGACCGGC